>JBFZCB010000240.1:0-21440 GCA_041308165.1 Caulobacterales bacterium
GCACTTCAAGTCAGAGACCCTGCGCATGATCTTGGGCCGGCAAGTTTAGGGCCTGTCACGATCCGGATCGGTCAGGTCGCTGTCTGTCTTGGCCAAGGGGGTGTGGACCTCCCACTGAAAGACCTGGCCGATCTCGACGCCGAAGACGTCAGCGATGCGGAATGCAGCTTCCAAGCTCGGTGAGTACCGGGCCTGCTCAATGGCCACGATGGTCTGCCGGGTCATGCCGATCCGTTCTGCAAGCGCAGCCTGGGTCATTTCGCCAGCATGGAATCGCAGCTCTCGGATACGGTTTTTTATGAGGGTCTTGCCGGTGGGCGACGACTTCAATCCGAGCATCAGCGTCCGCGTCCGAGGAAGCCCAGGGTCAGTCCCGCTCGAACCAGTTCGGTTATGACAAGGCAGGCCAACAAGACATTGGCCAAGATCACAGCGATGTTGATGTCACTGATATGGTCCTGCCAGGGCGATATGAGGTTCGTGCCGATCAGGCCGGCGAAATAAGAGCCCGCGGCTATACAGAAGACCATCGCGATGAGGCCCATCAGTGCCACATGGCTCGCCTTGAGGGCGGCGATAATCTCGCGTTCGTCCCTGGCTTGCCGCTCGGCTTTTCGGGTCGTGGCCGTTGCGATGAGTGTCAGCACAACCTCTACCAGCACGACAGTCAAAAGGCAGATGATGAAAAGGGTGCTCAGGGAGATGGCCAGTCGGTCGTTGCGTAGGTCCGCCTCAAGGATCCGGGCAATAAGGGTCCAGAAGTAAAAGCCCCAGATTCCCACAGTGGTCACAACCGTGATCCAAAGATGTTTCTCACGAAAAGTCATGTTCGGCTCCGAGATAAGTCAGAGCCTCATTCCTATCAATCAGGCAGACACGGTGTCAATAATATTTGACATAGTGTCTGCAAAAATAGACACCCATCTTTGATAAACCCGTTTCCACATTTGGTAGGGCGGGACGCGTCTAGGGCGCGTTGAACACGGCGATGAAGCGTCTGTTGCGCTTGGACTAGGCCCAGGCATTGGCCCACGGCGTCACCACAGCGTTTGCGGCGGTTAGGTCTTTGAGGGTTTTTGCGACTGGGTTTTGGGTCCACGCCTTCAGCCGAGGGGTGCCGTTTGTGCTTCGCTATTTGGCGCTGATGCGCTTCTTGGAGCTGCCCATCAGCAAGAGGGCTTGCAGCCACTTGTGCAGGTCAAGCAACTTTCAGTTGCTCGGGAAACGCCAGGCCCGTCGCATCGGCGAGCCGTTGGCCAGGAACTGGACAGGGTCCCTCAATCCGGCCAACCTTACAGATCAATGAGCGGACTTTTGGCGAACGAAAAGGCACAGATCACAGCGACCTGCGAGCGCTTCATCGATGATGTGCTCAAGCCCCGCGTCTTGCCGGTGATCCAACCTACAAAGTGGAACTACCCTGTCGACATCCAGGGTCGATGGAACGGATCTCGTTACCGGTTCCTCCAGCGCTACCGCTCAGGCTTTGAGGACAGCATGGGCGAGGAGTTCGATGCCCCGTTCGTTCGTCTCGGCTGGATCGCGCCGGACCGGTTCAACATCCAGTGGCATCGTCACACCGGTGGATGGTTTTGTCGGCACCAGGATAAGACGCTGGCACAAGCCCATCAGCTCATGTTGAGCGACAGAATCCTCCATCCGCGCTAGCCGCTCAATGGGCGTCGAGTTGAGCGGAAACCTTCAGAGCTTTGGGCTCCTCTGCAGACGTCTCCGACTGTGCCAATGGCCTCCAAAGTCTGGACGGAGAGGCCTTGGGCCTGGACATTGATGCTGAGCGTGCTGTCGAGGCCAAGGCAGAGATAGTTCGAACATCTGGTCTCGACAGCAAGCGGGTCAGCGCCTCAGGCCTAAGGGGCAAAAAGTCAGGTTCGGCTGGCTAGCGTTTCTGGCATTTCGGGCACCAGAAGGTTGAGCGGCCGCCCTGAACGGTCCGGCGAATGGTGGCCGTGCACCCGTCTGAGACGCAGGGCTTGGCTTCGCGACCATAGACATCGAAGCTGTGCTGAAAATAGCCCTGGCCGCCTTCGGCGTTGGCAAAGTCGCGCAAGGTTGACCCTCCCGCTGCAATCGCATCGTCCAGCACATTGCGTATGACACGGGCCAAGGTCTCAAGACGGGGTCTTGATACCTTCCCGGCCTCTGTGATCGGCGAAATACGGGCCCGGTAAAGGGCCTCGCAGACATAGATATTGCCAAGGCCCGCTACCGTCCGTTGGTCCAGCAGAGAGACCTTTATGTTCTGGGTCTTGCCCTTGAACGCCGTTGCCAGATGAGACCCTGAAAACTGGTTTCCGAGCGGTTCAGGGCCTAGGGCGCTAAACCAGGGATGGGTCCCAAGACTATCGGTTGCCATCAACCCCATAAAGCCGAAACGGCGGGCATCGGCATAGCCTATCCGTGTCGCGTGCCCGTCGCGCTCGGCATAAAGGCTCAGGTGTTCATGCTTTCCGGCGATGGGGGCATCGGTCTCAAACTCACCAAGCGGACCTCCATCCAGGGTAAAGCGTCCCGTCATACCCAGATGCGTCACCCAGGTCTCACCCGACGATAGATGCATCAGAAGATACTTGGCTCTCCGATCGATCTGCTCGACCAGGACACCTTCGAGGCGCGGCGCGAACTGGTCTGGAAAAGGAAAGCGCAGGTCTGCGCGGTTTTGGCGGACATGGGTCAGACGTGCGCCGGTCAGCACAGGCTCAAGGCCGCGCCGGACTGTCTCGACTTCGGGAAGCTCAGGCATCACAAGACCCTAAAGTAGAGTGCGGCAACTGGCGAGCGCAGAGGATCAACTGAACGCAAGGCTCCGAGGGTTCGCCTTCTCCTTGAAAGTCTGCGCTGTAGCCGCTGGCCGAAGGCTCAACTCATGCTGGCAAAGTCGATAACCAGTGGCTTTCGGTCGATCAGTTCAAGGAAGCGAGCAAAAGTTTTTCGGTCCAAAGCTGTTGTCGCGGTATTCGTGAGAGGATGAAAGTTCACGATATCGGCCTCGTCCAGGCATCGGTCGAGCACGAATGTCACCCGCTTATCCAAGTCATTGATCAGGCCCAGAGCTGTAACTGAGCCAGGCCGCACGCCAAGGGTCTCAAACATCAGGGCCTCATTGCCGAATGAAAGCCGGGCAGCCCCCATGGCCAGATGGGCCCGCTTTAAGTCGATGACCGTGTCCTGGGCCGCGGAGATCAGCCAGAGCCTACCCTTGGCGTCCTTGAGAAACAGGTTCTTGGTATGCAGGCCGGGCATTGAGGCCTTGAGGCCCAGGCCCTCCTCGACCCGGAAGACTGGAGGGTGGTCATAGGTTGTATGGGCCAGCTTATGGTGAGCCATCCAATCCATCAGGCCTGACCTATCTTTGGGCGGTATGAGAAAGGGCTGTTGAGCGGTCATCGGTTCACGGTCTAGGGATAGGGTATCTGATCGATACCCTGCGGAGTTGTGCCTTGGAACTCGAATGCTATCCGATGGACGATACACCCTGTGATCTGGTGCCGGGTCGCCAGTCGAGGGATTGGATGGATGCGTTTGCCAGCCGCCATCCCTACCGCTGCCTTCCGCTAACCATGGCCAATACGACAGGCTGGGAAATCCTTTGCCCCTTCGGCTTCAAGGCAGAGTGGAACGGGGGCCCCCGGCAGGAGGATATCGTAATCACTCCAGATCGGCCGCAGCCCAAACTCAAGTATTTTGTCAGCTCGCATTTTTCGCGCGGTGTCTTGACCATGCATCCCCAATACCTGTTCAGGACACCGCCGGGGTGGGGGCTCCAGTGTTCAGGGTCTCCAAATCACGTGAAGGACGGGATCCAGGCCCTGGTTGGTCTGATCGAAACCGACTGGCTGCCGTTTCCTTTCACCATGAACTGGATATTCACCCGTCCTGGCCGGATCAGGTTCGAGAAGGGTGAGCCCTTTTGCTTCATCAGCCTGGTCGAGCAAAAGAAGGCTGAGGCGTTTCAGCCCGTCATCCGCACGCTCGAGTCCAATCCCGTGATGAAAGGCCAGTTCGAGGCATGGAACAGGCAGAGGACCGATTTCAATACACGTCTGGCTTCCGGTGATCCGGATGCGGCCAAGGAGGCTTGGCAGAGGTTCTATTTCAAAGGCGAATTGCCTGAGGACCTCGGTGCGGCTCCGCCATCGCATGTGAACAAGAGGCGTATGAAATCGCCCCGTATCGGCTGATCCGGGGCGACTTCACGGCACGGGCGTTAAGTCAGGCTGCTGGCGGCGCAAACCTCGGACCCAGGTTGCGGATAACCTCTGCAGCGTCGAAGGCGTTGGGGTCGGCTGCAGGCTTGGGCCCCCGGCCCATCAGGATTTCCGCAGACGCTTCAAACCGGTCAATCTGGCGGACGTCCATGTCGTGCAGGCTCCAGAATGGGTCACGCCACCCCCCCCAGTAGCCGCCGCGATAGAAGCGCCAGGAGGCCCCCCAATAGGCACCGCCATACCGGGCATAGGGGTGGAAACCCAGCGGATCGCGATCAAACCGCACGCGTGTATCACGATCCGTTGCCCGATTGAGGGTGGAGAACCAGTCATAGCCGTTCTCGCGTGTGAGCTCGGCTGCGCGCAAAAGGAGACCGGTTTCGACCCGCTCGCGCGAGGTAATGGAGTTGCCTTGGAAACTGACCCGGAAACGGTCGGCCTCGATCCGCTGCTCGGCGTAGCCGGAGCGCGATCCGTCGACGCCCATGGGCTTGTAGATGGTCTGCGTCGCACACGCCGACAGTGCCAGGGCACCGGCTATGGCGATCAGGGCGGCCTTGGTGGCTTTAGATGTCATGATCTGAGTGCTCCTCAACGACAGTGTAGCGCGCTTTTACCTGAACGACACCTGAACAAAGCTGTTCGTGCAAGCGCTCTCGTCTCGAGACTGACCTAAAGCCGTGTGAAGATGAGTGCGGATGCCAGGAGAAGCATAAGGCCGATTATGACGGAAAACCCACGCCTGAACCGGGGTTGGGACAGTTTCAGGGCCAGGGCGGCCCCTCCAAGGCCATAGGCTGTCATGGTGATGAGGTCCATGCCCACTGTCGCCAGGGCAAAGAGAGAAAGTTGGGGGACCATGGGCCGGGCCGGATCCAGGAAGGGTGGCAATACGGCCGTGAAGAACAGGATCGCCTTGGGGTTTGCGATCTGGACCAGAAAGCCCGAAACAAGGGCGCTGCTTTCCGGGGTTGGCCTTTTCCAATCCCCTGGCCCCTTTTCTTGGGTGGGGCTGGAGACCGGCGTCAAGGCTCCCAGAAGGGATCTGAGCCCCAGCCAGGCGACATAGAGTGCGCCCAGTACCGTTATCCATCGAAACACTTGGGGAAAGGTCGTGATCAGGACGCCCAGGCCCATGGCCGCTGCGATAAACCAGACAAGGGTTGCCGCCGTCATGCCCAGGATGCCCGCCATGGCTGCCCGCTTGCCGCGATCCATTCCTATGGCGACAGCAAATAGGTTCGCAGGCCCTGGCGTAAGCGCCATGACAGCCATGACCCCCAGGAAGGCTGTGTAGAGCTTTGGGTCGACGGGAAGGGCACTAACTTGGGGTAACATTGCCGCGGTTTCGACCGTGGGCTTGCGAAGGTCAAGCTTTCCGACCCTGGCGATAGGCCCCGGCTTGGCTGGACTTACAGGCGCAGCCCAAGACGCGGTCCCGCTTGGCCGGAGAGCCTGAGTTCAGGTCAGGGATGCGCGAGCTGTCGATACCGCAAAGCGCAGTGAAGGCTGCGCCATAACGATGCGCGGGTCAGGCAGGACCAGAGGCTTCTGTGTCAGGGGGACCGCCTGCAACTTCAGGTCGGTCCAGGGCTCAGCCGGTGCGACCATCGCGCTTGGCCAGAACCCGAAGCCGCAGGGCGTTCAGCTTGATGAAGCCCGCGGCATCATTGTGGTCGTAGGCCTGGATGCCCTCCTCGAAGGTCACGAGATCCTGGTCATAAAGGCTGTAGGGGCTCTCACGGCCAATGATCGTGACATTGCCCTTGTAGAGCTTGACGGTGACCGTGCCCGACACCTTCTGCTGGCTGTAATCGATCGCAGCCTGAAGCATTTCGCGCTCTGGTGCGAACCAGAAGCCGTTATAGATCAGTTCAGCATAACGCGGCATGAGCTGATCCTTCATATGCATCGACCCTCCGTCGAGCGTGATGGATTCGATGCCCCGGTGGGCGGCCAGTAGAATGGTTCCGCCCGGTGTTTCGTAGACGCCGCGTGATTTCATGCCGACGAACCGGTTTTCGACCAGATCAAGCCGGCCGATCCCGTTGTCATGGCCATACTGATTCAGGGCTGTCAGAAGTGCGGCTGGGCTCAGGGGCTCGCCATTGATGGCGACCGCATCACCCTTTTCAAAGCCGATGGTAAGGACGGTGGGCCTGTCGGGGGCCTCCTCAGGGCTGATTGTGCGCTGATGGACGAACTCTGGCGCTTCTACTGCCGGGTCCTCCAGAACCTTCCCTTCTGATGAGGAGTGCAGGAGGTTGGCGTCAACCGAGAAAGGGGCCTCGCCGCGCTTGTCCTTTGCGATCGGTATCTGGTTCTTTTCGGCAAAATCAAGCAACGCTTCGCGTGAGCGGTATTCCCATTCGCGCCAGGGCGCGATCACCCGGATGTCAGGTTCCAGCGCATAGTAACCCAGTTCGAACCTGACCTGGTCATTACCCTTGCCCGTGGCACCATGGCAGACAGCGTCCGCCCCGACCATGCGGGCGATCTCGATCTGGCGCTTGGCGATCAGAGGCCGGGCGATCGAGGTGCCAAGCAGATACTGACCTTCATAGACGGCGTTGGCCCTGAACATCGGGAAGACAAAGTCACGCACGAACTCTTCGCGCAGATCATCGATAAAGATGTTCTCCGGCTTGATGCCCATCTTGAGGGCCTTCTCACGAGCAGGCCCCAGCTCCTCGCCTTGGCCCAGATCGGCCGTGAAGGTCACCACCTCTGCATTGTACTCGGTCTGCAGCCATTTAAGGATGATGGAGGTGTCCAGCCCACCCGAATAGGCAAGGACGACCTTCTTGACGGGCTTGTTGACGGCTGCAGACATGGGCGCGGTCCCAGATTGGCGGGAAGGGGAGGGTTCGGCCGCGCTTAAAGGGCCAGTCGTCCTAGGATGCAAGGGCTGCAATGAGGCGACGGCGTAATCTTGTTCCCGCCTTATGGCCTCTTGAGCGTTGAAGCCGGACGGTGGATCGGGCTTTTCAGGCCCAGGGGCCCGGATTGCGGGGTTCTGCCGGGGTGAGCGGGACACCGGTCGAGGCTCTGGATACGACGGCCTGGCGCTCACCCGCAATGCCGACACGACCCAGGAGAGCGGCTATCCGGTTATGGGTGGCCGGATGGGTAGAGAACAGGTTGTCAGCGCCCCGTCCGTTCAATGGATTGATGATGAACATGTGGGCCGTGGCCGGATTGCGCTCGGCTGGAACATTCAAGGCACCACGAGCATAGGCATCGATCTTCTCCAGGGCGGATGCGAGAGGTCTGGCGTCTCCAGCGATTTCTGCCCCGGTCTTGTCGGCCTCATATTCACGGGCCCGGCTGATAGCCATCTGCACCAGGCCTGCTGCCACCGGTGCCAGGATCATCAGGGCCAATGTGCCCAGAAAGCCGCCCAAGCCCCCGCCCTCGTCCTCATTGCTGCTGGCGTTGAAGAAGAACGCAAAGTTGGCGAGTGCTGCGATGGCGCCAGCGATCGTTGCCGTAACCGTCATGGTCAGGGTGTCACGGTTTTTGATGTGTGCAAGTTCATGAGCCATGACGCCCCTGACTTCATCTCGATCGAGCAGCCTCAGAAGGCCCACAGTGGCGCAGACGACGCCGTTTTGAGGGTTACGACCGGTCGCGAAGGCATTGGGCTGATCGCCGGGGATTATAGCGACGCGGGGCTGGGGCATCCCGGCTCTCCGGGCCATTTCCAGTGTATCCGTGACATAGGTGCGGATACGGGGATCGGGATGGGTCGCGTCAACCAGTTCTGCCCGGTACATCCTGAGCACCAGTTTGTCGGCGTTCCAGTAGCTGAAGACATTCATGCCTGCAGCCAACAGCAGGGCAATCAGCATTCCGCCGGTGCCGCCTATGAGAAAGCCTATGCCCCCGAAGAGAGCGGTCAGGAGGGCAAGAAGGGAAAACGTCTTAAGGCTGTTCACTGCAGTCCATCACAATCTGATCCACACAAGGATCCGCGATCAAAGATGTGGAGCAAATCGGTCAGGCTCAAGGGGGACGGCCTGCGACGGTATGGCGCATTTCTGATGTGCAGCCCTGGCCAGAGGTCCTGCGGTGATACCGCGGTGTTCACGTCCCACCCGCCACCTATGAGGTCTAGAGCAGTTCAGTGATGGCAGCCCTTGCGGCTTCACCCAGATCAGGACGCTTGAGGGCCAGGGCCACATTGGCCCTTAGAAGGCCGATCTTGTCGCCGCAATCCAGGGTCATGCCGGCATATTCGACGGCTGTGAAGCTCTGCTGCTGCATCAGTCGCACCATGGCATCTGTCAGCTGTATCTCATTGCCTGCCCCCCGCTCCTGGGTGGCGAGCAGGTCGAAAATCTCCGGCTGCAGAATATAGCGACCGGAAATGGCAAGATTTGATGGAGATGTCCCTCTGGCAGGTTTTTCAACCATGCCCTTCATGGCGATCCGGTTGCCCTGGCGACCTGCGGGATCAACGACCCCATATTTGTGTGTCTGGTCCTCAGGGACAGATTCCACACCGATGATATTGCCCCCGGTTTCCTCATAGACCTCGACGAGTTGTCTGAGGGCGCCCTTGGGGGCATCCACGATCACGTCGGGCAAGAGGACGGCAAAGGGCTCGTTGCCAACTATGTCTCTGGCACACCAGACCGCATGGCCCAGGCCATTGGGCTGCATCTGGCGGGTAAAACTCATTTCTCCAGGTCGTGCCAGTTCGGCATTCATCCTTTCGAGTATGTCGAGTTTGCCCTTTGAGGCCAGCTGAGCCTCAAGTTCGACCTGATGATCGAAATAGTCCTCGATCGCGCCTTTGGAGCGTCCGGTCACGAATACAATATGTTCGATACCGGCCTGACGGGCTTCCTCAACAATGTAGGAAAGAATGGGCCGGTCCACGACGTTGAGCAGTTCCTTGGGCGTCGTCTTGGTGCCTGGCAGCACGCGGGTACCAAGACCTGCGACAGGCAAGATTGCCTTGCTGAGCCGGGCGGGCCTGAAGGAGCGGGTTGTCATGGGCAATCGAGATCCTGATCATCGGTTCGGTTGAACACATTAGGCCGACTGAAGGCTGGAACCAAACAGGGCGGGCCAGACGAAGCTGACGGTCACTCGACCGTGACAGACTTGGCCAGATTGCGAGGCTGGTCGACATCAGCCCCCTTCAGCACGGCGACATGATAGGCCAGCAGCTGGATGGGGGCGGACATGACCAGGGTCGAGACGAGTGGGTCAGAGGCCGGTGCCGTGACCACAACTCGGGCACCCTCGGGTGCATGGCGGGCCCCATCGGGATCGGTGATGAACACCACCTGACCTCCCCGGGCCATCACCTCGCTCATGTTGGAGGCAGATTTTTCAAACCAGGCATCAAAGGGAGCCAGGATGATGATCGGCGTGGCCTCATCAACGAGGGCAATCGGACCATGCTTGAGCTCGCCGGCGGCATAGCCCTCAGCATGAATATAACTGATTTCCTTCAGCTTCAGGGCCCCTTCAAGAGCCAGGGCCGACATGGGGCCGCGTCCGAGGTAGAGAACGTCGCGGGCCTTGGCGACATCGACGGCGATCTCCCTGATGGCCCCTTCGAGACCAATGGCCTCTGCAATGAGACGCGGAGCCTCGAGCAGGACCCGAACCAGCCGCTTCTCCTCTGTTTCATCGATACGGCCCCGAGCCCGGGCGGCGGCTATGGCCAGGGCAATCATGACGCTGACCTGGGCGGTGAAGGCCTTGGTCGAGGCGACGCCGATTTCTGGACCACAATGGATCGGCCAGATCACATCAGCCTCGCGGGCAATCGTCGATTCCGTGGCGTTGACGACGGCGGCACTGACCATTCCAGCCTGGATGCAGTGACGGAAGGCGGCAAGCGTGTCGGCGGTCTCGCCGGACTGTGACATGGCAATGGCCAGGGCATTGGGGCGCAGGGCTGGCTGGCGATAGCGGAACTCAGAGGCGATCTCGACGTCGACAGGCAGGTCAGCGAGCTGCTCGATCAGATATCGGCCGATCATGCCGGCAATGTAGGAGGTCCCGCAGGCTACGATCTGGATCCGGTCAAGGCTGGCAAAGTCCACACCCTTGAACATCGTATGGCCAGTGAGCGCATCGACATAGGCGGCGATGGTGCGCTGGCATCCCTCGGGCTGGTCGTGAATCTCCTTTTCCATGAAGTGGCGATAGTTGCCCTTCTCCATGAGAACCGCTGACGCGGGCACGATTGTGATGGGACGGACCACGGGTTCGCCAGCCGTATTGAAGATCTGGGCTCCATCATGGTCGACCAGGACGTGATCCCCATCCTGCAGATAGGCCACGCGGTTGGTGAAGGGGCCCAGGGCCAGTCCGTCGGACCCGATGAACATCTCGCCGCTACCATAGCCGACAGCCAGGGGAGGGCCATTGCGTGCAGCGAGGATGACCTCCTTTGCCCCCTCCACCAGTACACACAGGGCATAGGCCCCCGAGAGCCTGGCCAGGGTGGCACGCAGGGCCTCTAGGGGCTCAAGTCCGGTCGCCAGTTCCGAATCCAGCAGATGGGCCACGACCTCTGAATCCGTATCGGACGAGAAGACGCGACCCTTTGCTATCAGCTCAGCCTTGAGCTCGGCAAAGTTCTCGATGATTCCGTTATGAACCACCGCAACCCGTCCTGCGATATGGGGGTGGGCATTGCGTTCGGTCGGGGCACCGTGTGTGGCCCAGCGCGTATGTCCAATGCCGACATGGGCTATAAGGGGATCGGTCTCGAGCACCTTTTCGAGCTCACGCAGCTTGCCTGGGGCGCGCCTGCGCTCCAGACCCGCTTCAGTGCGCGCGGCAATGCCTGCTGAATCATAGCCCCGGTATTCAAGTCGTTTCAGGCTTTCAACCAGCCGTTCCGCGACCGGTCGGGTCCCGACGATGCCTATGATGCCGCACATATGGGACGCCCTCTGATAGTCCGCAGATCCGACACTCTCGCTAAAGGCGAGGGGTGACGGTTCCACTAATTTCCTACACGTTCTAGGAGAGCCTTAGCATTTCGGCACCTAATAAGCCGTTTCGGATGATTACGAGGCTGGGGACAGAGCCATGGGCGAGAGAAAATATTTTGGCACGGACGGCATTCGCGGTCGGGCCAATACACATCCGATGACAGCTGAGGTTGCCCTGCGGGTGGGCCTTGCGGCCGGCCGGCTGTTCATGTCCGGTGACGATCGGCGCCATCTGGTGGTGATCGGCAAGGATACGCGGCTCTCCGGCTATATGATCGAGCCGGCCCTGGTTGCCGGCTTTGCATCGGTTGGAATGGATGTGCGCACGTTTGGGCCTGTGCCAACGCCGGGGGTGGCCATGCTCACCCGGTCCATGCGGGCCGATCTCGGGGTGATGATCTCGGCTTCGCACAACTCCTACGCCGATAACGGGATCAAACTGTTCGGGCCAGATGGCTACAAGCTCTCAGATGAGCTCGAGCTGAAGATCGAGGGCATGATGGATGAGGCGCTGGGGGCGGATCTGGCCCCGTCCGACAAGCTCGGTCGCGTCAAACGTATCGATGATGCCCAGGCCCGCTATATCGAGATCGCCAAACAGGCCTTTCCTCGCCGACTGAGCCTCAAGGGCCTTCGCATTGCCGTCGATTGTGCCAATGGCGCGGGCTACAAGGTCGCTCCAACAACGCTCTATGAACTGGGAGCCGAGGTGTTTGCTGTGGGGGTTGAGCCCAATGGCACCAATATCAACGCGGACTGTGGCTCTACGCACCCCCAGGCCCTGGTTGAGGCCGTCAAACGTTACCGGGCCGATATCGGTATTGCCCTGGATGGAGATGCAGACCGGCTCATCGTCTGTGATGAAAAGGGTGCAATTGTTGATGGGGACCAGATCATGGCCCTTGTGGCCCTGGATGCCGCCCGGCGTGGCCGTCTAAGTGGCGGTGGGGTGGTGGCCACAGTGATGTCTAACCTTGGGCTTGAGCGACGCCTCAATGCCGAAGGACTGACCCTTGAGCGAACCCGTGTTGGTGATCGCTACGTCATGGAGCGTATGCGCCAGGGCGACTTCAATATCGGCGGCGAGCAGTCCGGTCACATCATACTGCATGACCATGCCACCACGGGCGATGGTCTCATGGCCGCCCTGCAGGTACTGGCGGTTCTTGTCGATACCGGACAGCCAATGAGCCAGCTGGCCTGCCAGTTCGAAGCGGTGCCACAGCTTCTCAAGAATGTCCGCTTCACCTCTGGGGCTCCATTGGAGGACGCCGCCGTCAGGGCGGCCATAGCCGAGGCTGAGAACGCCTTAAAGGGCTCTGGCCGACTACTGGTGCGGCCGTCCGGGACGGAGAAGCTGATCCGCGTTATGGCGGAGGGGGACGATGCACAGCTTATCAAGAGAGTGGTCGAGGATGTGGCCTCGGCCGTGAAGGCCGCGCTCTAGAGGCTTGAGCCGCCTTATAGACACCGTTTCTGGGTAGGGAGGGCCTTAAAGTCCGGCCCTAAAGCCTAGTTTCGGTTCGACGGGCGTTTCAACACTTTGGAGCGCGCGAGGCTCCGGCCTAATCGCAGCCCCTCCCGCGCACGGTTCGCTCGCTGTCTTTCCACAAGCTGGGATCTCCCTTGAGCGCGAAACCTCTAGGACGTCAGGGCGGTGGCTACAGCCTCGATCCGCTTGCGGATGTCTGGGACGGCTATGGTTTCCCAGAATGCAGCCCGCGACGGCGGTCCGAGGACAAAAACACCAGGCTGTGAGGAGCCGTCCACCCTGAGAAGGCGGCCATCTTCATCGAGATCAAGTCCCAGACCGAGCGGGTCCAGTCTTGCCTGGCCGCAGGCGACCAGGGGACCGGTCAGCGGATCGCGTGCAGCGGAATGCGCAGGCCCCGAGCAGTCGATGACCCATGGCACCGAAAGGCTATTCAAAGTCGTGTGCGACTTGTCCGAGCCGCGCGGTTCCCAAAAGGCCTCCAAGCCCTCTTCCTGGCGGCAGAGCTTTACAAGACGACCCCTGCAGAGGGTCAGCCCACCCTCGGCAAGCCAGCCATAGAGGGTCTTGGCAACCCTTGGCGCGAGACGATGTCGATGTACATCCCACCAGGGTCTCAGATGGCGCACCATCCGGGCCCGTTGGTCCACACTGGCCCGCGCCCAAAGATCTGCTGTGATGGGCCGGTAAGCCTCCATGACCTCACGCCAGTTGTGGCGATCAAGCAGACGGCGAACGGCCATCAGCCGTTTCGAGACAGCCCCGCCCAAGGCTGCATCTGGCAGGTCCGCGGGGATGTCGGGACATTCGCCATGTGCGCGTGGCACAAGGCCGCGGCGTGACAGGGCGGTGGCATGGCCGCGCCATTCTTGCGATTTCAGGCTGAGCAGGACATCGACCATGGTCAGGCCCGTCCCAATGATGAGGACATCATCCGTCGGACCGATCCGTTCAAGCGCTCCACACTGCCATGGATCGTGGATAATGCCGCTCCTGTCGCGCTCGCCGTCACCCTTCATGACTGAAGATCCAGTGGTTCCGGGTGAGGGGTTGCCTGTCGCAATTACGACGGCGCGACCGGCAAGGGTTCTCGCGTCATCCAGGGTGACCCCTTCGCTCCCGATAGCGGCAACCGTCCCGGTGACAAGACGGATCAGGCCGGGTCTGGCAGCCTGGGCACTGGCCAGACGGTCACGCAGATACTGGCCATAGACTTTTCGGGGCGCAAAATCCTCAGGGTCGGCGATATCGGGCCGATGGACTCTCAGCCAGTCAACGAAGTCAGATGGGCGGGACTCGATGGCGCTCATTCGATTTGAACGGACGTTGAGCAGATGCCCGTCGAAGGGTGTCGAATAGGCAAGCCCGGTGCCAAACTCGCCACTCTTTTCGATAACGGTCGAGGATGCGCCCATTTCAGCGAGACGCACAGCCAGCATCGTGCCGCTGAAGCCGCCACCTATAATGAGTACGCTCGAGCCCTCGGTCATTCCCCGCCTCTGCGCATCCCGGAGGGTCTGGTCAAACACCCTTGGCGTTCAACACTAGGATAACAGCGCCCCGGCACAACATCAGATTTCCTGATTGTAGGCCCCGATCTCCGGATGGGCGGCAAGCCGTGGCTTGACCTCTTGGCGGAACAGGGCCCGCATGTCCTCGGCGGACTGCATGGACTCAACCACGACGACCAGTTCGGGCTTGTTGGATGAGGCCCTGACCAGCACCCAGGACCCGTCTTCGAGGTGAACCCGGGCACCATTGACCGTGATGACCTCAAGGATCCTGCGTCCGAGTATGGAGCCTCCCGCGGCGGCCAGCGCCTCATATTCAGCGACGATCTTGTCAAGCACGACGTATTTGATCTCATCGCCACAGTGAGGCGACATGGTCAGGCTCGTCCAGGCGTCGGGCAGAGCCGCCTTCAACTCCGAAAGGCCCTTGCCCGGATTGCGGTCCAGCATTTGCAGAACGGCGGCTGCCGCTACCAGTCCGTCGTCGTAGCCCCGGCCGATAGGGTCGGCGAGAAAGAAGTGGCCTGACTTTTCAAAGCCCGCCAGTGCGCCAAGCTCGGCGGTCTTGCGCTTGATATAGGAATGGCCAGTCTTCCAGTAGACGGTCTTTGCGCCATTGGCCTGGAGCACCTCGTCGGTCTTGTAGAGGCCGGTCGACTTCACATCGACGACGAAGGTTGCGTTCGGGTGCAGGGCCGAAAGGTCTCTTGCCAGCAGCAGGCCGATCTTGTCGGCAAAGATTTCCTCGCCGGTCTCATCCACGACGCCACAGCGGTCGCCGTCGCCGTCGAAACCCAGCGCCACATCTGCTCCGGTCTCACGCAGCCGCTCGGCCATCGACACAAGCATCTCATGGTCTTCAGGGTTCGGATTGTATTTGGGGAAGGTGTAGTCGAGATCGCAGTCCATCTCGATCACTTCAGCCCCCATCATGCGTAAGGCCTCAGGTGCAAAGGCACCCGCGGTTCCATTGCCGCAGGCTGCGATGACCCTCAGGGGCCGGTTGAGCCGGATATTGCCGACCACCTCCTTCAGATAGGTCTCACGGAAGTTCTCAACCCGCTCGAGACGCCCACCAGGACGCGACTGGCCCTCGCCGCCCAGAACGATCGCCTTGAGGCGGGTCATCTCGTCGGGACCAAAGGTGACGGGTGGGTTGGCACCCATCTTCACCCCGGTCCAGCCGTTCTCATTGTGAGAGGCCGTGACCATGGCTACGCAAGGCGCTTCAAGCGCAAACTGTCCGAAATAGGCCATTGGCGACAGGGCCAGGCCGATATCCAGGACCTCCATGCCTCCGTCCATAAGGCCCAGGATCAGGGCCTGTTTCACCATAAGGGAATAGGAGCGATAATCATGGCCGACCACGATACGTGGCTTAACGCCGATCTCGTGGACATAGGTCGCAAGTCCAAGACCAAGGGCCTGGATGCCGAGCAGGTTTATCTCCTCATCGAGGATCCAGCGGGCATCATATTCGCGAAAGCCGGTAGGCTTCACAAAGGCAAGATTCTCGAATTCGACCGAATTGGGCCTCAGGTCCTGGCGAGGCTTGGGCATGGGCAGGTCTGCATTTTCACACGGGTTGAGGCCAGAGCCGGGCTGGCAAGATCATCAGGGACGTAGCAAGGCGCGCCACAACTCGAAACGCGGGTCCGATCGGGGTCCAGCCTAATAGACCTGCGACCGTGGCGGGACAACCGTCTCTTTTCGGGCCGACGACCTTGATGAAAGACAAGATCGCCTGCCCCCTCGAAGGCTGTGTCTTCGGACACAGCGAATGGTTGACCGTCGCGCGCGGCCGCCCTAGGCCTGAACGGCTAATTTCCGGAGACCCTCATGCCCCGTCTTATCCTGCTGCGCCACGGCCAGAGCCAGTGGAACCTTGAGAACCGCTTCACGGGCTGGGTTGATGTCGATCTGACGGCTGAGGGTGAGGCTCAGGCCCGTCGCGGTGGCGAGCTTATTGCCGCAAGCGGCTTTCAGCCTTCGGTTATGTTCACATCCGTTCTGACGCGGGCCAAGCGCACGGGGGCCCTGGCCTTGCAAGCGGCCGGCCTGTCTTCGGTGCCTGTGGTTGAGGACTGGCGGCTCAACGAGCGGCATTACGGTGGATTGACCGGGCTGGATAAGGCCGAAACCGCCCGTGTCCACGGAGAGGATCAGGTCCGTGTCTGGCGCCGTAGCTATGATATCCCCCCACCCCCGCTGGAGCGTGAGAGCGAGTGGAACTTTCATGATGATGTCCGCTACGCCGGACACGACATTCCTGACACCGAAAGCCTGAAGACGACGCTGGAGCGAGTTCTGCCGTACTGGAATGAGGCCATAGCCCCCAGGCTCCTGAATGGGCAGGACGTTCTCATCGCCGCGCATGGCAACTCGCTTCGGGCTATCGTCAAACATCTGTTCTCGGTTCCCGATGACCGTATTGTCGGTGTTGAGATTCCAACCGGTAATCCGCTTGAGATTGAACTTGATGCCCGCCTTCAGCCGGTTGCAGCCCGCTATCTGGATGAAGCCCGCGCAGAAGCCCTTCCGGCACTCGCATGAGCCAAGCGGAAATCGACGGTGTTTTCATGCGTAGGGCTATCGAGCTTGCGCTTTCCGGGATGGGTGTGACCTGGCCCAACCCTTCTGTGGGCTGCGTTGTGGCCAAGGATGGCAGGGTACTTTCCGAGGCTGCAACGGCTCCGGGGGGGCGCCCTCATGCCGAGGAACAGGCCGTACCTGACGCCGGGCCAGATGCCGTCGGTGCCACAGCCTATGTCACACTTGAGCCCTGTGGAGCCCGGTCATCGGGGCGGGCGTCCTGTGCGCATTTTCTTGTGGCTGCCGGAATTGAACGGGTCGTCGTGGCCTGTCTTGATCCATCGCCCTTTGCTTCCGGGAGAGGTACAGAGCGTTTGAGGCAGGCGGGTCTGAAGGTTGAGACCGGTTTGATGGGCGAGGAAGCCCGCATCCTTTGCGAGGGTTTTCTGCACCGGCTTGAAACAGGTCGGCCCATGGTTCGGATCAGTGCAGATGGTGCGGGCTTCGACGCCCGCTTCGCCGCCTCTCCACGCGCTGATCTGGTCACGGAACTCATGCGTCTCGGGGAGGCGGGTTATACGCGACTGTGGACAGGGCCGGGCGAACTGGCTGATGCCCTTGATAGCCAAGGTCTACTCACACGTTGAGGTTGCCGCATTAAGGAGCGCCGCAAGGCTTCCTTAAGTGCACGGGTGCATAGTGCCACCCATGGCTGTATCAGAGGATGTTCGATACCGGCGCATTGGTCCGCGTGAGCTGGACGAAATCTGCGTGCGGCATGAGCGGCTGTGGATGGCTCGTCCCGGTGGGGCACGGGCGGTCTTGTCGTGGATGGACCTTTCTGGCTTGTCGCTGAAAGGCCGAAACCTCGCTGATGCGGACTTCACGGCGGCGCGTTTGGCTGGCTGTGATCTGGCCGGAGCCAGGCTTGATAATGCGATCCTGTTTGCCGCTGACCTGGAGGGGGCCACCCTCACGGGCGTTAGCCTGCGCAGGGCAGACCTGAGAGGCGCGTGTCTGAGGGGCGCTGATCTGACGGGCGCGGATCTGTTCGAGGCTGATCTCAGGGAGGGCACGGTCGCTGCGGCTGACGCCCAGGCCGGCTTTAAGGTCGTCGATACGGGGGGACGAAAGCAGACCCTCTCCGGCGGGGCCTGTCTGGCGGGTGCCAATCTCCAGCGATCGCGAATGGCAGGGATCATGGCGGTTGCTGCTGATTTTTCCGATGCGATCATGAAGGACTGCAAACTCGTCCGGGCCAATCTCAGGCAGACCAACTTCCGGGGAGCCGACCTTAGCGGCTCAGACCTTTCAGGGGCTGATCTGTCTGGAGCGGACCTGCGCGATGCCATTCTTCTTGGCGTGACCTCGACGCAGTGGCGCACGGATGGTGCCGACATGGCGGGCACGCTTACCGATTTCGGATCCCGTCTCGAACCGGTGGATGGATTGCCGGCTGCAGGAATGCTGCATTTGCACGCCCTGTGGTGCGAGACCCTGGGAGCAGAGGGCCAGCCGTCGGTGTTCGACGGTGTGGATCTGCGGGGACTGAAATCGATTGCCGGCCTGAACCTTACGGCACTTTCGGCACGCAATGCGGTCTTCTACGGGCTGAATATGGAGGGTGTTCAACTCCAGGGAGCCCGCCTTGAGGGAGCGGACCTGCGTTCATCGCGGCTTCGTGGTGCTGACCTCAGGGGTGCGCGGCTGACGGGCGCGAAACTTGCTGGGGCAGACCTAAAAGACGCACGGCTTGGACCTCTGGTGATGGAGGGTCACAGGCTTCTGCCTGCTGACCTGACCGGAGCTAACCTTCGCAATGCAGACTTAAGCGGAGCGGACCTCAGACATGCGGTCCTGGCTGGAGCGGATCTGAGCCGCGCTCAAATGCACGGCACGCAGATCCGTCACGCAGACCTAACTATGACCAACCTCACCGGCACCGTCGGGCTGGATGAAAGAGCAGGACTTCAATGAGCGAAGCACGTCGAAGGCTGGGGCAAGGGGATCTGGAGATCTTCATCAAGGCCCATTTGCGCTTTGTTGAAGGGCGTTCGGGTGGACGTCGCCTGTCCCTCAAGTTCATGGATCTGCGCGGGCTGAATCTTTCCGGAAAGCTGCTGGACGACGCCGACTTCACGGGGTCTTCCCTCGAAGGTGCCAATCTCAGGGAAGCGCGCTTGGAACGGGCGATCCTGTTCGGTTGTGACCTGCGGGCTTCCGACCTCACCGGGGCGAATCTCCGCCGCGCTGACATTCGCGGTGCCTGCCTGCAGGGTGCCGATCTGAGCCAGGCTGACCTGAGCCAGGCCGATTTCCGCGAGGGGGTCATTGCTATTCCGCATTCAACGCGCGGTCTGTCGACCGTCAAACACGAAACCCGGCTTGGCCTGGCCGACGGCGCGACCTTCGCGGGGGCCAATATGGATGGATCACGTTTTGATGGCGTCAGCGCCCATAAGGCGGACTTCACGGACTGTACGCTCAGGGGAGCCCGCCTTACCGGTGCCAATCTCAAGGACGCAGACCTCTCTGGAGCCATGCTATCCGGGGCCGATGTGGGCGGGACCAACTTCGCCGGTGCTCGCCTGATCGGGGCTGACCTGTCCGGCGTTGTCATGGACGGGGCAAGGCTCGACAGGACTGACATGTCCGGGGTTCTGCGTGCGCCGACCTCAGAAACGCTGGCCAGGGCCGATGAGCTTTACCAGAGGGCGCTGGACGCCAATGCCTGGGCTGAAAGTGGCGGGGTACTCGGGGCTCCGGCAAACTTTGACAACGAGGATCTGAGGCCTTTGGCTGCAAGAATCGTCGGACTTTCATTGCCTGCACTCAGTGCAAAGGGGGCCTGTATGGTCAGTATGGACCTTAGGGGTGTAGCCATGCAGGGCGCGCAACTCGAAGGTGCCGATCTCAGAGGTGCAGATCTGCGCGGGGCAGATCTGCGGGGGGCCCGTCTCATTGGGGCGCTGCTCAACCAGGCCGATCTCAGCGGTGTCCGCCTTGGGCCCCTGCCCATGGGAGGAACGCGATCGATGCCTTCCTCACTTGTCAATGCAAGGTTGCGCTACGCGCGCCTTTGTGGCGCTGACCTTAGAGAAGCCCGGATGGATGGGTGCGACCTCTCGGGTGCGGTTCTCACAGATGCCAATCTGAAGGCGGCCAGCCTTGAAGGTGCGCGGCTGGACCGGGCGACAGGCCTGCCAGAAAATCTTGCGGCCTAAGGGCGTTCGCGCCCTCGGGGTGGCTCACCGCCTGAACCCGAAAAGGGGCAGCCCGCTCGGGGGCTGCCCCTGTCCGGCTTCCGCTACAGCCCGTCAGGCTGCGGCAGACGGAGCTTCGATCAGTGTGGATCGGCCCGACACGATGTCGATACGGCGCGGCTTCAGGGCTTCCGGCAACTCGCGCCTTAGGCTGATGCAGAGCAGGCCGTTGTCCAATGCGGCCTCGGTGACAATCACATAGTCTGCGAGCTGGAACCGACGTTCGAAGTCGCGTTCGGCTAGACCCCTATGCAGATAGGTCCGGTTGACCGTGTCATCGTTAGCCGTCTTGCGACCCGTGACCGTAAGCAGGTTTTCCTTGACCTCGAGGGTCAGTTCCTCGGGGCGGAATCCAGCCACGGCGACTTCGATTCGATAGGCGTTTTCGCCCGTGGTCTCGATATTATAGGGGGGCCACCCCGTCTCCTGGCTTGCGCGCGAGGCGCTTTCAAGCAGGGAGGCCATGCGGTCAAAGCCCACGGCAGACCGGTAAAGGGGGGTAAAATCTATCGTACGCATGTCAATCTCCTGACGATCAGCAAGTTTGAAGCTGCTCCGCGTTTTCCCGGACCAGCGATGGGGATCAGCACGAATGGCCCTGAACGGCACCATCGCACTGCAAAGGCCCGACAGGCGGCACCTTCGAAAACAGATGTGGGAGACCATTTTCGCCATTCAAGGGGTGGGGATGCGACGACTATGGCCTTCTATCTCGGCCGTGCGACGTCTATTGAAGTGATCAAACTGGAGATCATGCCCATGCGTTCGCGCCTTTTCCTGCCTGCCCTGGCCACAGGTCTGCTCGTGGCTGCCGTTACCCCCGCCCTTGCCGAACAGGTTTCCCCCCCGATGGAAACCTCTGCTCAACAGGCCGAGCGGCGTGCCGCAATGGCCCCACCGGTCGTGGAGGAGGACGCCGTGCTAAAGGCGGCTATCGCCTCGACGGCGCGGCCGGAGGCAGATCGACTTCGCGATGCCGCACGGCATCCCTTTGAGACCCTTACTTTCTGGGGATTGACCCCGGGACAGACGGTTGTTGAGATTCAGCCGGGTCAGGCGGGCTGGTGGAGCAACATCTTGCGACCTTATCTCGCTGAAACCGGCGGGAACTGGGTTGGAGTTCCGCGGCCAACGGAGAGTATGGGTATTGAGCCTGGTATGGCCGATACGATCATCGTGGCCCGGGCCTTCCACAACTGGGCGCGTCAGGGTGTGACACCGACGCTGATGACCTCCTTTTTCACGACCCTGAAGCCAGGTGGTGTTCTGGCCGTCGAACAGCATCGCGGCACGGAAGGGCTCAATGCTGCAGAGACGGCATCGACGGGCTATGTCTCAGAGAGCTACGTTATCCAGGCCGCCCAGGCGGCGGGCTTCGTGCTTGAGGCGCGCAGCGAGATCAATGCCAATCCAAAGGATAACCGCGACCATCCGTTTGGGGTATGGACGCT
>JBFZCB010000241.1:0-5289 GCA_041308165.1 Caulobacterales bacterium
GCAATAGCCCGTCCGCCCGATGCCGTGGGGGCAGAGAACCTCCTGTTTGGCCTCGAACGCGAGCGCGAGGCCTTGGGCGCGGTCAACCTAAGGGCTGAGGAGGAAGCCCTCGAGTATGGCGACCGCCTGAACACTATGAGGATGGAACGTTCGGATCTCACCGGTGCGATATCGCGTCTTCGCGACGGCATTGATGAACTCAATGCGGAAGGTCGAGATCGTCTGGTTGCTGCATTCGAAGTGATCAACGAGAACTTCAAGAGTCTTTTCGAGACACTCTTTGGAGGCGGTCAGGCGGAACTAAAGCTGGTCGAAAGCGATGACCCTCTCGAGGCCGGCCTGGAAATCTACGCCTGTCCTCCAGGCAAGCGGCTTTCAGTCATGTCCCTCATGAGCGGTGGAGAACAGGCCCTGACGGCTGCTGCGCTCATCTTCGGCGTCTTTCTGGCCAATCCGGCTCCTGTCTGTGTCCTCGACGAGGTCGATGCACCGCTGGACGATGCGAACGTGGACCGGTTCTGTCGCATGCTTGATGAGATGCGCCGGCGCACAGATACGCGCTTCATCGTGATAACGCACAATCCAGTGACGATGAGCCGGATGGATCGTCTCTACGGCGTAACCATGCACGACCAGGGCGTGTCTCAGCTCGTCAGCGTGAATCTCCACCAGGCTGAGCAGATCGTCGCGAACTGAAGTTCCAGACAGTGATGTTTGCACGCAAAGGTAGGCCACCCGCCCGGAGGCCGTTCGGTACCTCAGAAAGCCTGCCGGACCGATATCTGCTCATTCAAGTCGCAGCCGGGCTCGCCAGCATTACAAAGGCCGCGAGCCCCAGCATGCAGAGGGTAACCGGGGTCCAGATCCGTCGTTCTGCCCGAGAGGGTGTCAGCCCGTTCATGATGACCGAAAGACCCTGGATGGACAGGGTCACCCATCCTGTCCATCTCGGCCAATCCAGACCGTGGCCGCCAGCCGACAGAATGGACCCACCCATGGCCAAAAGGAGCAGGATCGAAAAGGCTGCCACAATGCGTCCGCCAAGGGGCAGGGCCGCCTCATGCAACCCGCCTTGTGTCAGCCGCCCCCACGGGGCCCCTGCAATGAGACAGACCTGGAACAGAATGACCCCTGCACAGATCAGGGCATAGGACGTGGCAGCGATCCCGTTCATCGGTCACTCCAGGTGTGCGGCAACTCGGTAACGCCGCTTAATGCAAGCCTGCGGCTACATCCACATGGGGTTGAGCTTTTGTGCTATTGTCGCCATCTGCGTCAGGAACGCGACCATCACCCTCGAGCTAGCCGCACAGATGTATGAAACGCCCGAAGACTACCAGGCAGAGACCCTGACCCGGTCAAGCAATATCCGGATTCACTCATCGGATGATTTCGAAGGCATGCGTCTGGCTGGACGGCTGGTCGCCGAAGCCTTGGACATGATTACCCCCTTTATCATGCCCGGCGTAACGACGGCCGAGATCGATGACCGTATTCGTGACTATACGCTTGAGCGAGGCGGACTGCCTGCCTGCCTGGGTTACAAGGGCTATCCGAACACGATCTGCACCTCCATCAACCATGTCGTCTGTCACGGCATTCCCGGTGATCGGGTGCTCAAGGACGGAGATATCGTAAATATCGATCACACGGTTATCGTTGACGGCTGGCATGGCGATTCCAGCCGCATGTTTGCCGTCGGCACTATCAATGCCCGCGCCCGTAAACTGATCGATGTGACCTATGAGGCTCTGAGCCTGGGTCTGGCGCAGGTCAAGCCGGGCAATACCTTTGGCGACATTGGCTATGCCATCCAGCGCTATGTCGAAGACAATCGGATGAGCGTCGTGCGGGATTTCTGTGGTCACGGCATCGGCCGCATGTTCCACGATGCACCCAACGTCCTTCACTATGGCCGTCGCGGAGACGGGGCCCTTCTCGAGCCCGGGATGTTCTTTACCATCGAACCCATGGTCAACCTGGGCAAGCCTCAGGTGAAGGTGCTCTCAGATGGCTGGACGGCTGTCACCAGAGACAAGTCCCTGTCGGCTCAATGTGAGCACAGCATCGGCGTAACCGCTGACGGACTCGAGATTTTTACAGCCAGTCCGGCAGGTCTGTTCCGCCCTAACTGATCGTTTCGGTCTATCGGTTTCCCGGGTTCGCCGAACCGTGGGTCAGTTTTTGGGAAAGGCATCGGCAATGCTCCTGATCGCCACCCTGATGGCCCTTCAGACCCAGCCCGCCCACGCCTTCGTTGTGACAGGCAGCGGACGCTTCGCACAGGTTGCGGATGCGGCCTCCATCATGCGAGACGCTGCTATCGCGCGCATGCGGGTTCTCCAGGTGGTCGATAGCCGCTTCACGGTCGGCGGAACACACTATTGGGGCGGATGGTCGTGGTGGAGTTTTGATTGTGAACTCCAGACGGCGGACCGCCTGGACTTCACCTCAGTCCGAGAGGGTGGCCTTGAAGGCCCAACCGTAGCCGATGAGGCACCGGCCTATCCGATCGAAGTGGGCAGCGATGCTGAAGAACTGGCCAAGCTGGCCTGCTCAGACACTCCTCCTGCCGTTCAGCCCCGGACCCTTGAAGAGGGCGTCAGGTTGGGCCGGCAGTCCATG
The DNA here is from genome assembly GCA_041308165.1 of Caulobacterales bacterium. Lineage (GTDB taxonomy): Bacteria > Pseudomonadota > Alphaproteobacteria > Caulobacterales > Caulobacteraceae > Brevundimonas. The sequence continues at coordinate 2,626 of JBFZCB010000241.1, forward strand.
GAGCCCTAGCCAGATCCGGGTCCCCTCTGGATGGGATCCGGGGCGGGATCGCCGCTGCTGCCTCCAATGACAGTCGATCCCTGGGGAGGGCGCTGGGACAGTGGTCGCGCATATAGGCCATCAGCTTTTCGCGGACTTCACATCTCAGATCAAAGGCCACAGGTGCCGATCTTGCACTGGCAAGGCAGCGGATCTGCATGACGCGATCTGTGATGTCCGTCACCTGCAGGACCTGAACATCACCGTCCCAAAGGGTTGATGCCCGCACAATTCGTTCAAACGCTTCACGAAGCCGATCAACCGGCGCTTCATAATCCACATAGAGAACAACACTACCGATCAGCCTTGAGCTTTCGCGCGTCCAGTTCTGGAAGGGCTTGGTAATGAAATAGCTCAGCGGCAAGACCATTCTTCGCCAGTCCCACAGACGAAGGACGACATAGGTTGCTGTAATTTCCTCTATATTTCCCCATTCGCCTTCGACAATCACAGCATCGTCTATGCGGATAGGCTGGGCCATGGCGATTTGAATGCCCGCGACCAGATTGGTCAGGACAGGCTGAAGCGCCAGGCCCGCAATGATGCCGACCACTCCTGCAGAGGCCAGGAGACTGACGCCCCACTGACGAAATCCAGAGAGTGTCATGAGGGCAAGGCCAAGGGTGACAATCACGAGGATGACATGGGCAACGCGTTGAAGAATCCGCGTCTGCGTCAGGTGCTTTCGCGCCAACAGATTGTCTTCTGCACTGACGTTGAACTTCCTGAGGTGGACAAGGGTCCACATGTCGAGAACACCCGCCATAAGCCAGCCAACCGCGAGGATGCCAAGGAAGATCAGGCCGGACCTCACAAATGCAGACGGCTCAGGGGCAAGCGGAGACACCGTAATCCCGAGCCCAAGGGCGATAAGCAGAATCAGAACACGAAGCTTCGGCTGCGCCCTGCCCACCACTCCACGCCAGAACACATCTCTTGGCCTTGCCACATGTCGAAGACTGGCAAAGGTGATCTCGTGTACCACCAGCCCTGCACCGACGAAGGTAGCCAGAACCAGGGCTACGACGACCCACTCAGGCATCCAGGCAACCTCCTGCCAGAGCAGAGCTATGCGGCGGGTCATGTCCTGAAGTTCGGGAGGCATGCCGCTCAAAGCGTCTGGCTAGGTTAGCGGTTCCAGCAAGGATGCCACTTCAGAGCGAGGCCGTCGCCTCCACCAGGTCTGCCAGACGCATGGCCGCATCAGGGATGGCTACCGACCTGGCAGCCTCGCTCATGGCCCCTAGCCCCTGAGGATCAGAAAGGACCTCTTGGAGACACAGCGTCAGCCGATCCACCGTCACATCGTCCTCCAGGATCACACGGGCGGCTCCGACACGTTCAAGCGATCGCGCATTCACGCGCTGATGATCGTCAGTGGCAATCTTGAGAGGAACAAGGACCGAGGGCAATGCCGCCACAGCAAGCTCAGCGCAGGTAGAGGCCCCAGCGCGTCCAATGACAAGGTGAGCGGCTGACAGCCTTGCGGCCATATCTCCAAAGAAGGGTGCCACTTCGGCCTCGATGCCCGCCTCATGATAGACCTGACGCGTAGCCTCAAGGGTCTCCGGTCGCGACTGCTGTTGAACCCTGAGCCGGCAGCGAAGATGTTCAGGCAGGGCCGCAAGGGCCAGCGGCGTGGCTTCGGAAAGAATGCGCGCGCCCTGACTGCCTCCGGTCACAAGCAGATGAAGCGGGCTATCGTCTGATGGAACCTTATAGGGGCGCAGGAAAAGCTGGCGGATGTCGGCTCTGACGGGACTGCCGACGAGATGCGCTTGCCCTGCAGTCCTCGAAGGGGCCCTCTCCAGACCAGGAAAGGAAGAAGCAAGAGCACGGACATGGGGGGCCAGCAGCCGATTGGTGCGGCCTAGGACGGCGTTCTGTTCATGGATAAGCGTTGGACGGCCCTGGGTAATGGCCGCAATCAGGGCCGGTGCCGAAGGATAGCCACCAAAACCGACGACAACACCGACATCAAGACGATCAAAGGCCCGCCTTGCCTGTAGGACGCCGCGTGCGATGGCCATGCCGGCCTTCGCCAGCCCGATCGGACCAGAGCCTGTAGCTGCGTCGAGGGCCAGGCGTTCTATCGCCGGAAAACTGTGAGCGTAGTGTTCACCTCGTCGGTCGGTCGCAAGCACGACCGTCCATCCCCGACCTGCCATCTCAAGGGCCAGGGCCTGGGCTGGAAACATGTGGCCACCGGTTCCACCGGCGGCGACGACACAGACCCGCGAGTTCATACGCACATCCCCAATGATCCAGCAGGCTGGCTCACGTTCCCCGCTCACGCGAGGGCGTGGCAAAAAGGGCCCCCGGCTCATAGGCACCCGGTCGGCGTCTCGTAAGCGCCAGGGCAAACCCCATGGTCAGCCCCATGGCCAGCATGGAAGAGCCTCCATAGCTGATGAAGGGCAGTGTCATGCCCTTCGTAGGGATCAGATTGAGGTTTACGGCAATGTTGATACAGGCCTGCAACCCAATGAGCGTAAACAGGCCCGCCGCCGCAGTCTGCTCAAAAGGGTCATTCAGCTTCATGGCCCTGCGAAGGCCACGTACGAGAATGAAGGCATATAGGCCAATAATGCACAGACTGAGGACCAGACCGAACTCTTCGGCTCC
>JBFZCB010000242.1:0-3327 GCA_041308165.1 Caulobacterales bacterium
GCTCAACGCCATTTGCGTCAAAAACGCTTACAAAGCTGTCGGCGAGTGCGGCTGCCGGCATGCCGGCCGTACCGTCAAGCCCCCCCGTCACGGATCCAGCAAGCGCGACCTGCCCTTCGGCATTGACCGCAATCGCGTAGCCACTGGCCGTGGACGCAGCCCCCAGGGTGCGCGTCATAAGAAGCCGCCCAGCGGAATCATACTTCATCAGGGCGACGTCCTGGACGCCCTTGATGGCCTGGTTATCGACGGATGAGACATCTGCGACCATCCAGAGGGCACCATCGGGACCGACAGCGCTTGCCCGTATGGCATTGATGCCTTCCGGCAAGGCATCCTGCGAAACGCGACCCTCCACCCAGGAGGTTTCTCCGACGCCTGCGGCCGTGGGGGCAGCGGCCGCTCCCCCGTCGCTCTGGAACTTCAGGAGCTCAGGAGTTCCCGCCCTGCCACTGGCCTGGACCACATAGATGGCATCAGAGACTTCAGCAGCCGAAAAGCCGACAGTCTCGGACGCCGCTCCCCTGACCGCTAGAGACCAGCGATCTGCACCTGCAGGCAGGGTCGTTGTTCTACCGTTTGTTGTCACCGTGCGGGGTTCGGCTGGAATGCGCTGCTTTTCAAACCGGGTGATCAGGCCTTCAGCCTCAAGCTTGCCATTCATATAGGCAATCACGCTATCCAGGGTACGCGGCGTCGATCCCATTTCCGAAAAGTCGACGGCAATCTGCTTTGTGGAGGAGGTTGAACCCAGGGTTGTCTTCACCGAAATGCTGAAACGCGTGTCGCCTTCGAACGCACTGACCGGGTTCGTCAGGGGGCCTTCATGGACGGGGCCGGTGATCGAGACCGTGCTGTTGCGCGCTACACCCGCAGTCGTTTTGTTGGAGGCCGCCGCAACCCCCTGAACCACACGCACATCCGCCAGGCCTGTTGTTCTGAGGTAGTTGCTCATTTCCGCCAGGCCGGCTTCGAAACGCCGCCCCAGCAGGGACGTCTCGGTGGCAGAAAGATTTCTGACCGTGGCCCGATCGGCCATGGCACTGAGCGATTCCAGGCCCCGATAGAGGGCAAAGAGTTTTTTGTAGTCACTGGAAACGCCACCCAGGTCGAGCCTGGCGCGCGATTCGTCGATAAGGCGACGACCGGCAAGGGCCGACTGCAGAAGGCTGCTGGGAGAAGGGGTGGCTTTGGCTTCTGTTGACCAGGGTGGTGTCGGCTGACGCCGGATCACCGTCGGTGAAGGGCCCACGCCTGAAGACGGGCCTGGCTGAAGACCGTACAAACCGAGAAGAAAGCTCTGGCTGATCGCAGACACGGAAAACCTCCGCTGCGGAGTATAGGCCGACTAAGGCAACAGGGTCTTAACGCCTGCGCTAGTCATCCGCTGTAGCCAAGGGCTAGCCCCCGGTCAGTCTTAGGTCCTGAACAGAGACAGGATGACCTGTGGAGCCTGATTGGCTATGGACAAGGCCTGAACACTGAGCTGCTGCTGGACCTGAAGGGCCTGGAGCTTGGCACTTTCCTTGGCCAGATCTGCATCCACCAGGTTACCGACACCGACGTCAAGCGCGTCCACAAGCTTTGATACAAAGTTTGTGTGGTTCTCGATCCGGGTCGCCTGGGCACCAAGCGCGGCCATCCTGGCATTCACAGTGCCAAGCGCTGTACTGACCGCGGTCAGAGCGGTCTGTGCGCCGGCAACGGTCAAAAGGCTCGGCGCAGGGTCAAGCCCAAGTGCGGTAAGGGAAAGGTTTTGACGATCCATGTTGATGAACTGGGTAGCGTCAGCGTTTGCCAGGAACTGCAAGGGTGTCGCTATGGGCGTAACCCCGTCATCATCGAAACCGTTCAGGATATTCTTGCCATCAAAGGTCGCATTGTTGACAAAACCCTGGATCGACAGCAGCAGGGCCTGAAACTCGTTATTGTAGGCGGTCCGCGATTCCGCACTTCCGCCGGGGTCTGCAGCGGCGGTGGCCTTCTGCTTGAGTTCGGTCACGAGGTCAGAAATTGACTGGCCCGCCGCCAGTGAAACGTCAGCGATGGAGGTAGCTCGGTTCAGACTGTTGGTGACCGCCTCATAGGCCTTCGTGTCAGCTCTCTGGTTCTGTGCGACGGCCCAGACCGCGGCATTATCCTTGGCACCCTGGACCTTCAGGCCCGTCGATACCCGGTTCTGGGTCGCAGTGAGGCGATCGCTGATCGCATTCATATTCTGAAGCGCGACCTGAGCGGAGGCGTTGGTATTGATGCTGGCCATTGGGTTTTCTCCCCGGGTTCTTGCGAATCCACCCTATAGGCTGAGTCGTATCCTTATGGTTAACGTCCGATAACCATGATCGCCGCGTCCGGAGGGGCCCGGCGCGGTTGCAGTTAGTGCGGTCTGCGCTCGCTTTGCGCAGCAGGATTTTTAGGTGTCAGGCCCGTGTGTTGGCCACGACCCCTGCAACATAGCCCGGTGTCTCGCTCATCTTGACCAGCTCCTCGCGAGGAAACTGGCGGATCGTCTCACCAGTGAGACGGTCCACAGTCTTGTAGACAAAGCTGCCCCGCCGTGGTCCCTCCTCGATCACCAGACGAAGGTCGGGTGCCGGTTCAACGGGCGGTGAGGATGGGCTGGGCTTGGGACGGGAAGCCAGGGCTTCCGCCGATACTGTGGGTTGAACTGAACTGATGGCACTGAGTGGGTTTGTCATTTCTCCTAACGCCTGAAAGGCGCCTCCTGATTGGGTGCCCGGACGGTAGGGCGGGGCCTTGTGACCCCGCCCTCACGCCTTACGGTCTTAGCGGAACAGAGACAGCAGGATGCCGCTCGACTGGTTCGCAATCGACAGCGCCTGCACACCCAGCTGTTGCTTGGTCTGAAGGGCCGTCAGTCTTGCACTTTCCTTGGCCAGGTCGGCATCGACCAGATTGCCAGCACCGGCTTCAAGAGCATCCTGAAGCTTGGTGTTGAACGAGATCTGGCGTTCAACCGACTTGGAGGAAGTCCCCAAGGTCTGCAGTGTTCCAGACCAGGCCGTGATGGCCGCCTGGACCGACCCCGCAGTCACAACCGCTGCCGGCGTACCGGCTCCGGGTGCTGTCAGAGCCGCTGTACCGTCAAAGGTAGCTGCCGTGACGATGGTGCCGAGTTCAGTCCGAAGGGCATTGTAGTCCGCCTGATAGGCGGCAACGCCCGAACCGCCAGCCAGGATAGCCGCCTCAAGCGATCTCATCTCAGTAAGAGCACTTATGATCGAGTCGCCGGCGGCAAGACCCACGTCATTGATCGACTGGGTCCGCTGCAGGTTATTGATCGTGGCGTCGAGTGCCTTGGAGTTG
>JBFZCB010000243.1:0-4501 GCA_041308165.1 Caulobacterales bacterium
GCCCCGGCCCCTGCCCCGGCCCAGGATCAGGCGGCCGCGGGCCGCCTTCCCAATACCTTTGACACTCCGAGAGCCTCGGCTCGCGCCCCGACCCCGACCCCGACCACAACCACAACCACAACCCGCACCACGACCACGACCACGACTCCGGCCCAGGCCCAGGCCCAGGCCCGGCCCCCGGCTGCGGCTGTCACTGCCGCGGGACCAGAGGCTGAGGCTGCCGATCCCGCGCGGGTGGCGGCCTCCGAGGCCATGCTGAGAACCACGATCGCTTCGATGCAGGCGGGTGCGCCCAACTATGCCGACATGAGCGAGGATCTGGCCGAAAAGGTGCGCGAACAGTCCGCAGCCATCACGCCCCTGATCGGGAGTTTCGGGGCCCTGCAGTCATTGGCCCATGTCGGGGTAGAGAATGGGGCCGATCTTTTTCTGGTCGGGTTCGAAAACCAGATCACCCAATGGATCATTGCCATGAACGAAGAGGACAAGATCGTCGCCCTGCTGTTCCGTCCAGCCACACCTCCCGCAGGCTAGCGGATGCACTCTTCAGTGACCCATGATGACCGGGCGAGCAGTAAGCGTCGCGGACTGCCGCTAAGAGAAAGAAGCGGAAGCTGATTTAATCCACCGAGGTCGTTCTTGGCACACACGACCTATGGGTGGATTATCGTCATGCACATGCCAATCAGACCCTGCCTCTGGTCAGCGATTCGTTTCTCCCACCGCACACATAGCGATTTGCGTCAATATGAGCGCGGCTGAACACTGTGGACAATGCTGGAGCCTTAATGTTGTATTAAGCTAGCGTATTGAGTGGGGGGATGGTCACGATGAAGACGATTGCGGTTCTTAGCTGTAAGGGCGGTGCAGGCAAGACGACCATCTCCGTCAACCTTGCGATATCAGCGCATCTAGCCGGACTGAAGACCGTGCTGGCTGATTGCGATCGTCAACGTTCCGCGACCATCTGTTTGCAGGCTCGAACGGATTCAGGGCCAGATTTTGGGCCCGTCTCTGCGGGAGCCCTTTTGCAGCATGGTGCCAGAGCCGAAATGAATGGCTTCAATGTTCGGATCATCGACACGCCAGCTTCGCCGAATTCAGATCTGATTCATGCCATAAACGCTGCCGACCTGTGTCTTGTGGTCTGCCGCCCGACGTTTCTTGATCTGGCTTCAGCCCTGAACTCGGCAACCCTGTTACGTCAGTTGAGAAAACCAGGGGCCGTTGTCCTTAACCAGACCCAACCTTCTCGAGGCGGCGTCGAACATAGTTCTGTTGGCAAGGCGATCCGGGCCTTGGCCCTCACTGACCTGCCGCTAGCCACCATTGTCGCTTCTCGGGTTGCCTATCAGACCTCATTCGCCAATGGCCTTTCAGCCGCAGAAATGAAGTCACCGGCCGCTGAGCGTGAGGTGGCCACTCTTTGGGAAACAGCACAGCGCCTGATGGAGAATTCCACTTCCCGCCCGCTGCCCCGACTTGTGTCCGTAAATCAGTTCGAAGCGAGAGATGATCGACAAATCAACTACGCAGAGAGGCCAACCTTCGCGCCCGCCTTCGTCAGACAGGCCGTCGCGGAGTTTGGTCCGGCCGCCAGCATCGGCAACTGATGACAGCCTACCGATAATGACTCGGCCCTGAAACATTTGGCGCGCCCTATGGATTGATACAGCCCAACCGGGATGCGCCAGAGGGAGCCTTGCGCTTGTCGGCAAAGGGTCGACAGGCAAGGTTAGACGGTTTCCCGTAACCGGACATTTGACACCCTGCCAAGAAGCCGCCGTCGCTTATGTCTGGGCAAGGTCGTCAGCGGCCGTCGGGTAAATCGCTCGGGCTGTGGTCTTGAGCGTCAGATTTTGCCCGCCGAGCGCTAGCCTGCTGTTCAATCCGCTGGATGTGGACATCGCGTGCACGGATTGGGTGCGGGACCTGTCCTCGCCGGTTCAGCCCTGTCGCCACCTTTCAAAGACTAGCGACTATCGCCAACAGTGCGACAGCCGCTACCAGCAGGTCAATGACGGTCGGGTCGGTCAAGGCGTTGCCAGGATCACTCTTGAAGACCATCGGAGCATTCATGGTGCCAAGCTCCCAGCGATAGGAGAGCGTGTCCAGTGTACATGCGGAAGGGCGACCCAAGCCTCGCTGTGGTATCGACGTCATGTCCCAAACCAGACGTCCCAAAAGGCAGATATGGGTCAGGCGCACAGATTGACTCGATGCCTGCAGGCAGACCTGTGGCATCGCTGATTTTATGAGGACCCGCCCTAGTCGAAGTCGGGCTTGCCCCTAGCAGACTTGATGTCGCCGCGTTTGGACTTGGCCACGAGCCTGCGCTCACGCGAAGCCTTGGTCGGACGCGTGGGTACACGATAGGCAGGCGCAACCATGGCCTTGTCGACCATGGCCTGGAGCCGTTCGATGGCATCGGCCCGGTTGCGCTCCTGGGTGCGGAAACGGACGGCCGTGATGAGAATGACGCCGTCCAGGGTGAGGCGGCTTCCGGCCAGTTTTGCCAGGCGGGCCTTTACGGCCTCGGAGAGAGACGGCGAGTTGCTGAGGTCAAAGCGCATCTGCACGGCCGTCGAGACCTTGTTGACATTCTGTCCACCCGGTCCGCCGGCCCTGAAGAACCGGAACTCAAGTTCGCTTTCGGGAATGATCACGGAAGGCTCTTGCGTGCACGGACAACGGCCGTATCCAGGGCCTGGAGGAAGCGTGAGCGATCGGCTGGCCCAAACGGGGGCGGGCCTGAGGTTGCCACCCCCATGGAGCGCAGATGTTCTCCGACCATGCGGCCCGCGAGCGCCGAGCCGATGGAATCCGGACTGAAGGCCTGGCCATTGGCCTTGAGGGCCTGGGCCCCGGCCTTCAGGCAACGGTCTGCTAGGGGAATGTCGGCCGTGATGACGATGTCGCCTGTTGCGGCCCGCTCGGCAATCCAGTCATCGGCAAGGTCTGGGCCGGCATCGACCACGACCTGCTCGATATTGGGCGCACGACGTGTGTTGATCCAGCTGTTGGAGACGACAAACACCTTCAACCCGTAGCGATCGGCCACGCGGTAGACCTCGTCCTTCACCGGACAGGCATCAGCGTCGATAAAGATACGGGGCGCTGTCATGCGTGGAGCCTATACAGGGCCCCAGGCGGTCAGGGGAGGGGGAGGGCCCAGTCTTTTGGGCTCACGGGCCCCGCGCAAGGCTGGGTCTTGCCTCAGGCCTTCCTGCGGTGTGGCCGGAAGCAACACCGCAGGACATGGGCCAGAACAGCCGGTCTGGAGGGCGACCTACCTCGGATAGGCAAGGGGGCGCTGTGCCTGATGGGTATTCATGTAGCGGTCGCGCAGCTGGGTCTGACGGCTGGTCAGGGGCTGTTCCTGACCCTCGATGAAGATGGCACTGGGGCGGCTCAGCGGCTCAAGTGGATCACCGGTCCAGACCACGACATCGCCAGCGGCCCCGGGTGTCAGCTGCCCGAACCGGCCCTCGGCCCCGAAGATCCGGGCCGGGTTGACGGTCAAGGCTGCGATCGCGGCCTCATAGGGCAGGCCGTGAGAGACAGCATTGCCGGCATTGTAGCGGGCCTCGCGGGCCCGGTGGACGGATCCCTCATTGCCCTTGATGGCGATCAAGACGCCGGCACCATGCAGGGCCGCTGCATTCTCCATCCGGGCGGCACGGCGCTCGAAGCTTGAGGGCTGGTTGGCAATGGCATTGATCAGAACCGGAACGCCGGCCTGGGCAATCTGGCCGGCAACCAGCCAGCCCTCCTCGGCTCCGTCCAGGATCAGGCGAACACCCTCTTCCCTGGCCAGACGCAGGACCTGGAGGATGTCGGAGGCGCGGTGCACAGTGACGATGAGGGGCATGCGGCCCTCGGCGACCGGGATCAGGGCCTCAAGATCTGCCCTTGAAAGGCTCAGGTCGCGAAGGCTCGCACGGTCATAGGCGGCCTTGTTGCGCGCATAGAGGCGTACCTCGGCCAGGGTTTCCTTGAACTGGGTGAACTGTGCGCCTCTTGCGCCACCGGCAATGCGGGCACCGGCTTCACCAAAAGGAGCCACCATGGCGACACGAGGCGTGACGAGGAGGTCGGTGCCCTGTCCCAGGTGGACAATCGCCGCCTGACCGGCGAACAGGCTGGGTGATTGAAGGCCATGGCCCCCGACGCCGGCCGTGTCCTGGCCGCTGTCGTCCTGGTGATGGCTGTGTCCACCCCCGCCGCCACCGTGAGCCGGTACGACGATAGCACGCGTGATGCCACCAAGCCGCGCCACGGGAAGGGTGAAGGACCAGGGATCCAGGCCATAGGATACGTCAAACGAGGCGCTGATCGTGTTCGATCCGTTGGCCAGGTCGTTGGACCCGCTTACGGAGGACACTTCAGAGGCTCCGAGGCCGGCATCAACGGCCACGATGCCGGGTGACACGGTCTTGCCCGAAGCATCGATGATGCGGGCTCCGGCAGGGGCCGCACCGGTCCCCACCGAGACGATCCG
>JBFZCB010000244.1:0-9982 GCA_041308165.1 Caulobacterales bacterium
CTTGATGGACGTCATAGCGCACAGCCTGCTCGGGCGACACGGTCATGATCTGTATCCTGGCAACTGCTCTTGGGTTTCCCCGGCAATGACAGCCTGACCAATCCTTGTCATCTGCGCAGGAGCAATCGGATGCCACCGGCTTCATCCATCGTCATTGTGATGAAGACGTCGCGCCTTTTCGGCCTAGCCCATTCGCTTACAAACCAAAGAAGCCGCTTACGATGGCCGCAAGGATCCTGATCGGAAACCATGAGATCAGAGACATATGGCCGGGCCCGATGGAGGGCAGTTCAGACAGACTTATGTAGCCTTTGCTTGATTGTCATTGAATGCCGCGGCACAGGTAGGGCTAGCAAGAAAGCTCCACCAGGAGCGGATGGAAACGGGCAGCGTTCATCAATGACCAAATGGGATTATATCATCGTCGGTGCGGGTTCTGCAGGCTGTGTTCTGGCCGAGCGCCTGTCGTGCAATCCTGCCAACAGGGTGCTGCTGCTCGAGGCCGGACCCGAAGACAAAAGCCCCTACATCCACATGCCGCGCGGCGCTGGAAAGCTCTACAGTGACCCTAATCATGCCTGGTATTTCCAGACGGAGGGCCATGCTGACATTCCTTCAGAAACCTGGCTGCGCGGCAAGATGCTGGGCGGGTCGTCCTCCATCAACGGCATGATGTATTTCCGCGGCCAGCCCGAGGATTACGATGGCTGGGAAGCCATGGGGGCCAGGGGCTGGGGCTGGGACCAGGTGGGACAGGCCTTCAAGGATATCGAGAATCATGAACTTGGCGACGATGGCGTCAGGGGCACCAAGGGCCGCCTTGGGATCACCATGGAACGGGAACGATCGCCTCTGACAGAGGCCTTCATTGCTGCCGGCGAGCAGATGGGCGTTCCGCGCGTGGAAGACCTCAACCGGCTCAAGCAGGAGGGTGTTGGCTATGCCACACGCAACATCCGCAATGGACGCCGCCAAAGCACGGCGCAGACCTTCCTGAAGGCCGCCAGAAGAAGGCCCAATCTATCAGTTGTCACCGGTGTGACCATCGACCGGGTCCTGTTTGAAGGCCGGCGCGCAATAGCGGTGGTGTCGACCCCATCAGAAGGACAGCCTGCCCAGACCTGGCAGGTCGCCGGTGAAGTCATCGTCTGTGCCGGGGCCCTGATGTCACCGCAGATCCTGCAACGGTCCGGAATCGGCAGGGCCAGTCACCTGTCCTCTCTGGGCATCGAAGTGGTGACCGACAGTCCCGGGGTGGGCGAACATATGCTCGAGCACCGGCTGTTTGCCATGGCCTATGAATTGAAGGTCCCCTATAGCCACAACCCGCAGCTCAGAGGGCTGCGGGTCGTCGCCAATGCCCTGCGCTGGTTCCTGACCTCAACCGGCCCCATGGCCGTCGCCTATGGCACAGTCGGGGCCTTTGCGAAGGTCCTGCCGGAATCCCAGACCTCAGACATCGAGATCCTTCTTTCTCCAGCGGTTGCCACACCCAATGAGAAAGGCGGATTCGACATCGACACAGCCCACAGCATTACCCTTTTTGGCTATCCCCTGCGCTCGCGAAGCGAGGGTTCGGTCCAAATCACTTCGGCCGATGCCACGGTCCCCGGTCGCATTCGCGCCGGATATCTCTCTGATCCCTATGATTGCGCCGTTACTATCGCGATGCACCGCTTCATCCGCAAATGGATGGAGCAGCCCGCCATTGCTCCCATGGTCGTGGAAGAACGCGAGCCAAGCCGTTCACTCGTGACCGATGAGGAGATCCTCAAGGCCTACAGAACAGCCGGCCAGGCCGGATATCATGCCTGCGGCACCTGCCGGATGGGCAGTTTTGAAGATGCCGTCCTGGATGAGAAGCTGAGTGTTAAAGGTGTCGAGGGCTTGCGCGTCGTGGACGGTTCCATCATGCCTGCCATGGTATCTGCTAACACCAATGGCCCCATCATGGCATCTGCCTGGCGGGCCGCATCCCTGATCCTCGAGGCAAGACGCTGAGCCAGACGCTGACCACGAAAGACCTATCAGATGCTGCGGATGCCGCTCAGACCGAACGCTCTATAACCGTTCCTGCCAGCAACCCACGTCGTCGTCGTCGTTCGCGCGAGGACGTGACAGAACGGATCTGTGAGGCAGCTCGAAAACTGTTTGCCGAACGTGGCTATCATGGCGCGACCACCCGGGAGATCGCTCGGTTGGCCGATGTGTCGGAGACCCTACTCTTTCGCTACTACGGCAATAAGGCCGGACTTTTTGAGTACGTCGTCTACCATCCGTTCAACCGTCTGATGCAGACCTTCATCAAGGAGCGTCCGACCAGCACCAACCCCCAGGCTGACGAGCACTATGTCTTCTCGGCTGTCCATGACCTGATTGAAAAAAACCAGCAGCTCTTTACGGCCCTCCTGACGGCCCAGGGCCTTCAGGACGAGGACGGCGGGCCTCCGCCCTTTTCAGGCCTGATCCCCTTTTTCGAGGCTGGGACTAAAGAACAGATGCTGCGCTATGAAGAAAAGGGCCAGGTTCCCGATTTCGATGTCGGCCTTGGCCTGAGGCTGAGCTTTGGCATGCTCGCCTCTTCCGTCCTTCTGGGCGATTGGCTCTTTCCGGAGGGCCGTCCACCGCGCGAACAGATTGTCGACACTATTGAGCTTCTTGTCCGTCGCGCCCTTGCGCCCCAGCCCTCACATTGACGGGTGGATCGCCCCTGCTTATGAAGTGATAACTACATAAAAGGGAGTGCCCGCGATGACAGCTGTGGTCAGGATCCAGGATTTCGACGACCCCAACTACAATCCCTTCAACTCCGATGAGATCAACTTCGGAAATGATCTTGATCCCTATCCCCGTATCCACGAACTGCGCGCCCTCGGGACAGTGATCCAGGGCTCCTACCGTGAGCATATGGGCTACTATTGCTTCTATGGCGACGTGGCCAAGGTTTGCGTTCTCGGCAGCAAGGAAGCCGAGGAAGTCTTGACTGACACAAGCCGCTTTTCCAACTCTGGCTATCGCCCCACCCTGGGCATGACCTTTGGAATGGGCAGCATCAGCACCCTCGACAACCCCGAGCACAGCCGGTGGCGCAGGATCTTCCAGAAGATTTTCCTTCCGCAGTATGTAAAGACCTGGGGCAGCAACCTGGTCGATCCGGTCGTCGATGGTCTGATGCAGAAGTTCCTGCCCCGTGGTCAGGCTGACATGGTCAGCGAGTTCACCCAGCGCTATCCGTTCGATGTGATCTATCGTCAGCTTGACCTGCCCGAGACCGATATCAGGACCTTCCAACGACTGGCCATTGGCCAGACCGACTACATGAACATGCCCCAGGCCCTGGAAGCTGGCGTAAAGCTTGGCGAATACTTCAAGGGCCTGATAGACGCTCGCCGCGCCTCGCCCGGCCAGGACCTGGTAAGCCTTCTAGCGTCCACTGAGGTTGATGGAGAATACCTGCCCGAGCTGGTCCTCGTCTCCTTCCTTCGCCAGCTCATGAATGCTGCCGGCGACACAACCTATCGCGGCACGAGTGTCCTTCTGACGGCCCTTCTCCAGCACCCCGAGCAACTGGAGGCTATCCGACAGAACCGCGACCTCATCGGTCCCGCCATCGAAGAGGCCCTGCGCTGGGACGGACCGGTCATCTCTCAGCTTCGCGTCGCCAGCGTCGATACAGAGCTTGGTGGCATGAAAATCCAAGAGGGAACCTTCATCGACGTCGTGGCCGGGGCTGCTAACCGGGATCCGGACCTGTTTGCCGAGCCCGATGTCTTCAATATTCTGCGTGACCGGCGGGCCCATTACTCGTTCTCACGCGGGGCCCACATCTGCGTTGGACAGCACCTGGCCCGTGTCGAGATGACCAGGGCCCTGCACGCGGTCCTCGACAACCTGCCCAACCTTCGACTGGATCCAGACCAGCCGGCACCGGAAATTCGCGGGGCAATGATGCGCGTTCCCGCCCATATCCATGTCCGCTTCGATCACTAGTCTGGCAAACCCGCGAACAGGCCGAGCTGCCCGATGTCTGGGTCTTGTTCGGTCAGTCGATGGACCGCGCACCTTTACGGTCGTTGTCTCGCAAGTCTCGTCACGGCACGGTCTGCGCGCATAGACTGGGCCCAGTGGCCACCTATCGCATGGGTGATTTCAACACCCTGCAGACAGGGAGCATTGCGCTTGAACCGGGCAGGCTTACCGTAACCGGTAGCTCGGCTGAACGACCGGGATGAACAACAAGAGGAGCGACCATGGCTGTCAGCAATCCGCCGCTGGCCCAGGAATATGACCTGGTAATCGTGGGTTCAGGTGGGGGCGCTGTGCCAGCTGCCCTTGTCGCCAAACAACAAGGCAAGAGCGCCGTCATTCTCGAGAAGGAAGACCGCTTTGGCGGTTCGACCAGCTTCTCAGGCGGTGTCTGGTGGATACCGAATAACAGCCTCCTGAAAGAAGCAGGCATCTCTGACAGCTTCGAGCGATCCAGGGAGTATTTCGACAACTGCGTCACCTATCAGGGGCCTGGCGTCACTCCCGAACGGCGGGATGCCTTCCTCAAGGCGGCGCCGGCAATGATCGACTACCTGCGCGGTCACGGCCTCAAGGTTCGCAGGCCTAGAGACGACTGGCCCGACTATTATGACACCCTGCCCGGCGGCGAGCCGCAGGGTCGTTCACTCATGCCCGAGCCCTTCAATCTCCATGAGCTTGGCGAATGGGAAGAGCACCTGGCCATGTATCCTCCCATGCGCGAACTTCCGATGGGGGCTGAGGAGTTCCCGACCCTGTTCATGATGAAGCGAACCTGGGCTGGAAAAATGAAGACCCTGCGCTTTGCCGGCCTCGTGGCCAAGGACAAGCTGACCGGACGCCAAACCGTTGCCAATGGCGCGGCCATTCAGGGGCGCATGCTGCAGATCGCCCTTCGCGAAAAACTCGACCTGCACCTTAACAGTCCGGCCAGCCGTCTGATCGAAGAAGAGGGTCGCATCGTTGGCGTCGTGATCAAGCGTGACGGCCAAGATGTCGAAGTTCGGGCTCGCCTTGGGGTCATTGTCAATGTGGGCGGCTTCTCGCGCAACAAGGCCTTCCGCCAGAAGGTAACGGACGGACCTGCCAGCGATGAATGGACGAGCGCCAATCCCGGCGACACGGGGGAGATGGTCCAGGCCATGATGGATCTCGGGGCCGCAACCGACTGTCTGGATACGGCCTGGTGGGTCGTGACGTCTCGCAACGTCAATGGAGACTGGCCGGAAGGGGCAATCTGGAAGGATGGCAGCGTGCGCCCCTTCATGCACCACCTGGACCTGAGCCTGCCCCATTCCATGTTGGTCGATCAGAATGGACGACGCGTCGCCAATGAGGCCGGCGCCTATATGGAAATCGGCGAGCGCATCTATGCCCGCAACCGCGAAACCAGCGGCAAGGCCTTTCCCTGCTGGGTCATCTTCGACAAGCGTCACCGTGAGCGCTACCCCTGGGGGGCCATGCCTCCGGGCAAGACACCTCAGTCCTGGCTGGACAGCGGCTATATGAAAAAGGCCGATACGCTCGATGAGATCGCCGCGCTGTGCGGCATCGATCCGGCTGGCCTCAAGACCGAGGCGGAACGCTACAACAGCTTCTGCGATACCGGCATTGATGAGGACTACGGACGGGGTTCGCGACGTTTCGACAACCTGCACGGTGACCCGACCGTCAAACCCAACCCCAACCTCGGCAAGATCGACCAGGGCCCCTTCTATGCCGTAGCCATCTATCCCGGCGACGTCGGCACGGCCGGCGGTGTGGTCGCCGATGAATATTCTCGAGTTCTGAGAGACGACGGGTCTGTCATCCCAGGCCTCTATGCCATCGGCAACTCCACAGCCTCGATTTTCGGACGCTGTTACCCGGCTGCGGGTGCCAGCATCGGTGCCTCATTCACCTTCGGCTACCTGGCGGCACATCATGCGACGGGATCAAACGATCTCGAGAGAATCCTCGCCTGATCCGGTTCTGAGCTCACGAAATGGCCCAGGTGGCGTGAGCCCCGGGGCCATTTCTAGTCTTGGATAACTCACCCTGCAGCATTGCCGGTCCAGGGTCCTGTCAAAAAATGTTCAGGGAACCGTCAGGAACATCCGGACGGCTCCCTGAAGACGGATCAGGGATACACGCCCTGTTTGCGTGCCGTCTTGGCGACAGCCGTCATCTCGTCATAGACCGTCATCGGTTCACTGAACTCACCGAGTTCGCCGATCTGCTCAAAGTGGGAGGCAATGTCCTCGACCCGAGGCGGCGTCGTTCCCTTCGGTGCGACCCAGCCTTCGGCAGCACAGATGCGAACGCGGGCATAACGGCCGCTATTTGCGGAGTAGACACCATGTGTGGCCGTGCAGGCTTCACTGACCAGATAGAGTGCCAGTGGTGTGTTGAACTCGATGACCATGCGGCCTTCACCGGCCGAGAAGTCTGCGGTCTGGACGGACTGGGCAAACTCAGGAATTTCCATAAAGCCATGTGAGAGTTCACCGGCCAGACGCGATGCCGCTGTCGGCAGGATGACATTGGAGGTAATGCCATAGGCTGAACCTTCCAGGGCAATGACATTGGACAGGCCAAGCATGGCACCCTTGCCGGCCGCATAGTTGGCCTGCCAGGCGTGGCCATACATGGCCGATGCTGAGCCAGTGAACAGCATACGCCCATAGCCCTGGGCCCTCATGGCGCGATAGGCGGGCTGGCCAACGTAAAAACCGGCCTTCAGGTGAACGTCCAGCATCGGATCGATCTGCTCGTCTGTCAGATCCTCGAAGCGATTGTTCCGCAGAAAGCCGGCATTGCTGATGAGGATGTCAACCTTGCCCCAGGTATCGAGAGCGGTCTGGACAATGGCCGCTCCGCTTTCGCGGGTCGCAACGCTCTGGGTGCTGGCCACGGCTTCACCGCCGAGATCTTTGATCTCCTCGACCACCTGCTCGGCAGCTGTGCTCGAGGCCCCGACACCCGAGGCGCTGCCGCCCAGGTCATTGACCACAACCTTGGCACCGCGGCGGGCCAGTTCCATCGCATAGTCACGGCCCAGGCCATTACCGGCACCCGTAACAATCGCCACTCGGCCATCGAACCTGATCTCAGTCATTGTCTTTCCTCTTGTGCTTGATTGATCGGACTGTCCTTGCAGGGCGGCCCTTCGCTTCTGGTGCTGGAATGCACTCAGAGCATTCCGCGCTCTTCAGCTGTTCTTGTCTGCGTATCGATCCCGACTTCGCGCAGAACCTCGACAATCGCGCTGGTCGCACTCGCGACAGCGGGAAAGCCGACATAGGGCAGGGTCTGGATCAGGGCTTCCTCGATTTCGGTGACGGTGAGCCCGTTGGTAAGCCCGATCCGGATATGGTTCTTCAACTCGGCAGTCTGGCGCTGGGCAATGAGGATCCCGATCACCACCAGACTGCGGTGCTTGCGCTCCAAGCCCTCGCGGGCCCACACACTGCCGAATGCGAAGTCTGTCGCCAGCTTGGCAATGGCTGAGCCAAAGCCGGTGCTTTGCATGCCCATACGCATCTGGTTGGCCCGCTCCTCGCCCATGATCTCGGCAAAGACCTGCAACCCGCGTTCAGTCACATCCGTCATGTTTCCTCTATCCCTGATTATTATGTTTAAAAGACCGGGAGGCGTTCACACACCTCCCGCCAAACCCTGTCAGATCAGATACTCACGCAGGAAGGTGATTGCGGCCCCGATGGTCTGCTCGCGGAATCCTGGCTTGTAACAGTCAAGCTGGTTCATTTTCAGAGACACCATACGCTTGGGTTCTCCGGCCTCACGATAGGCCGTCTGGATGGGCTCGTTGGGGTGATAGACATCCCGGCCCGTCAACTGCACGATACAGTAGGCCCGAGGGGCGATCTTGCGAGCTGTATAGGTGGCATCGAACTGCATCACATGTTCGAAGCTTTCGATGGTCAGCGAGGGTGCCGAATGCATGAGCATGTCGCCGGTCTGGGCATACCAGCCCATGACATCCTCAATCATGACCGGATCGACCGGCATCGGTGTAAACCCGTCTGCTGGAGGGCCTGCCATGGGCATGGAGGGATCGCCACCTTCAGAGAAGCGCTTGCGCCGGGCCTCTAGCAGATAGTTGCGCACTCCGAGGTAATCAGTCTCGCGATTGAGGGAACGAATCCAGAAATCGCCGTCCATGATCGGGGCCTGGGCTACGCAAGCACGGACACGGATATCGTGAGCGGCCACATGGGTCACGATACCGCCACCAAAGCTTGTTCCCCAGATGCCGATACGGCCCGCATCGACACCAGGCTGTGTTTCCAGCCAGTCGATAGCGGCCCGGAAGTCCTCGACCTCCTGCATGGGGATAAGCCGACCCCGCGGTTCACCGCCCGAAGTCCCGAAGTGGCGGTAGTCAATCGCAAGGGTCACAAAGCCCGCTTCGGCAAAAAGTCGACCTTCCTCGACCAGACTGGTGCGGGCGACACTGAAGCCGTGACCGATCACCAGGGCCGGATACTGACCCGCCGGATCAAAGCCCTCCGGCAGATAAAGGTCGCCCTCGCACGTCGTACCCTTGCTGGTAAACTGGACTGTACTGACGCTCATGGTGTCCTCTCAGTTGATATGCTTCGGAATGTATAAAGCAGGCACTACACAAATGGCTAGTGACTGAAGCTCGAGAACCCGCCCCGTGATCGCTCCCCTCGCCCGCAAGCCAGATACGCCTCCGCGGCCAAATGGCTGGAGCCTAAAAGCGGCATCTTTGGCTGAACAAAGACTCGCATCGCGCTTTGAAGGTTCGTCGTTTCCCAAAGGGGCCGGTCCGCCCCTGAAGTTCCGGCTCGGCTTTCCCTGCTGGGTCATGGGCAGATCATCACTGCGGCACCGCAGCCACCTTCGAGGTCATGAGGGTGAGCGCCTTCTATCACCTTCGTCTCCGCGCTACGGCCAGCGTCTAGCTAGACTGCCTAGGCCCTGACTGGCCATCCGTCGCAGACAAACCCAGATGTAAATCACAGGCGCGATATGCGCCGCAGCCAGGCTATTCCTGCCGAGACCAAAGGTCCGGCATCAAGGCTCACAGGAGATGACGCCGAAGACTCAAGCCCGTCTCAGGCGATCAGGGATTTGAGAGGCACCGATGGATCCGCCAAGGCTTCAAGGGTAGCGGAAGTCTGCGCCATGACCAGAGCCTTGCCCTGCACATAGTCCTTTGTGGCATTCACGCAGTCCAGAGCGATCACGTGGCCCTGCCTGAGGTAGATGACCGAAAAGGATCTGTCGGCGGGCTCTCCCCGCACCACGACGTCATCATAACCCATCGAGAGACCGACGGTCTGAAGCTTCAGATCATACTGGTTGGACCAGAACCAGGGTACGGCCTTGTAGGGTTCCGGCGTCCCACAGATGGACTTGGCAGCGACAGTCGCCATGTCGTTGGCGTTTTGTACCGACTCCAGTCGGATCGAGGCATCACGGGCAAAGGCGTTCTGATGCAACGCACAATCACCGATGGCATAAATGTCCGCGAGACTGGCTCTGCAAAACGCATCGACAGCCACGCCATTGGTACCGATGGCTCCAGCTGAAATCAGAGGCTCGACGGCAGGTATGATCCCGATGCCGACAATGACCAGATCCGCAGCAATGACCTCTCCGTCCGCCAGGCAAACGCCTGTCACATGACGGTCTCCTTCCAGGCTACGAATACTCACCTGTGTACGGATCTCGACTCCATGAGCACGATGCTCAGCCTCGAAAAACCGGGATAGGGGCTCGGCAGCGACGCGGGCCAGCACCCGGTCCTGGGTCTCCAGAACGACGACCTTCGTGCCGATCTTCGAAAGGACGGCAGCAGCCTCAAGTCCGATGAACCCGCCGCCGACAACAACAATCTGGTTCGCCTTTTCAGCAGCCGCCTTCATGGCGTCTGCATCCTCGCGCGTCCTCACACACTGAACGCCTAAAAGATCGCCTCCGGGAA
>JBFZCB010000245.1:0-17372 GCA_041308165.1 Caulobacterales bacterium
TCATCGCGGCGTTCGCGAATGGAGGCGCGCAAGGTGTCTGTCCGTGTCACGAGTCCGTCGTAGCTGCTGAGGAAGCCGCTAAACTCACCTGGGGCTGTCTGACAGGCCGAGAGCGATGATCCAGCCAGCAAAAGCACCAGAAACCGCTTCATCTGCATTTCTCCCATAACTGGCCGAACCCGGCGACATGTCCGGCTGTCGCTAGGAACGTTGCATGGCGTCAGATGGCTCCCAACTCTTTTTTTCATGAGGCTCAAGGACTGGGGCGTTCACTTCTGATTTCACGAGCCCGGCGATCAGCCGGGACAGCCAGTGTTGCAGCGGCACGCCATCCGTGCTCGGAGCTGTGGCACGGAAAAACGGGGCATCGTCATACCGCGTTTCCCGCGCTAGGTTGAGGACTGAACGCCGTTGTAATTCCCGTTGCGGCACTCAGGAAGAGCTTATGTTGCGCGCCCTACTTGCTCCCAGACTGGCTGTTGCGGCCGCTCCCCTCGTCCTTGTTCTGGCCCAGATGGCTTATGTCCCGTCCGCTGAGGCCGCCGTTCAGCAGAGCCCTCGTACCTCGATGCCGGCCCTTCCCATGCCCTATGACGAGCGGCGAGGGGTCTTCACCTTTGCCGCTGGGCTAGAGCGGTCCCTCCCCGCGGTCGTCCAGGTAACGACCCTTGGATCGTCGCGCGGACCGACTTCGGACGAGAACGCCGCCAAGCCGCTTCAGTCAGGATCAGGCGTCATCATCGATGCCCGTGAAGGGATCATCATTACCAATAACCATGTGGTTGAGGGCGGTGGAAAATATACCGTCGACATGACCGATGGCCGTCTGTTCGATGCGGTCCTGATCGGAACGGACAAGGCGACAGACATCGCCGTCCTGAAGATCCAGGATCCGAACCCGGCAGGCCTTGGCCTTTCCCAGGTAGAGACTGTTGATTCCGACACCCTGAGGACGGGTGACCTCGCCTTTGCTGTCGGCTATCCGCTCGGGCTCGACCAGACCCTGACGATGGGGGTCATTTCCGGCCTGGGCCGCTCTGGTCTTGGCGATGCGGTTGAAGACTACATACAGACAGACGCTGCGGTGAACTCGGGTAACTCAGGCGGACCCCTGCTTGACAGTCGCGGCCGCCTGATAGGCATCAATACCTCGATCCTGTCAGGGGGGTCAGACCCTTTCGGCCTGGGTGGGCCTGGCGGCAATGATGGTATCGCCTTTGCCGTTCCGACCCGCATCCTGTTGTTCGTCGTGGATCAGATCCGCTTGAACGGCTCGGTCACAAGAGGGCGAATCGGAGCGATATTGGGCTCGCTGAACGCTCAGAGGGCTCGTGATTTTGGTCTCTCGATCGTGCGTGGTGCGGTTGTTGAGGATGTGGCACCGGGATCACCGGCTGAGGCTGCGGGTCTTCAGCGTTACGATGTGATTCTTCGCATGCAGAACCGCCCCGTTGCCAATGCTGGATCCGTTCTTGCAACGGTCGGCATCGCCGAACCCGGCACGCGCCTGTCGCTGACCTATCTGCGTGACGGCCGTGAAATCAGTTCGGCCATGACCATAGAGCCGATCACCAGTCCACTTTACGTTCTTGGTCGTGACACCTTGTTGGCGTTCGGAGCCCAGTTCACATCCGGGCATAGTGTCACCGGTGTGCGGGTGGATTCCGTTGAGGGTGGAACATCCGCTGCACAGGCTGACCTGCGGGCTGGAGATGTCATTACGGCCGTGAACGGTACTGAGGTCAACGACCTGGCCGCTGTCGCTCGTCTCCTGGATTCCGAAGGCGGCGCAGCACCGGTTCTTGCCATTACCCGGGACGGGCAGGAACTGCAGCTGAAGCTGGACTAGGGGCTTGCCAGTGTCTCCAGCTCTGCACGCCCGTGGGGCTGGCAAACCGGCCGCGAGACAGAAAAACGCCCGCCTAGCCGGGAGGGGGAAAGGGCAGGCGGGCGTTTAACCTGTGGCTTCGTCGGCCCGAAGAAGCCCTTTTACTGGACACATCCAGGGGGGGCTGGGGGGGGCTGTTCAGGTTCCGGAATGCATCCAGGCTCCAACTGGCCGACGGGTCATTAATCGCTTGGCAAACGGGCGAGCGAAGGACCGAAACGGGGCCTTTTCGTGTCCTGCTGGACTTTGGACAGTCATGGCCATGACACGGGTGGCACGGTGAACCGTCCAGGCCTAACGTGGTCGCGATGAACAGCGATTCCACCCAAGGTGCCTCCGGGGAGGCTTTGGCCGGGCCGGTCTTCTTCCAGCGCAGGGAGCTGGATCTCATCCTGCGCGTTTACGGGCGCATGGTCGCGGCCGGGGAATGGCGGGACTATGCCATGGTGGGTCACAAGGATGTCGCCGAGTTCGCGGTTTTCCGGCGGTCTGGAGATGCTCCTCTTTACCGTATTGAGAAGCGGCCATCGCTCCAAACGCGACAGGGACAGTGGGCTGTGATGGGGGAAGGTGGTCAGGTGCTCAGGCGGGGGCGTGAACTTGAGCAGGTCCTTCGTGTTTTCGACAGCCGCCGTTTTCAGATTGTGGATCAGACATAAAAAAGCCCCGGCGAACCCGGGGCTTTTCCATGTTGTCTCTCAAGGGTGACGCCTTAGCGACGGCCGCCCATGAAGGCCAGGAGGAACTGGAACAGATTGATGAAGTTGATGAACAGGCTGAGTGCGCCATATCCGGTGGCTACGCCCATCGCATTCTGGTCACCGCCAAGGGCATAGTAGGTCATTTTCAGGCGCTGTGTGTCATAGGCAATCAGGCCAGAAAAGATCAGCACGCCCAGACCTGAGATGATCAGGTAGAAGGTGCCGGACTGCAGGAAGATGTTCACGATCGAGGCGATGATCAGACCGATCACGCCCATGATTAGGAAGCTACCCATGGCGGTCATGTCTTTCTTGGTGGTGTAACCAAAAAGGCTGAGCCCGCCAAAGGCTGCAGCGGTCACAAAGAAGGTGGAGGCCAGAGAGCCACCGGTGTAACGCAGGAACAGAACGCCCATGCCGGCACCGATTGAGGCCACAACGGCCCAATAGAGCATGTTCACACCGCTTGCCGTCGCGTTCTTCATGAAGAACATCGAGCCGAACAGCAGGACCAGGGGCAGGAACTGGATCACCATGCCTGCGACCGTGAGGCCTGCCAGGCGTCCGCTTCCGTCAACCAGGAAGAGCATCTGCTGGACGGGGGGATAGTTCCCCGTCAGGAACGCCAGGGCACCGGCAACCACCAGTCCGAGAGCAAGTTTGTTGTAGACGCCCAGCATGAAGCTGCGCAGCCCGACGTCCAGGGACATGTCTGCGGTCTGCGGCAGGGGGCGTGCAAAGCCGTTATTAAAGTCGCTCATGGCGAAGCCTGTCTCCATTCGCCGGAGATTTCTCCGGTCGTCCCTTCTAATATCGTGCGAGATTGTATGTCCTGCAAGAACTACCCGTCTTCCAGACGCCAGTTCCTGCCGCTACCAAGGGTCGCATGGTTCGTCTTTTCACCGCTCTGTCCATTCCTTGGGATGTATCCGAGACGCTCAAGCGCCGTCAGGCCGGCCTCCCGGGCGCGCGGTGGCGTTCCCAGGACAGCCTTCACGTCACCCTGGCCTTCTATGGTCAGATGGACGAACGCCAGGCCGATGATCTGGCGGCAGAGCTGTCGCGTGCTGGCGGGGGCGGAGGCTTTGATCTCACCCTTCAGGGCGTAGGGGCCTTCGGGGATGATCACCGCAGCCACACGCTCTGGGCAGGGGTTAAGCCCAGCGAACGGCTGAATGTGCTGGCCGGGCGTTGCCGGGCTGCCGGACAGCGCGCGGGACTGACGATGGAAACTCGGGTCTACCGGCCTCATGTCACCCTGGCCTGGTTGAAGACCCAGACCAATCCGGATCGGATCGCAGCCTGGATCGCCGGCCATAATCTCCTCTGCTCTCCGCCCATACCCATCGACCGTTTTGGATTGTTTTCCAGCGTCCTTGGCGACGAGGGCAGCACCTACACGCTTGAGCGGGAGTATCCGTTGTGACGATGCAGCCTGATTTGTCTGGCCCCCAGGGTAGGCCCCTGATCGGTTTAGGGCCAACTCTGGAGACCGCCCGACTGATCCTGCGCCCGACGGCCCTGGAGGATTTCGAGCGCTGGTGTGACTTCATGTCGGATCCCGAGACCACACGTTTCATCGGAGGGGTACAGCCTCCTGCTCTGGTCTGGCGTAGCCTGATGGGCATGGCTGGAGCCTGGGCGCTCACAGGCGTGTCCATGTTTTCGGTCATCGAAAAATCCTCTGGTCTCTGGATTGGTCGCCTGGGGCCCTGGAGGCCTGAGGGCTGGCCAGGCCCTGAGGTGGGGTGGAGCCTTCACAGGGACGCCCAGGGCAAGGGCTACGCTCTGGAGGGCGTGGTCGCGACGATGGACTATGCGTTTGACATCCTGGGTTGGGATGAGGTCATCCATACTATCGGGCCGGAGAACACGGCGTCTGCCCGCCTTGCCGCGAGGCTCGGTTCCACCAACCGTGGACCTGGCCGGCTGCCAGCACCCTATGAGCATGAGCGCGTGGATGTCTGGGGCCAGACCCGCAAGGACTGGTCCCTTAATCGAAAGACCCTGGCTTCACCGACGGGCAGCTGACCGGGAAAGGTGATCCATGGCCGGTTGAATGTGGAACGCAACCGGAACATAGTAGGGCATGGCCGCCTCAGCCCTCCATCTCGAACTGGTATTCAGCCGCCCCGAGACCACCAGGTCCATCACGACCGGAGTGGCCCGATTGCTGGCGGACATGGGTTATGCGCCCTTGCTGGAAGTCTCTCTCCCCAATGGACGCCGCGCCGATGTCATGGCGCTCGGCAGGAAGGGGGACATTGTAATCTGCGAGGTCAAGTCGGGGGTTGAGGACTATCGCGTCGACTGCAAATGGCCCGACTATGTTCCGTTCTGCGATGCCTTTTTCTTTGCGGTTGCGCCAGAGTTTCCGCTGGAGCGGCTGCCTGACACGCCTGGGCTGATCGTCGCCGACGGTTTTGGGGGTGGTGTCGTGCGTGAGGCTCCGGTTCAGAGCCTTGCTCCTGCCCGGCGCAAGGCCCTCACCCTGGCCTTTGCACGGCTAGGGGCCATGAGGACCCTCAGGCCGGGCCCGGTCGAGGGCTGAAGCCAGCCGTGGTTGCAGGCTGGGCTGCAGACGTCCTTGTTCAGCGTGGTGCGCGTTTGGCAAGAATGCGCTGCAGGGTGCGTCTGTGCATACCCAAGCGACGTGCCGTCTCGGAAACATTGTGGTCGCAGAGCTCATAGACGCGCTGGATGTGCTCCCAGCGAACCCGGTCCGCACTCATCGGATTCTCGGGTGGCTCGGGCGCGGCGTCTCCGACAGCCAGCAGGGCCTTGACCACGTCATCGGCATCAGCGGGCTTGGAGAGGTAATCCACGGCCCCTGCCTTGACGGCAGCGACGGCTGTAGCGATGGCCCCATAGCCTGTCAGCATGACGATACGTGCATCCTCACGCTTTTCGCGCAGGGCCTCGACGATCTTCAGGCCGTTGCCGTCATCGAGCCGCATGTCCAGCACCGCATAGGCTGGAGCAGAGGTCCGGAGCACTTCATTGGCCTCGGCGACGGATCCGGCCGTGGTGACTGAAAACCCCCGCGATTCCAGTGCGCGACCCAGACGTGTGCGCAGCGCCTGGTCATCATCCAGCAGCAGAAGGCTGCGGTCCGGCAGGGCGGCGATGCGTTCCTCGATGGTGTTCGTTGCGTTTGTCATGCGTCGCAAGTTGGCTCGACAGGGGCCGCGGTCAAGGTGCGCGGCGTTCTGTCGCTAGGGGAGTTCCAAAGCGTTCCGCGGCCAGCGGATGCTAACGCGGGCACCGCGGGCGGCCCCCACGGGGCCGTCGCCTGCGGCCACAGTCACCTTGCCGCCTGTCCGCTCCAGAAGCGTTCGGGCTATGAAGAAACCCAGGCCCATACCGCCCTGGCTCGGTGCCACGGTCATCGAGGGCCCCGGCGCTGGAGTTCCGGCCTTGCGCCGCCCGCGGCGGCCTGGAGGTTTTCTTGAGGTGGCGGTTGCAGCCTGGAGCTGGGCGGCGAGGGCCTGGCGGGCCTTTCCATGCGGCCGGCTTGTGACATAGGGCTCGCCCAGTCTCGGAAGGATGTCCGCGGCAAAGCCAGGTCCATCATCGAGGACCTCGATCTCGATTTCATCCTCGTGAACCGAAGCGGTCAGTCGGACCCGGCTTGATGCGAAGTCTGCAGCGTTCTCGACGAGGGCGGAGAGCCCGTGCACGACTTCGGGCAGGCGCCGTACCAGAGGCTCGTCCTCTCCTGTGGCCATCACCAATTCGGTAGCGATATCCAGGTCAAAACCGAGATGGGGCTCCACCACTTCCTTGAGCAGGGCCTTCAGCCCGATTTCGGTAAAGAGGAGGTCTCCATCCTCTGGCCGTTGTGAGAGGCGTGTCAGTATATCGCGGCACCGGTCTGCCTGCTGCAGCAGCAGGGCCGCATCTTCGGCGACCGGACTGCCGGGCCTGGCTTCGCGCAGCATTTCCTTGGCAACGACCTGGATGGTCGCCAGTGGCGTGCCGAGCTCATGGGCCGCGGCAGCCGCAAGACCGCCTAGGGCGGCCAGGCGCTGTTCGCGCTGCAGGACGTCCTGGGTGGTGGCAAGTGCCAGTTCGAGTTTCTCGGCATCTGCGGCCACTCTCCAGGCATAGGCCGCCGTAAAGACAACACCGGTGACCAGCGCCATGCCAAGGCCAAGTCTGTAAAGGGCCGGCAACATGAGCTCCGTACCCGATATCCAGGGCAGGGGCAGTGACCAGAAGGACAGGACGGCGGTTGCTGCCAGCACCATCAGGCCCAGTCCAACCGCCTGCGGACCTGGCAAGGAGGCGGCAGCCACGGTCACAGGCGCAACCAGCAGAAGGCAGAACGGGTTTTCGAGCCCGCCGGTGAGGGCCAGGAGCGTCGAGAGCTGCAGGATGTCAAAACCCAGGTGCAGGGCGGTCAGCCGTCCGTCCGGCAGGCGGCTGTCAGCGCGCCTCAACTGGAAAAGGGAGGCCAGGTTGACCAGGGCCCCCACGCCGATGGCAATCATGCATTCCATCAGCGGCATCGGGAAATGCAGGAGCTCATGGGCGACAAAGACGGTCGCTGTCTGGCCGAACAGGGCCAGCCACCTCAGGATGATGAGGGTGCGCAGTGACAGGCCCCGGCCACGCCGCGGCAGATCACGCCAGTGGCCGGGCTCGGCCCTGGGGGCAGGTGTTTCGGAAGGGCCGACGGGCAGGGAGACGTGGGTCATTCGAAATCCGGGCCTGGACGGCTGTCGTGATGTCGCAGCGACTTCAATCCCTGCAACATGCGCTCTATAGACCGCCCCGGGAGCTCTGTCGGCGCCCGTGATGTCGCTCCCTGTTCGGCTGAGGAAAACAAGCCATGCCGCGTCGTTCGATTCTGCTTTTTGCCACCATATGCGTGATCCTTGCCGCGGGCATCGCGGCGGCAACCATTGCCTTTGTCGGAGGGCGTGAGGAAGGCGTCCTGAGCGGGGCCGATCAGACGACGGGACAGGCTGCCGTGGGCGGACCGTTTGAGTTGACCGACCAGAACGGGGCCCGTGTCGACCAGTCTGTCCTTAACGGCAAATGGTCGGTGGTCTTCTTTGGTTTTACCTACTGCCCCGACTACTGTCCGGCGACCTTGGCGACCCTGGCCGCGACCCGGGAACAGCTCGGAGACGCAGCCAAGGATTTGCAGGTGGTCTTTATCACCGTTGATCCAGAGCGCGATACGCCCCAGGCCCTCAAGGACTACCTGTCTTCAGATGGGTTTCCCCCCAACGTCATCGGTCTTACCGGAACACCAGAGCAGGTGGCTGGGGCTGCCCGGTCCTATCGTGCCTTTTACGAGAAGTCCGGAGAGGGGGAGGGCTATACGATGAACCACTCCCTGACGATCTATCTGATGGGACCCGATGGGCGTTTCCGGTCCTCGTTTGCCCATGATCTGGGCCCCGAGCGCTCAGCCCAGCTGATCCGCAGGGTGGTCGCCAGAGGGTAGGGCCCTGGCCCGGATCTCCGATCGGGCCCTTTCTACCTCTCGGTCCGGCAAGACAGGTTCAGCCGGTGCACACTGCGTTATATAGATTTTATTGTTCGACATGACAAAACATATCGATTTTATTTCTTGCCAAACCCGTGTCTAATAGGGGAAGCCAATCCCTGTCAGTAGGAGAGAACCATGGACGGACACGCAGGCGGGACCACCCCCTCACAGAACCCCAAAAAAGAGCCAGCGACGATGCGTTCGCTGCTTGGCCGTACCAATCGGGACTGGTGGCCCAACCAGCTGACGATGGACATCCTCCACCAGCAGGGCAAGTCGGGCGACCCCATGGGTGGCGACTTCAACTATGCCGAGGCCTTCAAGTCGCTCGACCTGGCTGCCGTCAAGCGTGACCTGACAGCCCTGATGACGGATAGCCAGCCCTGGTGGCCTGCAGACTATGGTCACTATGGCCCCTTCTTCATCCGTATGGCCTGGCACTCGGCGGGGACCTACCGTACCGGCGACGGCCGCGGCGGTGCTGGAGCCGGCCAGCAGAGGTTTGCCCCTCTCAATTCCTGGCCTGATAACGGAAACCTCGACAAGGCCAGGCGTCTGCTCTGGCCGATCAAGCAGAAGTACGGGGCCAAGCTCAGCTGGGCCGATCTCATGATCCTGGCGGGCAATGTCGCCATTGAATCGATGGGTGGACCCGTATTCGGTTTCGGTGGCGGTCGTGCTGATGTCTGGGAGCCCGAAAAGGACGTCTACTGGGGAACCGAAGAAGCCTGGGTTGGTGATGAAGCCAGTGCAACCCGCATCCAGCCCGACAAGAACCTTGAGCTGGAAGCTCCTCTCGCTGCCATCCAGATGGGTCTCATCTATGTCAATCCGGAAGGACCGGGCGGTGTTCCTGAGGCCCTCGCCTCAGCGCGTGACATTCGCGAAACCTTCGCTCGGATGGGCATGAACGATGAGGAAACCGCAGCCCTGACTGCAGGTGGTCATACGTTCGGCAAGGCTCACGGCGCAGGAGATGCCTCCAAGGTCGGAGTGTCCCCGGAGGGCGGAGACATCACCCTGCAGGGCATGGGCTGGATGTCGACCCACGCAAGCGGCATGGGCGATGACACCATCACCTCGGGTATCGAAGGGGCCTGGACCCCAACCCCGATCACCTGGGATATGTCCTATTTCGACATGCTGCTGGACCACGAATATGAGCTGGTCCGCAGCCCCGCCGGTGCCAAGCAGTGGCAGCCTGTCGGCAATCCTCCTGAGACCCTGGCTCCTGCAGCCCATACCGCAGGTCAGCGCGTTCCCACGATGATGACCACGGCCGACATGGCCTTCAAGATCGATCCTGAGTACCGCAAGGTCATGGAGCGCTTCCGGGCGGATCCGGCCTATTTCGGCGATGCTTTCGCCCGTGCCTGGTTCAAGCTCTGCCATCGCGACATGGGTCCAAAGGCCCGCTATCTCGGGTCTGATGTGCCGGCCGAGGATCTGATCTGGCAGGACCCCATTCCAGCGCATCAGGGACCAAGCCTGGGTGCATCGGATATTGCCGCACTGAAGGCCAAGATCTCCGCGTCCGGCCTGTCGGTCTCCGATCTCGTCTCCACGGCCTGGGCGTCAGCGGCGACCTGGCGTGGTTCCGACCACAGGGGTGGTGCCAACGGCGGGCGGCTTCGGCTCTCGCCCCAGAAGGACTGGGACGTCAATGAGCCTGCCAAGCTGACCCGCGTGCTTGGTGTCTATGAGACGATCAAGGCAGACAGTGGACTGAACGTGTCCATTGCCGACCTTATCGTTCTGGGGGGTTCGGTCGGCATCGAACAGGCTGCAAAGGCGGCCGGCCACGACCTGGAGGTCCCGTTCACGCCCGGTCGTACGGATGCCTCCCAGGAGCAGACCGACGTCGAGGGCTTTGCGGTCCTTGAGCCGAAGGCTGATGGGTTCCGGAACTACCTCCAGGTGCGTTTCAATGTGCCGACCGAGGACCTGCTTGTGGACCGTGCCCAGCTTCTGGGTCTTACGGCTCCGCAGATGACCGTCCTCGTCGGGGGCCTTCGGGTTCTTGGGGCCAACCATGGTGGCTCCAGCCACGGTGTCTTCACTGACCGTCCGGGTGTTCTGACCAACGACTTCTTTGTCAATCTCCTCGACATGCGTACCCAGTGGAAGGCGGTTGATGCAGACGGCGAAGAGACCTTTGTCGGTGCCGACCGGGCGACCGGGGAGACCCTCTGGACGGCGACCCGTTCCGACCTTGTGTTTGGTTCAAACTCCCAGCTTCGGGCCCTGGCGGAGGTCTATGCCTCGGCCGATGCGGGCCAGAAGTTCGCCGCGGACTTCGTCGCGGCCTGGGTCAAGGTCATGAACAACGACCGTTACGACCTGGCCTAGACAAACTGCGTCCTCCCCGTCGCTTGCGGCGGGGAGGGCTAGGTTTTCTGGATCGACTTTGATCAAACCATAGGAAGCGCCTATGTCTGCTTCCATGCTCCCAACACTCAGACAGCTGCAGTATCTCAAGCTCCTGGCTGAACATGCCTCGTTCAGCCGGGCAGCGGATGCCGCCCATGTCAGCCAGCCGGCCCTTTCGGCAGGGGTTCAGGAGCTCGAGAAAATCCTTGGTGCTCCGGTCGTGGAGCGAACCCGCGGGAATGTGCAGCTGACGGCTGTCGGGGCGGAAGCGGTCAAGCGGGCCGGCGACATCCTGGCCCGTACAGAAGATCTGGTTGAGGCGGCCCGCAATGCCGGAAAGCCCCTCTCGGGCCGCTTTCGGTTGGGCGTCATACCCACGGTTGCCCCCTTCCTCCTGCCCGCTACGCTTCCAGCCTTGAAGGCTGCCTATCCAGCGCTTCGCCTGTTCATCCGAGAGGATCTGACACCTCGACTGGTGGCCGGATTGAAATCGGGTCAGCTCGACGCTGCCGTGATTGCCCTGCCCTATGTCAGTACGGGCATCGAACATGCGCGGATCGGTGACGACGAAATCCTGGCTGCGGCACCGGCAGACCATGTCCTTGCGGCCCCCGGCGCCATCCAGCCTGGCTCACTTCGAACCGAGGACCTCATTCTTCTGGAAGATGGCCATTGCCTGCGAGACCAGGCCCTGGCCGCCTTCGAGATTGACGCCCCACGCGGCGATGACGTCTTTGCCGCCACCTCCCTACACACCCTTGTCCAGATGGTCGGGTCTGGACTGGGTGTGTCCTTCCTTCCGGAGATGGCAATCAAGGCCGGCCTTGCCAACAACCCTTCCGTGGTGATCCGGCGAATTGCGCCGCGCGAGAATGCGCCTGCACCGTCCAGAGAAATCGTTGTGGCCTGGCGGACCGGTTCCAGCCGTGCCTCAGAGGCCCGACTGCTGGCCGAAGCCATGCAGCAGAACTGAACGGCTTACTCAGGCAAGGCCATGAGGCACCGTCCCTGGCTCGCCTTTGGCCGATGCAGGGCGGCTCAGGCTGACACGGGTCCATTCATGCCAGGCCTCATACATGAGGGTAAGCAGATAGATTGCGCCAATCAGACCGAAGATGGGCCCACCGATGGAGTTGGCGGTTTCAGAGGCAAAGACTCCGATGGCTGCATGGGCCGGAAACAGCAGCCCAAGCAGGCCGGTAAGCACAAGCTCAACCGCGCGCGACCAACCCACACGGCGCCCCTGTAGAGCGACGACGACGTAAAGAAGGGCTGAGGCTGCCAGCAGACCCAAGGTGAGGATTCTGAGGCCGCTTAGGCGAAACGCCTCGGTGAGGGCCAGTCCGTCCGTTGGAATGTTTCCGAGGAAAAGGGTCCGCACAAATGTCTCCGGGGCTGCATACATGAAGACCGGAAAGGCCAGGGTGGCCGCACAGGCCAGGACGGCCAGGGGACGCGATCTGAGATCAGGATCGGGGCGCGGGGTCCAGCGCAGGGCGTCCGGCCAGTGCCGGCGGCACCAGGCGGCTAAGGCAAAGATGATGACCAGCAGGCCCAGCCATTGCAGGAACAGGTCCTGGCCAAGCTCTCGCCCTCCGTCGAGAGCCATCAGGATAGCCAGCGCCACCGTCCCACCAAGAGCCCAGATCAGGAAGTGATGAGTATCAGCCGCGTCAATCAGCGCTGGCCGCTCATGATAGCGGCGAGCGGCCTCGGATGGGCGCCCGAAGCCCCTTACAAGCGCGATGGCCATCTCGCGGTCCGGGCTAAGGCCCAGGGACTGTGCATGCGCAACAAGATCGTCAGTCAAAAGAGCCTTCAGCTCAAGGGCCGTATCCTGGCGCATCCGTCTTGGAAGGCAGGCGGCGACATCGCGAACGTAGGACTCGATTACTTCATCAGCGGTCATCCGCCTGCCTCCTCGGTCAGAAATGCGTCCATCGCCCTGGCCTGGTCACGCCAGGCCAGGGTCAGCGTTTCAAGCACGCGCTCGCCTTCGCCGTTCAGGCGGTAATAGCGGCGTGGTGCCTGGTCGGTATTCCACTCGCTCGCCAGTAACCCCTGGGCCTCCAGTCGCCGCAGAAGCGGATAGAGGGTTCCCTCCTCAACCGGCAGTCCACCCTCGGCGAGAGCCTGTTTGAGTGAGTAGCCGTACTGGCGCGTTCTCAGGCGTGAAAGCACGGCCAGCGTCAGCACGCCGCGGCGCAGTTCGGTGAGTCCCGAAGCCTCTCGTTCTACCATGTGCCACCTATCACTGTGAGACACATAGTATCTGGCGCCATGTACTGTGTCAAGCACAGTAAAGGGTGCCAGGCTGGACATTCAGGTTGGGCGGGCCCGGCCCCGTCTTTCCCGGTGCAGCATCATGTGGGCGACAGGGACCGAGAGTTGATGAGGACAAAGTGAAGCCTCGGTCATCCGGCGCAGGTCACGCCCGTTGTCTCCAGTACGACGGCAGAGAGACGTCTCGCCGTTCGCTGCATGGCTGTGGGAATCCCCTCCATGGCCGCGCAAAGTCACGATCAGAGCCAGCCCCGTGGTCGTTCTGCTGCGGGTGCCGACGGGTTACGCTGTTCTACGCAGTCACGGTTCTGGATCTTTGTTCCAATGAAAAAGCCCGGCGGATTGCTCCGCCGGGCCTCACTCATTCTGCCGCTGATATCAACTATTCAGCAGCGACCGCCTCGGGCTCGGGTGACGAGGCCCCCCCTGCAAGGTTGCGCAGGACGTAGGGCATGACGCCGCCAGCACGGAAGTAGTCCAGCTCGGTCTGGTTATCGATCCGGCAGCGAACCGGGAAGCGGGCCATCTTGCCGTCTGATGGACGGAACAGTTCGACCCAAAGGTCCTGGCGCGGGCGAAGCTTGCCGACATTGACGTCTGATAGGCCACGGATGGTGACGATTTCCTCACCGGTCAGGCCCAGCTTCTGCCAGCCATCAGCTTTGAACTGAAGCGGCACAACGCCCATACCCACCAGGTTGGAGCGGTGGATACGCTCATAGCTTTCGGCGATGACGGCCCTTACGCCCAGAAGGCGTGTGCCCTTAGCGGCCCAGTCACGTGACGAGCCTGTCCCGTATTCCTTGCCCGCAAAGACGACCAGTGGACGACCCTCGGACTGGTAGCGCATGGCCGCGTCGTAGATGGACATGACGTCTTGCGAGGGGAAGTGCTTGGTCACGCCGCCTTCGATGTCCGGAGTAATCCGGTTGCGGATGCGGATATTGGCAAAGGTGCCGCGCATCATGACTTCGTGGTGGCCACGACGGGCACCATAGGAGTTGAACTCTGCGGATTCGACGCCGCGTCCGTTCAGATAGACGCCGGCGGGCGAGGTGGTCTTGATCGAACCGGCCGGTGAGATGTGATCAGTGGTGATTGAATCCCCGAAGATTGCGAGGACGCGGCCTTCAACGACGTCGGAGACGGGTGTTGGCTCCATTGACAGACCCTCAAAATAGGGAGGGTTGGCGACGTAGGTGGAGCTGTCGTCCCACTGGTAGGTCTGACCGCCAGTGACCTTGATCGCCTGCCAGTGCTCGTCGCCCTTGAAGACGTCGGCGTAGCGCTTGGCGAACATGCCGGGCGTGACCGACTTCTTCTGGATCTTGGCGATCTCTTCCGAGGTTGGCCAGACGTCCTTGAGGAAGACATCCTTGCCCTTCTTGTCCTGTCCGATCGGATCCTTGGTAATGTCGATCCGCATCGATCCGGCAATGGCATAGGCTACGACGAGTGGAGGAGAGGCCAGGTAGTTGGCCTGGACGTCCGGGTTTACGCGACCCTCGAAGTTGCGGTTGCCGGACAGAACGCTCGTGGCCACAACGGCGTTGTCATTGATGGTCCGGGAGATGGCCGGATCAAGTGGGCCAGAGTTGCCAATGCAGGTGGTGCAGCCATAGCCGACCAGATTGAAGCCCATCGCATCCAGGTCCTTCTGGAGGCCGGCGTCCGTCAGATAGTCTGTGACGACCTGCGAGCCTGGAGCCAGGGAGGTCTTGACCCAGGGCTTGACCTTGAGGCCGAGCGCGTTGGCCTTGCGGGCCACAAGGCCTGCAGCAATCAGGACCGAGGGGTTGGAGGTGTTGGTGCAGGAGGTGATGGCGGCGATCACCACATCACCGTCGCCGACCGTAAAGGGCTTGCCCTCGACTTCATAACGGGGTGCGTCTGCAGGACGGCCGAAGGTTCCGGTCAGATGAGCTTCAAACTCGGGGGCGGCCGTGGTCAGTTCCACCTTGTCCTGGGGACGCTTGGGTCCGGCCAGGGAAGGAACGACCGTTGAGATATCGAGCTCGAGCACGTCGGTGAAGACCGGATCCTCGGAGTTCTCGTCGATCCAAAGGCCCTGGGCCTTGGCATAGGCTTCAACAAGTGCAACCCGGGCCTTGTCGCGGCCGGTTGCCGTCAGATAGCCGATGGTTGCCGCCGAAACCGGGAAGAAGCCGCAGGTCGCGCCGTATTCGGGTGCCATGTTGGCGATCGTGGCCTGATCCTCGATGGTCATGTTTGGCAGGGCGTCACCGAAGAACTCGACAAACTTGCCAACCACGCCCTTTCTGCGGAGCAGCTGGGTCACGGTCAGGACCAGGTCGGTCGCAGTGGCCCCTTCCGGCAGCTTGCCGGTCAGCTTGAAGCCGATCACTTCGGGGATGAGCATTGGAATGGGCTGGCCCAGCATGGCCGCTTCAGCCTCGATGCCGCCAACGCCCCAGCCCAGGACCGCCAGGCCATTGATCATGGTGGTGTGGCTGTCGGTACCCACGACGGTGTCGGGATAGGCCAGGGTCTTTTTGCCCTCCTCCAGCGTCCAGACGGTCTGGGCCAGGTTCTCGAGGTTCACCTGGTGGCAGATGCCGGTTCCAGGGGGGACGACGCGGAAGTTGTTGAAGGCTGACGAGCCCCAGCGAAGGAAGTTGTAGCGCTCGATATTGCGCTCGTATTCGCGCTCGACGTTCTGGCTGAAGGCCTTGGCCGTGCCGAAGTTGTCGACCATGACGGAGTGGTCGATGACCAGGTCCACAGGGACCAGGGGGTTGATCTTCTTGGCATCGGCGCCAAGGGCATCCATCGCATCGCGCATGGCCGCCAGGTCGACGACGGCAGGAACGCCGGTAAAGTCCTGCATGAGGACGCGGGCAGGCCGGAAGGCAATTTCATGCTCTACGGCACCCTTGTTTTCGATCCAGGCCGCGACTGCCTTGAGGTCATCGCCCGTGACAGAAACGCCATCTTCGTTGCGAAGAAGGTTCTCCAGCAGTACCTTCATGGAGCGCGGAAGGCGGGAAATCCCCGCAAGACCGGCTTCCTCAGCGGCGGGAAGGCTGTAATAGGCGTATTTCTTGCGCCCGACGGAAAGGTCCTGACGGGTCTTGAGGCTGTCGATCGACGGCATGGAGAGTCTTCCTCTGGTGTACGCCGCCCGACAATCCGGTTGCACTCTGGCGCGGCTTGCAGCGGGGCGCACAGGTCCCCGCCGTGCGCGTCGAAAGCCTGCTGCGGCAAATGCCGCTATAGCCCCGCTCGCGGGACACGTCCATGTATCCCCGTCCCCTGTATGGACATTGAGAACGTATCGCAAAGCCCAGGCCCTCGATCAGAGCCCCGTCCAGGCTCTCGTAATGTCTCGACTCCGTCGGCAGAATGGGTCGCTGCAGGCCGTGCCTGCAGGCCGTGACCGTTTGCAGGCTGTGGAGCCGAAGCCATGATCCATGCCCTCACAGTAGCCGGCTTGTCACTGACACGGGGCGAGCGCGCCCTCTTTACGGGGCTCGATCTTGATCTGAAGGCGGGCGAATGCCTGGCCCTGACCGGTGCCAACGGATCGGGCAAGACGTCCCTTTTGCGGGCCGTGGCCGGCCTGATCCGGCCGTCTGGCGGAGAGATAGGGTTCAGGGACGGCGATCTGAACCGGATTGATCCCTATGAGGCGAGGGCCCGCGAGATCCATCTTATGGGTCACCTGGATGGTCTGAAGGGTATGCGTACCGCCCGCCAGGAACTGGCGTTTCAAAGCGACTGGCTGGGTCACACCCAGGATGGATTTGAAGAGGCTGTGACGACTTTCGGGCTGAAGCCCCTGCTGGACCTGGAGGTCAGAAAGCTGTCGGCTGGCCAGAGACGCCGTCTGGCCCTGGGTCGGCTGATCGGCTCGCCTCGTGCGCTCTGGCTCCTGGATGAACCGCTTGGTCCGCTCGATGCCCGCTGGCGAGAGGTGTTTGCCAGCGCCATGAAACGTCATCTTGAAGCCGATGGCCTAATCCTGGCCGCGGTTCATGATGCCTTGCCAGTCCCCTCGCGCGGTCTGGATCTGGGGGGGCTGTCTTGAGGGATCCATCTCGGAATGATCCTGGCCAGGGTGATCTGGCTGAACCCCGGTCGCTTAAGGCCCGGGTTCGCCCTCCAGGCATGCGAGGTGCGACCCGGGTCCTGTTCGAGCGCGAGCTTTCTCTGGCCTGGGGCGGAGGCGGGGGCCCGCTTCTGGCCTGCGGCTTTTTTATCTGTCTGACTGCGATCCTTCCCCTGGCGGCCGGCGGCGATCCCTCGACGCTCAAACCTGTGGCGACGGGGATCGCCTGGCTGGCCCTTGCCCTGGCTTCGCTGCTGTCTCTGGAGCGCCTGTTTGAGCGTGATCTCGAGGACGGGGCGCTGGATCTCCTGTCCGGAGGGCACCTCTCGCTGGAAGCCGTCTTCATCCTCAAGGCCCTGAGCCAGTGGACGGCTGTTGGCCTGCCTCTGGCCCTGACCGCTCCCTTTGCCGCCCTGGCGCTGGGCCAGCCCGCGTCCCTGATGCTGCTGACCGCCCTTGCCGGGGCCATTGGGGGACTGGGATTTGCCTTGACCGGTGCCCTGGGAGCCGCCCTTGCCCTTGGGGCCAGGCGGGGCGGTTTGCTGATCGCCGTTGTGG
>JBFZCB010000246.1:0-5344 GCA_041308165.1 Caulobacterales bacterium
GAACACCCAGGCCTGCACCCTGCAGGCCTGGGTGTTTGCTTTTGATGCCTGACACATAAAGGTCTATCCACTCGAAGAGCCTAGGTTGCTGAATCCGGACTCGCCCGTGCACAGATTTTGAATGAAAGCATTTTTTACTTATGCTATCATTCGCATCATATGTCTAACTTGACATCGCAGACCAAGGATATTCCGCATGCCGACCATGACAGTCAGAAACCTGTCGGACGACGTTCATCGCCGTATTCGCCTCTTTGCCGCCGAACAGGGGATGAGCGCAGAGGCGGCAGCGCGCCGTCTGCTAGATGAGGCCACTCGTCCATCAGAGCGTCTGGGCGATGTCGTGACCGCTTTCGCTAGAGCGCGCGAAGCCGATTTCCCCGACGTGCATCGCGACCGCTCAGCCATCGAGCCTGCTGATTTCTCGTGATCATTCTTGACACCAATGTGATCTCGGAACCCATGCGCAGACACCCCGATGCCGGGGTTGTCGAATGGCTTAACCGGCAGGCGGATACGGCGCTGTTCACGACTAGCATCACCGTAATGGAGCTGAATTTTGGTCTCGAACGCCTACCCGAAGGCAAACGCAAGGCCGACTTGAGAGCCGTGCTCGACTTCACACTTTCACGTCTTTTCGGACCTCGAATCCTACCCTTAGATGCGGCGGCTGCGACACTAGCCGCTCGCATAGCAGCAAAGGCCGAGACTGCAGGTACGCCGATAGGACAGGCCGATTTCCAGATCGCCGGCATTGTCGCGTCGCATAACTTCATCATCGCAACGCGGGATACAGCCCCCTTTCAGAATGCCGGCCTGACGGTCATAAACCCGTGGGATGCGGATTGAGCAGGGCCTGATCAGTATGGGCTGGGCGAGCAAATCCGGGGCTCAAGCCTTTAGGCTTTGGCTGGATCTGAACATCTGATGCGGTACAGCCCTCCCCCAAGGCGGGACGAGACGCTATAGGCCCCGCCATGACCACCGACGCCCATCGCCCCTTGCGCACCTTCGGCCGCATCAAGTCCCGGCCAATCAAGGCCCGGCAAGCGGTCCTGTTCGACACCCTGCTTCCTGGCATTGCCCTTCCCAACCCGAGCGCGGGCCCCATCGATCCCCTTGCCCTGATGCCTAAAGCCCAGGCTGCCTGGCTCGAGATCGGCTTCGGAGGCGGCGAGCATCTGGCTGCCCAGGCCTCGCGTCATCCGGACACCGTGATGATCGGTTGCGAGCCTTTCCTGAACGGGGTCGCTTCACTGCTGCGCCATATCGACGAAGCCGGGCTGCAGAATGTCCGGGTCCACGCGGATGACGCCCGAGGCGTGGTCGAGGCCCTGACCCCAGCCTCCCTTGACCGGGTCATGATCCTGTTCCCTGATCCCTGGCACAAGGCCCGCCACAACAAGCGCCGTCTGATCCAGGATGATTTTGTGCAAGCGCTTGTCCGTGTCCTCAAGCCCGAGGGGCGGCTCCGCTTTGTCACGGATTGGGAGAACTATGCCGACTGGGCGCTCGAGACCTTCCGGCGCAACCCCCAACTGGAATGGACAGGCCCCGTCGACCAGCATGAAGCACCGCTGGACCACGTGATCACGCGCTATGAGGAAAAAAAGCTGGGCGACATCCAGCCGATCTTCCTGGATTTCGTCAGACGCTGACGCATGGCAGTGCCGTCACTCACATCCGCCGCCGTTATGTACTGAGACCCTGAGGGCCGCTTGGCGGCTCATCCCCAAGAGGCACCAGGGTCTTTGCAAACACCAGCCTGCCGCCCCTCATGACCGGCGACCGAGGCTGTTGTTTTAGCGATTAGGGACGAAGAGGGCTGACAAGCGGTTCTGAACCGCCTATAGGGCAACTCACATCGTTAGACCGGCGTCCAACGGCGTCGTTTCAAGCGGCGGCCATGGATGGCCAGCCGCTTTTTTGTTGCCTGCTTTTCTGTTCAGAGACCGAGACCCAAACCCGTTGCGCGCCAAGACCGCTCCTGATCGCCAGTTGCTGGAACTGATCGACCCCATTGCAGGGTCCCTCGGTCTGGACATCGTGCGCGTGCGCCTGATGGGCGGCTCGCTGCGCCAGCGTCTGCAGATCATGGCCGAACGTCCTGCCGACAACGACATATCGGTCGAGGAGTGCGCCCGCCTTTCGCGCGCCGTGTCCGAGGTGTTTGACGCAGCCGACCCCATCGCCGGTGAATATCTGCTCGAAGTCTCGTCTCCCGGTGTTGACCGCCCGCTGACCCGTCTCAAGGATTTCGAACTGTTCGAGGGGCTGGAAGCCAGGCTCGAGACAGACCGGATGATTGAGGGCCGCAAGCGCTTCAAGGGCCTGGTCGCAGGCATTGAAGGCGAAAACGTCTGCATGGACCTCGATGGTGAGGACGAAACCGCACTGATCCCCTTTGACTGGCTGGTGGATGCCAAGCTGGTCATGAACGACGCCCTGCTCAAGCGCGGTGCCGAAATCCGCGCCCGCCGCGGTGAACCCGAAGACGACGAGCTGCCCGCAGCGGCTCCCGAAGACCGAACCCACTCCAAGAACTCTACCTCTGAGGACAAAGCCTGATGGCCGTCACCGGTATTTCCGCCAATCGCCTCGAACTGCTCCAGATCGCCAATGCGGTTGCCCAAGAGAAGAATATCGACCGCGAGATCGTCATCGAAGCGATCGAGGAAGCCATCCAGAAGGGTGCCAAGTCGCGCTATGGGGCTCACCACGACATCCGCGCCAAGATTGACCCCAAGACCGGCGAACTGGCCCTGACGCGTCACGTCACCATCGTCGAGGACGACTGGCAGCCCGAGGATGAACTGGAAGAGTTCAACGACAGCGCCATGGTCCGCCTCAAGGACGCGATGAAGCGCGATCCCGAAGCTGAGGTGGGCAAGCAGTATGTCGAGGACCTGCCGCCGTTCGAGTTCGGCCGCGTCCAGACCCAGATGGCCCGCCAGGTTGTCACTGGAAAGGTCAGGGAGGCCGAGCGGGCCAACCAGTATGAAGAGTTCAAGGACCGCGTTGGCGAAATCGTCAATGGCACCGTCAAGCGCGTCGAATATGGCAATACGATTGTCGATCTTGGCCGTGGCGAGGGCATCATGCGCCGCGATCAGTCGATCCCGCGCGAAGTGTTCAACATCGGCGACCGGATCCGCACCTACATCTATGACGTCAGGTCCGAGACCAAGGGGCCGCAGATCATGCTCAGCCGCGCCCATCCCGGCTTCATGGCCAAGCTGTTCGCTCAGGAAGTGCCCGAAGTCTACGACGGCGTGATTGAAATCCGTGCCGCCGCCCGCGATTCAGGATCGCGTGCCAAGATGGCCGTTCTGTCCAATGATTCCTCCATCGACCCCGTTGGGGCCTGCGTCGGCATGCGCGGTTCGCGCGTCCAGGCGGTCGTGGCCGAGCTTCAGGGCGAGAAGATCGACATCATCCAGTGGAACCCCGATGAGCCAACCTTCATCGTCAACGCCCTGGCCCCGGCCGAGGTCTCCAAGGTGGTTCTCGACGAGGAAGCCGGCCGGGTTGAGGTCGTCGTGCCCGACGAGCAGCTTTCGCTGGCCATCGGCCGTCGTGGCCAGAACGTTCGCCTCGCCTCGCAACTGACCGGCTGGCAGATCGACATCATCACCGAGAGCCAGGACTCTGAGCGCCGCCAGAAGGAGTTCAGCGAACGCACCGTCCTGTTCCAGGAAGCCCTGGACGTGGATGAGGTCATCGCCCAGCTTCTGGTCACCGAAGGCTTCGCGACCGTCGAGGACCTGGCCTTCGTCGAATCCTACGAAGTTGCCGAGATCGAAGGTTTCGACGAGGAAACCGCCGAGGAGCTTCAGGCCCGTGCTCGTGACTTCCTAGACCGCCAGGCCGCCATTCTGGATACAAAGCGCACTGAACTGGGCGTCGAGGACGCAGTCCTCGCCGTGCCCGGCGTCACACTGGCCATGGCCGTTGCCCTCGGCGAGGGTGGGATCAAAACGGTCGAAGACCTTGCCGATCTGGCTACCGATGAGATCCGTGGCGGTCACGAAGTGGTCAAGGGCGAGCGGGTCAAACTGGTCGGCGTCCTTGAAAGCTTCAACCTGGCCCAGGAAGAGGCAGAACTCCTTATCTTGCAGGCGCGCGTTGCCGCCGGCTGGATTGACGCCTCAGAACTGCCCCAGACCGAGCCTGAGTACGAGGAAGAGGGCGAACTCGCCGAAGGCGAATATGACCCCGAAGCCGTGTTTGGCGACGCCCCTGCGTCTGCCGAAGCCGGATCCGATGCAGAGGCTGAGGCCTCCGCTGACGATCAGCCTCAAGACGCGTGATGGAAGCCCCGACCGTCCATGTCTCTCCGCGACGCGCACGCAGCAGATAGAGAACGTCGCGACCTGGTCACTGGCCAGGTCATGGACGAAACTCGTCTGATCCGTTTCGTGGCGGGACCGGACGGTTCGGTGGCACCGGACCTGGGACGCAAACTGCCGGGACGGGGTCTGTGGGTGGCCGCGGATCGCGCGTCTGTGGCTGCAGCCGTCAAGAAGAACCTGTTTGCGCGCTCTGCCCGGGCCCCACTACGCCCGTCTGCTGACCTGCCTGAACGGGTCGAACATTTGCTGGTCCGCCGGGTCCTGGATCAACTGGGCCTGGCCCGACGTGAAGGGGTCCTCGTCCAGGGTTTTGAAAAATCAGCGGCGGCCATCCGCTCGGGCTCTGCCGCCTGGGTGATTGAGGCCCACGATGGTTCAGCGGACGGGCGCGGGAAAATCCTCAATCTGGCCCGGCATCAGAATGCCCGGATATGCGGCGCATTCAGCATAGATGATTTGAGTTTGGCCCTTGGGCTGGAAAATGTGATACATGCCGTGCTTCTCGCTGGTGGGCGGGCCGAACGCTGGACGTCCGAGATGGATCGGTTGGCAGGCTTTCGACCTCTGCGGCCAGGGGACTGGGACCGGATTCGCACCTCGCATGAGGCGGTGGAGGCGGTTGAGACCGGGTTACAAGTCGACCCGGGAGAAGAGCCTTGACGGGCTGAATGACGGGCGGGGTCTGGTTCCTCACTGGAATCGGACTGCGCACGGCTTTTTGTGTTTGCGTGACGATTAAAGATTCGGCGGACTTCCCCGCCACGAGTAAAGCGACCGGATGAGCGACGAGAACGACAAGACCAATGAGGGCCAGGGCAATGCCACGGGAGCCCCGTCCACGACGGGGCCACGGGCGCCGCTTAGCCTGAAGCCGCGTGCTGTGGGCTCGGTTTCCACCGGCACGGTGCGCCAGAGCTTCAGCCACGGGCGTACCAAGACGGTCGTGGTCGAAACCAAGCGCCGCGCCGGCCC
Organism: Caulobacterales bacterium; assembly: GCA_041308165.1. Taxonomy (GTDB): domain Bacteria; phylum Pseudomonadota; class Alphaproteobacteria; order Caulobacterales; family Caulobacteraceae; genus Brevundimonas. The sequence goes on from JBFZCB010000246.1 coordinate 5,325, forward strand.
GACCGGTGGACCGCAGAGGC
>JBFZCB010000247.1:0-11192 GCA_041308165.1 Caulobacterales bacterium
GTCGGCCGGCCTGCTGGTGGATGTTCATGGTCGGAACTGAGGCATACCAGACGAATGCCTAGCTCGGCTTAAGTGCCATTGATTTGAGGCACGCGATCGGGATCAGGCTTTGCAAGGGGGCTGGATATGAGCGACTTTATGGGCTTTGGGACGATCAGACGGATCCGCTGAAGCCTCACTTTCGCAACAATGACGCCAGGCCCCGGGCTGATGATCACCGGGTGCAGAGCGTGGTCATCCTCGTCAATCGCAAAGGGCTTCGTTGGCGCAAAGCGCCACGGGTCTATGGGTCAACCAGGACACGGGCATTCGGTGGCGGCGTTGGAGTGAATCGGGGGTCTTGATCCGGCGGATCCTCAGCCAGGATATAGGTCCAGATATCGGCCAGATCGGCAATCGCCGTGTCAGATTTGCGAAGCTTCCAAGTCATGCCTTTGAATTGGCTCGGCTCCGCTTGCGCACTTCGGCCAACGTCGCCTCGACACCAGCCCAGGGCGTGAATCCGCTGGCGATCCCCTCAGCCGTCAAGCGGCGCAGTTCTTCGATCTGATAGGTGGCCAGAGCGCGTTTAGCTTTCCAGTCACGTAGAGCGTCTCGGATCACCTCGCTTGACGACGCATACTCTCCACTGCTCACCGCTTCGCGAACCATGACCGCCATGTCTTGGGTCAGAGCCACGCTTATTTTTTCAACATTGGCCATCTGATACCTCCATACAGAACAGTAGTAAAATTTCTTACTTTTTCAAGACTGATGAATTCTCAGGATGCTTTCTGGCTATGAGATAGCCCGATACACCTCAAGGCGGCGGCCTATGCTGGAGCGGTCTATTCGGGCCTGGCACGCCTTGCGGGATCGAAGCGCCATTTCATCACGAGGACGGTCAAGGCCATAGCGAAGGCACAGGCGTTGGCAATGATGATCGGCCAAGCGTTCGTCATAAGACCAAAGGAACCCAGAGCACAAAACAGGTCACTGTCAGGGAATAGGTCTTGAGACTGATCGAGGAGGCATACTTCTCTTTCCAGATCTTGATCATCTGCGGTGCAAAACTCGAAATGGAACACAGCGCTGCAGCCGTTCCGACGATACTGGCTGCCAGGTCGTTCATCGGGTGCAGGTCTCGACAAGATGCTGGATCATGGGGCGATAAGGTAAAAGCCCGCAACGGGCTCCCAAGCCCCTCCAGAGCGCGGCTTTCGGGGCGGAATTCCGATCTGATTGCAGCGGCTCTAGACCGGCGCCAAGGCAAGCTTGAGCACATGGCGTCGCAGAATGATCGCAAGGGGGTGACGAGATGGCGCAGGCCCATTAGCGTCGCACCCATGAAAACCGTTATCCTTGCCAGTCTGTTCGCGGCCCTTGCCGGTGCCGCCTCAGCCCAGTCAGCACCACAGGCCACAGCGCAGCCTTCGGCACCGTCGGCACCCGCTCCTGTAGACCCCTCGATTCTCACCCCCGAACGGGTGTTTGCCAATCCGGCCCTGAACGGCCCGGTTGCCCAGGGCGTCAGTCTCTCGCCCGATGGCGAACTGGTCGCCTTCCTCAGGGCCCGCCCCGATGATGTCCAGGTCCTGGACCTCTGGGCCGCTCCCACCGGGCCAGGAGAGCCCTTCAAGCTGGTCGATGCCCGGGCCCTGGTGCCTGATGCGGGCGAGCTTTCCGAGGCGGAGAAGGCCCGACGCGAGCGCATGCGAATCTCGCAGCGCGGCGTGGTCGAATACTCCTGGGACGAGCAGGGACGCTATATCCTGGCCCCGCTGGAAGGCGACATCTACCTGGCCTCAAGGCCGGCACCGGGTGAAACCACAGGTACGGTTCGCCGCCTGACCCAGACCCCAGCCGACGAGATCGATGCTAAGGTCAGCCCCAAGGGCAATCTCGTCTCCTTCGTGCGTGACCAGAACCTCTTCACGATCGACCTGACAACAGGCCAGGAGAGCGCCATCACTTCCGATGGCAAGGACCTGATCACCTGGGCTACAGCCGAGTTCATTGCCCAGGAAGAGCTGGACCGTGACACCGGCTACTGGTGGAGCCCGGACGAGACCTACATCGCCCTGCAACGCACCGATGAGAGCACCGTCGACATCATTCCCCGCCTCGACATCACAGGCGGCGGGGCCAGCACCATCCTGCAGCGCTATCCGCGCTCTGGTCGACCCAATGCCATCGTCGAGCTTTATGTACACAACCGGCTGAGCGGTGCACGGATCAAGGTCGACCTGGGCGCCAACACCGATATCTATCTGGGACGGGTAAACTGGTCCGATGATGGCGCAACCCTCTATGTCCAGCGCCTCAGCCGGGACCAGAAGACGCTCGACCTGCTGTCCGTGGATCCCTCGACCGGCGCAAGCCGCGTGATCGCCACCCAGACCTCACAGGCCTGGGTGCCCCTCACCCACGACTTCAAGGCTCTCAAGAACGGCAACTTCATCTGGTCCTCGGAAGAGACCGGCTGGAAACATCTCTACCTCTACAACCGCGAGGGCCAACGCCTGCGCGCCATCACCAGCGGCCAATGGCCGGTCAAGGGGCTGAACGGGGTCAACCAGACCACGGGCGATGTCTTCTTCACGGCATCCATGGAAAACGGCCAGGAGAACCCGCTTGAGCAGCAGATGTTCCGCACCTCACTTCGCCGGAACATGAGCCCTGTTGCGATCACGAACTTTCCTGCCGGTTTCGACGGGGGCTGGTGGAGCGTCAGCATGAACCGGACCGCGACCGCCTATGTGGGCAACTACAGCGACCTCAAGACGCCCCCCCAGTCCGGCCTCTACCAGGCCGACGGCACCTTCCTGCGCTGGATTGAACGCAATGAGCTCAAGGAAGGCCATCCCTGGTGGCCCTTCCATGAGCGGCGTCAGCCCCCCACCTATGGGACGCTGCAAAGCCACGGCGAGACCATGGTCTGGATGATGACCACGCCGCCCGGGTTTGATCCGTCCAGAACCTATCCCGTGGTCATGCAGGTCTATGGCGGCCCCTCGGGCGGAGGCGTCCGGCGAGCCTGGCAGCCGGCCACCACCCAGCTGCTGAATGAGGCTGGCTATATCGTCTACCGTCTCGACAACCGAGGCGAAGGCGATCGCTCGGCGGCCTTCAAACAGGCGCTCTATCTGAAGATGGGACAGACAGAGATCGTGGATCAGGTCCTGGCCGCTGACTACCTGCGCAGCCTGCCCTATGTGGATGCAGACCGGATTGCGATGATGGGTTGGTCCTATGGTGGCTTCATGAGCCTCATGGCCATTACCGAGCCAGAGATGGGTCTGGCCTCGGCCATTGCAGGAGCCTCGCCAACCGAATGGGGGCTTTATGACACCGGCTATACGGAGCGTTATATGTCCACGCCCGAAGCCAATGTGGCGGGCTATGCGGCTTCGGACGTGATCCCGCGCCTAGGCAATATGACAGGCCGGCTTCTGCTCCTGCACGGCATGGCCGATGACAATGTCATCCTGGAAAACACCACGCGCGTCATGGATGCCCTGCAGGTTCGCTCCATGCCGTTCGAGCTGATGCTCTATCCTGGCCAGCGCCATGGCATCAGGGGCAATGACCGCCAGTTGCACCAGTGGCGGACCTATCTGGACTTCCTGGACCGGACGATCGGGACACGCTCACACTAGGCACTCCACCGATCAGGCCCACGACCTCGGTTCCGGCACTTCGCTGCCTGCGGAGTGCCGGCAAGAGGCATATGGACGCCCTACGGCCGGTCCAGCGCTGTTTGCCAACGGCCCCCTTCAACAGGCGCTCGGCTCTTCCCGGGGATCGGCCCTTGGGGGTTGCGGGTAAGTATGGCGTTTGAGGCTTTATCAGCCTGTATGATGACTTGTCGGTCGTCATCGAAAGACGCAAAGATGTCAGGCTCGTTTTTCTGAGCTGTGAGGGTCGTCTCCATATGAACCGTTCGATGCAGTGGATGATCGCGTCCCTCGCCACCATCGGTCTGGCAGGGGCTGCCCATGCAGCCAACGCGCCCGTGGAAGGTGCCAGTCAGACGCAGGCTGATGCCGATCTCCGGCAAGACCCCCTGTCTCGCCAAACCATCCGTTTCTGCAGTCCGCTTGCCCGCGTATCTGGCACAGTCCCCCAAGGCCATGCCGCGCTCGTCGAGGCCTGTATTACCGATGCCATGGGATCACGCTCGGTCCTCAGATGGACGACCGGCGAGGCCTTGGCCCAGGCCCAGAGCACAGGCCGCCCAGAGGCCATGGCCATTCTCCTCAAGGACAATATCGAAACCCGGGATATGCCAACCACAGCGGGCTCCCTAGCTCTGGCCGATAATGCGCCAGGGCGCGACGCCCCGATTGTGACGCGCCTGAGAGATGCCGGCTTCCTGATCGTGGGAAAGACCAATCTGTCCGAGTGGGCCAACATCCGCTCGACCAACTCCATCAGCGGCTGGAGCGCGGTGGGTGGCCTTACCCCCAACCCCTATGATCCGGCACGGACCGCCTGTGGCTCCTCGTCTGGCAGCGCCGTGGCGGTGGCGACCGGACTTGTTGAGGTCTCGATCGGCACAGAGACTAATGGTTCGATCACCTGTCCGGCGTCGGTCAATGGCGTCGTCGGCTTCAAGCCTACGGTAGGCCTTGTCAGCCGAACCCATATCGTTCCCATCAGCCAGTCCCAGGATACGGCAGGCCCCATGACAACAACGGTCGAGAATGCCGCCATTGTCCTCAACGCCATTGCCGGTTCGGATCCAACCGATCCGGCTACGGCCGAGGCCGATGCCCGCAAGGTCGACTATCGTGCGGCCCTCGATGCGCGATCACTTAACGGAGCGCGCATCGGGGTCATGCGGTTCGCACGTGGCTACTCAGAAGAAACCATGGCTGTCTTTGAGGAGAACCTGGCCCGGATGCGCAACGCAGGTGCGGTCCTGGTGGATATCACCCAAGGCCCTGACCTGCAGACCATCGGGCGTCAGTCCTTCAAGGTCCTGATGTATGAACTGAAGGCAGACCTGAACACCTATCTGGCCACGACCAACCCCGCACAGGTGCCAACCCGGACCCTCGCCGACGTCATAGCCTTCAATGAGGCCACACCTGCCGAGATGGTTCTGTTTGGCCAGGAACTGTTTGAACAGGCCGAGGCGACCACGGGCCTGGATACGCCGGACTATATCGAGGCCCGGGCCCAGTCATTCCGCCTGGCCGGTCCAGACGGTATCGACCGGCTGATGAGCGAGCATGCGGTCATCGCCCTGATCGCGCCGACGACCTCGCGCGCCTGGACCAACGACCGTGACGATGATGACCGGGCCCAGGGCTCGACCTCAACAATTGCGGCCGTGGCTGGCTATCCCCACCTGACCGTGCCTATGGGGTTTGATCGGGGCATGCCCGTCGGAATGAGCTTCATCGGCGGCAAATGGCAGGATGCGCCCATTCTCTCGCTTGGCCATGCCTTCGAGCAAATTACCCAAGCCCGTCGCCGGCCACCGCTTAATCCAGCGACACCCTCACCGCAGCAATAGGACACACCGGTGCGGCGAGGCCTTTCGCTGAAGGGCGAGCATGCCTATTAGGCAGGGGCAATGACCGAGACCTCTTCCTTCCCGCCGCCCGTCAGGCCCTCCCCCTTCCACAGCCTGGAAGTTCTCTGGGTCAAACACTGGACCGACCAGTTGTTCAGTTTCCGGGTCGTCCGACCGGAAGATTTCCGGTTTCGCTCAGGCGAGTTTGTCATGATCGGACTGCCGGATCCCGACGGGGGCAAGCCGGTCCTGCGCGCCTATTCGATCGCCAGCCCCCACTGGGACGAGGAACTGGAGTTCTTCTCCATCAAGGTGGCCGATGGCCCCCTGACCTCCCGGCTGCAGAAAATTCAGCCGGGCGATCAGGTCCTGATGGGAAAGAAGCCTACAGGGACACTGGTCCTTGATGCCCTTAAGGGCGGCGAGCGTCTCTGGTTGATCGGCACCGGTACCGGCCTTGCCCCCTGGCTGTCGGTGGCCCGCGACCCCGATACCTATGCCCGCTTTGGCCAGGTCATCATCTGTCACACCGTTCGCAATGTTGCCGACCTCGCCTACCGCGACTTCTTCACTGCCGGGATCCAGGACGATCCATTGATCGGTGATGAGGCAAGGGCCCAGTTGATCTACTATCCCACTGTCACGCGCGAGACCCTTGATGGAACCGAAGGGCTCCGGCCTGGCCGGATCACGGAGCGGATTAAGTCCGGTCTATTGTTTGCCGACCTGGGTCTGGCTGGAGGGTTCTCGGCCGAAACCGACCGCGTCATGCTCTGCGGTTCCATGGCCATGATCAAGGAAGCCGGCGAGTTGCTCGAAGGGTTCGGGCTGAAGGAAGGCTCCAATGCCGAGCCGGGCGACTATGTGCTGGAGCGCGCCTTTGTCGGATAGGCTTGTCATCGATACCCGCACCGCTCCCGAGGCCTGTTCCTCCATGGCCGAGGTTCGCCAGGGCGTTGATGCCCTCGACCGGGCCCTGGTGACCCTCCTGGCCGAGCGCCAGCGCTATATGGAGGCCGCAGCCCGCATCAAGCCGGGACGCGACGCTGTGCATGATCAGGCCCGTATCGATGATGTCATCGCCAAGGTCCTGGCCTCGGCCGAAGTGCAGGGCCTGTCGCCTGACATTGCCGAACCGGTCTGGCGAACCCTCATCGAGCGCTGCATTGCCCATGAGTTCGGCGTCTACGACCGGACCCGGGGCTGAGCAAACGAAGGCTTTCGGCCGCACTCAACCTCAAGCTGGGAAGTCGAGCCTGAAGTGCGCCTAGCCCTTCAGGCTTCTGAGCATAAGTTCGTGGCGCCAGGCCGCGACATCGGCCAGCGCGACATCAAGGGCGGTGCGGACGTGATCCAGAGCAGCCGGTGCCAGGGCCTGGGTTGAAGCCTCCGCTGACTGGCAGATCTCAGCCAGTTCATGCGCACCTATTCCGGCTGCCGCTCCTCGGATGGTGTGCACGGCATCACGCCAGCCTTCCATTCGGTGGTCCAATAGCGACGACCACATGGCCGCCTGCTGGACGAACAGGCCCAGCACTTCTTCGGATACAGCGTCGTCTCCGCCTGTCATCCGGTCCAGGACGCTGAAATCTACGGCTCCTGAGAGATCCCTGCGCGACATCAGACTGCCGTCCCGCCAGGCCCAGATCCTGAACTGTCGCCCTCTCGCCCAGCCTTGCCCAGCACTGCGTGCTTCGATGACCATACAAAGTAGATGATCAGGCCGATGATGTTCCAGGCCAGGAAGCCAAGCTGGGTCGTTGGCTTGAGGCTGAAGAAGAAGACGATACAGCCGATGACCGTGATGGCGGCAACCAGGGGCCACAGCGGAGCCTTGAACTTGCGCTCACGGCCTGGGTCGCGGAGCCTCAAGACCACAAGACAGATGCCCACGGCTGAGAAGGCGGCAAGCGTTCCGGCATTGGCCAGAGAAGCCAACTCATCGAGTGGAAGCAGGCCTGCAAGGATTGCGACCACCACAGCCGTAAACACGGTGACCATGGCGGGAACACCGCGCCTGGAGATTCTGGCCAGTCTGACCGGCAGCAGTCCATCACGGGCCATTCCCAGGAAAATCCGGCTCTGCCCAAACAGGAAGGCCAGGAGGACCGTTGGCAGGGCGACAACAGCCGAGACCGCAATCCACTGCGCTGCGGTGCCCTGCCCCATCTGGCGCAAGATGTGCGACAGGGGCTCCGGGCTGGAGGCAAACTGACCGACCGGCAGGGCACCGATCGCAGCTGCGGCCACGACCATATAGAGGGCCGTACAGATCAGCATGGAACCGACAATGCCAATGGCCAGATCGCGCTCGGGCTTCTTGGTCTCCTCGGCGGCCGTGGAGATGGCATCAAAGCCGTAGAAGGCAAAGAAGATGATGGCTGCCGCCGCCATGACCCCGGTCTGAACGAAAGGAGCCCCGAACCCATTGGGCATAAAGGGGGTGAAGTTCTCGGTCTTGAAGGCTGGAAGGGCGATCGCAACAAACACAATCAGGGCCAGGACCTTAATAACCACGAGAACCGCATTGAGCGTGGCGCTTTCCTTGGTCCCAAGGAGCAGCAGACCCGTAACGACAGCAATCATGAAGACGGCGGGCAGGTTCACGATGCCACCCGCGTGCGGTCCGGCTGTCAAAGCCTGGGGAAGGGCAAGACTGATCCCGCCAATATCAAGCCCGTTCAGGAAGCCAACGGCATAGCCCGACCAGCCCACAGCCACGGCCGAGACGACCAGGGAATACTCGAGGATCAGGCTCCAGCCGACGATCCAGGCGAACAGCTCTCCTATGACCGCATAGGAGTAGGTGTAGGCACTACCCGCTGCGGGCATCATGGTGGACAGCTCGGCATAGGCCAGGGCAGCACAGGCGCAAACCAGACCCGCCAGACCGAAGCTGATGAGAACCGCCGGGCCGGCCAAACCAGCCCCGACACCGATCAAGGTGAGGATCCCGGTTCCTACGATGGCTCCGACGCCCAGGGCCAGCAGGTGTGGCCAGCTGAGCGTCGCCTTCAGGCGGTCTCCACTATCACGCCCCGCCTGAAGGCTTAGGGTCATCTCATCGATCGACTTACGCCGCTGCCAGAACGCCATTTTTAAAATACCCCCTCGGAACCTTCGGTATGGCCCCGCCAAACACGGCTGATTCCGGGCGCGACCATAGCGCGCGCGGTAATCGTTTTGAAAGCTCAGGCTTGCATGCTGTCACTCAAGCCGATAAAGGCCCGCTTCTTCGCGGGTGGCCGAGCGGCTAAGTCGAAGACAAGATGGACCTCGTGAGGTCTGGACCAGACGACATGGTACGGGTGATTAGCTCAGTTGGTAGAGCAGCTGACTCTTAATCAGCGGGTCGTAGGTTCGAACCCTACATCACCCACCATCGTCGTGTCTGTGAAATCTGACACGATTTGACGTTGCAGGGCCCGAAACAGATCGTGAAGTCTGTTCGCCGTTTTGCAGATCATTTTTGCAGTTTTGTTCTCGTTTAGAGCTTTTCGATCGCCGAAGGGGGCGAGACCGTAGTCCCGCCATTAAATCAAACTCACGCCTAGTTTGGAGATATCTCAATAGGCTAAGCCTGACTTAGCCTATCGGATCTTATTTGAACTCAGAACTTGCATGCCGAAGGGAAACGCTCGGATACCGAGGCGGCAGATGAGTAGTCGTGGCCCCGCATCACTTCACTGATTGGCTCGGGGTTCATCACTGAAGCGCGCGTCCATGAGGCCTTGTTCCCAGCAGACAAGGGCTGAACGTGACGTTCGGGACATTGGCGCTTGTCCCTGGTGGCATCCGATGAGATGCATGGCCCGACATTGCATCGCCGAGAGTAGCCATGACCGCATTCCAGATTACGCGCGACGGGGCCATCGCCCATCTTCGCCTGACGCGCCCGGAAGCTTCCAACGCCTTGAACGTGGAGTTTTGGAGGAACTTTGGTCCAGCCCTGCGCGACCTCGATGCCAGGGGCGATGTCCGTGCCCTCGTTATTTCCGGAGAGGGCAAGAACTTCTGCGCCGGGATGGATATCTCCGTCTTCTCAGGCGGCACAATTCTCCAAGCTGACACCTCGTCCCAGAGGCAGGCCTTCCAGCATGCCGCCCGTGAACTTCAGGACGCCCTGACGACGCTAGAGCGGGTACGCTTTCCGGTGGTCGCCGCGATCCATGGAGCCTGCGTCGGTGCGGGGCTGGACATGGTCTCGGCCTGCGATCTGCGTCTTGCGTCCGCAGACGCCTATTTCCGAATTGAAGAGATCAACATTGGCATGATGGCCGACGTCGGGACCCTCCAGCGCCTGCCCAAGACCCTGCCAGACGCCGTCGTGCGCGAACTGGCATATCTGGGGACCAGCCTGACCGCCGACCGCGCTGAGCGCCTGGGCTTCATCAATGCGGTCGCGACCAGCGCGGAGGCTGCGCTGGCAGCAGCCCTTCAGATGGCGGAAACCATCGTCAAAAAGGCTCCGCTGGCCGTCTCGGGCTCAAAGGCCGCCATCAACTACGCCCGTGACCACAGTGTCGCCGAGAGTCTGGAGTGGGCGGCAGTCATGCAGGGTACGCTCTGGAATCCTGAAGATATTCTGGCCGCCATCAGCGCGCGCCAGCACAAGACAGACGGCATCTTTGCCCCGCTCACCCCTCTGGTCTCCTTCGGCGACTGATTTCGCGAACGTCCTTACCCGCCTTGGACCGTTCCTTTCCGACGATGGGGCATGAAGGACGCAGGATTGTTTTGTCAGAGCCTCAGCGGGCATTTTGCTCTCGGTCCAGTGGTCAAGGTTGCGTGCCCATGCGGTTTGGGTTGGTCGCCCCTTCATAAGCGGAGCCCCAGCTCAATGCTGTCTAGCCTGCCCCGGCCTTTAGCCGCAGTGTCTCAAGATGAGCCTTGCAGACACTCTCGACCAGGTCACGAAGCCTGCCTGCTGCCTCGCTCAGGGCCTGAAGATCTTCGAGGGAGGCATCATACTGGTCCGAATACCGGGCCTCGACATAGGCGCGTTTCAAGAGCTCGAAGCGCCTGCGATCCAGACGACTTTCACGCGGCCAGGCCTCGACCAGTCGCCGGTCGATGTCCTCCGCCAGCGACCGAAGGAACTTAATGTTGTGCGAGCGCGGAAAATAGAAGGTGTGGACCAGAAGCACGCAGGCGTAGGCCGTTTCGACGGCCTGGTGGAGATTAAAGGCTGTATGCGCCCGTAGATGTGGAGCGCTCGTTGAGCAATCAAGCTGGCCTCTCGCAGTGGCTAACCATACATCGACATCGCGAAGCCGCTTTTCGAAATACTGCAGTCCAAGATTGTAAGCTGCAGAAGGTGTTACAGGTCGCGGTGACGCAAACGGATGCCCCGGCACCTCATAGAGGGCCACACCGTCGCGCACGATGTCGGCCCAGAAATATTCGCCCCGGCCAAGGGCTTCATTCACCTCGGCCAGACTATGGACGATGATATTGACGGTGCGGCCAATAGCGGGGTCATTGAGGATCCTGTCCTCGGCCACCCACCAATAGCTGGCGATGTCGGTGAGTTTCTCGTCACTGACGACAATCAGCAGATCAAAGTCCGACAGATAGCCGTTCTCGGGTTCATCGACCCAGTCCTGGCGGGCATAGGAGCCGAACAGGATGATCTTCTGGATATGGCCATTGCGCCGCCAGGGCTGGGTGCCGCCGCCTCCACTGTCAC
>JBFZCB010000248.1:0-5318 GCA_041308165.1 Caulobacterales bacterium
CCGGCTCTGCTCGCCAAAGGCTGCGACAGGTCAACCCGCTTCTGATGGCATCCTTCAGCTCAGGGCAACTGGTCTGACAGCAGGTTGACCAGACCGAGTATGGCTTTGATGGTGAACCAGATGTGCAGGATGAATAGGGCTCCGAGGGCCAAAAGCAGGAACGGAATGCCGATCAGGATGAAGGAGGCGAACGTGCTGATGATGATCATGAGCCACAGTCCGAGCGTCCACCAGACCACTGACCAGAAGAGACGGATCTGTTCGTCCAGATGGGCTCGGGCCAGTCCTGTGGCCGAGCCACGTCCGGCATAGGCGACAACCAGTCCGACCAGGACCAGCAGGTTCGCACTCGGGATGGAAAGGATATAGAGGCCCCAGGCGATCAAGGCCGCAGGCTTGCCTGAGCTGCCCCCATAGGTCAGGCTCTGATTCTGGCCAGCAAAGGGATCATGGCGAGGGGGCATGTTGCTCATCGTTCGGACCTTTCGGGGTCAGCGGCCATTGATCCACAACTGGTTAGGGTTGGCAATCGGTTTGCCGTGCACGAGGCTCATAAGGCCCCATGTGCCGCGCAGGATCAGCCACAGCGCCACGGCAAGGAGAACAAATACGCCCAGGTTCACGACGATCATGACCCCCCCTGCCAGGGCCACAGCAGCGGCAATCAGCAGGGTCCGCTTCTGGTATTCGTGGTGGCTGCGGGCCAGCTCCTGATCCGGTACTGGCCGGATCAAGGCGGCAATCAGGGCAATCACCGCCGCCACGCCTCCGGTGGGAATGGCAAACAGGATGAGGGCATAGACAGTGTAGAGCCCCATTGCGCCCTCGACGGGCTCCACGGTGGTGGCCTTATCATGGGCGGCTCGGCCGAACACAGACGGGGTTGCCGCCGAGGGTCTGCGCACCCGCGAACCCGGGGGCGCTGAGGCCAGGGGCAGGGCCTCGGAGAGAAAGCTCGCCTCTGAGACAGAAGCCTCCGCTCGGCTCGGGGGAGCACTGCTCATGCCAACCTCAGTCGTTACGTCGATGGGAGCCGGCACCGGTTCAGGCCTGGATGTCACCGCAGGGGGCGGCATGCTGGACCGTCGGTAACCTGGCGGATCGAACAGGCTGGTCTGTTCCGGCTCGTCGTCCTGAGCATCAGTGGTGGATGCCGCGACCAGCGATCCCCTCGAGACACCGGCCAGCGAAGCTGCTGAGGTAAAGCCAACCCGGTCATCATCGATGGGGTCGGGAATGGCCAGGGACGAACTGGCCGACGCACTGGTGTGCGCAGGCGAAGATCCTAACGGTGCGGCCGGGCGGTGATCTGAACTTTGTGGATCGCCGGGTTTGGCCATCGGGTCACTCCGGGCTTGCCGGGGCAGGCAAGGCCTCCGGTACGTCTACTGTGTTAGGGTAAACAATGGCCGCGCGCGGGCGCAAGCGCAACCGCTGAAGGTCACAAGTGGGCAACTTCAGCCAGGGGATCAGCGTGCCAGAACCACTTCACAACCGGCCGCACCGGCGCTTTCGAGGGCTGAGGGCTTCTCCACGCGGACACTGACACGGCGCACGCGCGGATCGGCCAGGCAGGCAAGGGCCAGCCGCTCGGCGAACTTTTCCACCAGGCCGATGTGGCCGCCTGCAATGATCTCTTGGGCCGCTCGGGCTACATCCTCGTAGTTGACAGTGTCAGACAGGCTTTCGACAGGGGCTGGCTTGAGCTCCAGTGTCACGTCGATGAGAAGCGACTGGAGCCGACCATGTTCATGATCATAGATTCCGATCCCGGCCTGAACTTCCAGGGCGCGCACAAAGACGCTCAACCCCTCGACCTGAAGGGCTGGAGCCGTGGTGTTGGCTGCGGGCAATGCGCCGTCCATCAGCTGACTCCGAAGGGGCGGCCTGAGACCGAGAGATCGTTGATGGTTTCGTCCGGACGGTCAATCCAGCTGCCCGACATCCAGCCGAGCTCCGCTGTCGTCAGGATCTCGCCGACAACGACGGCATTGGTCGGGGTTTCTTCCAGGGTGAGCCCCACGCACCGGAAGGTGGAGGCCTCATCCAGCAGGATGACGTCCAGTTTGCGGCGAAGGGCAATGGCCAAGGCCTCACTGGTTGGATCACCGTCAAACACCATGAGCCGCGCTGCGCGTGAGGGCTCATTGTCCAGGAACCAGCCCAGCAGTGGGTCGGCCGCATTGAGCTGGAAGGCATGGTCGACAGCCCTGTCTATAAAACTGTGCCAGCGCGTCTTCAGTCGCTCGAACGAGGCGACATAGTTCGAGCCGCCAAACTCCAGATCCCGGTCGGTCCTGAGTGTCACGTGTACGAACTCATTGTGCCCATGGGGAACCACGCATTTGGAGGCCGGTTCCGCCAACAGGCGGTGCGCCATAGAGAAGCGACGGGAAAAGCGGATATCAGGCACGACGAGGGGGCTCCACCGTGGCTCCGGCGCAAGGCCCGCAGAGCCGGGCGGCCTGCATGAACATCAGCGCTGGGACGATGTAAAGGCAGCCCATGGTTCAGATCCCATCAAAGGCGACGTCGCGGGCTCGCCGGATCAGGCTTTCGCCTCCATCTAGCGTCAGTATGCGACCGGTCAGTGCAGGTGTCTGGGCGATATAGTGAATAGTGCGGGCCACGTCCTCGACCGAGGCTCCCAGTCCGAGCGGCGTATCGACCCAGGCTCTCTCGAACTCAGCCTTAGTCTGGTTGCCGCTTGGCAAAAGAAGGCCAGGGGCAATGCCCATGATCCGAATGGCGGGAGCCAGGGCCAGGGCCAGGGTCTCGGTCAGGCCGGAAAGCCCGACCTTGCCAGCGGTATAGGAAAAATAATCCGGATTGGGGGCCAGGATCTTCTGATCCAGAACATTGATGACCAGACCTGGTGTCCCCTGGGTCTGCACGGCAGCCTGTGCGGCTTGCCGGCTGAGGGCAAAGTCGCGGATCAACATGACCGGTGCCGTCAGGTTCGCCTGGATATGGGCCTCCCAGGTGGTCTCGGTCAGGGTCTGGAGGGTGTCATATTCGAATGTCGAGGCATTGTTGACCAGGATGTCCAGCTGTCCAAAGGCAGCGATGACGCCGGGTATCAGCTGGGCACGCGAGGCGGGGTCGGACAGGTCGGCCTGAAAGGCAACGCAGTCGCCCCCTGCATCCCGGATCGTCTCGACCAGGGCCTCGGCCTCGTCCCTGGCACTGCGATAATGCAGGGCGACCCGGTAGCGCCCCCTATCTTGGGGGCTGGTGGCCAGGATACGGGCCAGGCCTGCGCCGACGCGACGACCCGCTCCGGTAATCAGAATGACGGGGCGGGCAGCCTGATCATGCCCTGTCATCGTCCAGGCCTGTAGCGGGTGACCTCGACGCCAGCGGCGGCGGTCTCGGCAAAGATATCGGGCTTAAGGATCCGCACGCGACAGGCGTTCACGGCCAGGTCATCGAAGATGAAACAGGTCAGGTCATCCAAAAGGGTTTCGAGAAGATCGACATGGTCCCGATCCTGCCAGGACAGCAGGTAGTTGCGTACCCGGTCATAGTCGACATAGCCCTTCAGGGCCCGTCCGTCTGCGGCCTGGACAGGCACCGGCCAGTCCGAGGTCATTTCAACGTCGATGATCAGACGATTGGGGCGCTCGGGGTGGCGCTCCCAGGGATGCAGTCCGCAATGCACATTGACTTCAACGCCGATCAGCAGGGCGCGGGCGCTGTCACGCAACCCGGTGTTCCCGGCTGGAGAGGCCGAAAAAGACCCAGGCTGCGGAAAGGGATCAGTCAATCCGGCCGAACTCAAAGTAGTTGATGGCGCCTAGGACAACGACAAATCCGAGGATGATATATAGAGCCAGCATGGAAGACGCTCCCTAGAGTTGAACCGGCTGATACCGGTCAAGGGCCCCTCATTCAAGCCACGACGTCGGCCTTCGTTCTCAATGTCGCACAGGCCGCAGCCTGGCAGTCACATCACAGCCCTCCCCGGTGACGTCGTCAGGGGCGTGGTCATCAGGTGTTGTCGCCGATCAGGCGGAGACGAATGAGATCGGGAACAGGGGAGGGTTTTCCGGTTGCCAGGTCGACGTGAACATAGACCAGTTCGATGGTGGCGCGCCGGTCCTCACGGTCGGCGCCATGCAGTTCGACCCTCTTTGTGATGCTGGAGCGTCCGATCTTGTCGACCCGCATGAGACCATCGATTTCCTCGTCGGCCCGGATCGGCTTTTCGAAGGTTACAGCCGCATGAACCACATGGGCGTCAAACAGGGGCTGGCCATCGGCGACCAGACCCATGGCCCTCAGGAACTCCGTTGCGACGAGGTCGGCATATTCAAGATAGCGCGAGTTGAAGACGACCGACTGGGGGTCAACTTCGGCAAAACGGACGCGGAATCGATGGGTGAAGGGGAAATCGGCTCTGGCCATGGTTCAAGGTTACAGAGAGGGGCTCGCCCTGGTCAAACACAACCTTGCAGGTTCGATGCCGAACGGGTCGCAACCCAGTGGCTGTTCTGGCAGTGTCGGGCCATGACAAACTGGCGTACTTCGATCGAGCCCTTCACCCGGCCGCTGTTCTTTGCCTATTCGCGCCTGACCCGAGGTATGACCCTGGGTGTGCGCGGCGTTGCCACCGATGAGCGCGGGCGGGTTCTGCTGGTCAAGCACACCTATCTGCCAGGCTGGTGGTTGCCTGGAGGGGGCGTGGACCGGGGCGAGACAACACAGGATGCGGTCCTGCGCGAACTGCGCGAAGAGGCTGGCCTGATCGCCTTGAGGCCGGCCCGTCTGATCTCCATCCACTCCAATGAACGTTTTTTTCCGGGGGATCATGTCCTGGTCTTCGGCGTTGAGGCGTTTACGCTGACCGAACGCACCAGCCATGGCGAGATTGCCGAGACCGGCTGGTTTGATCCGGACGATCTGCCAGAAGATGCCCACCGTTCGACCCGGGCCCGCCTGGCCGAGATTTTCGCCGGGGCCCCCATTGATCCTGCATGGTGAGACGGATTTCGGGCTGGGGGCGCGTTTCACTCCTGAAACGTCCCGGTGCGGAGCCTAGCAGAATGTCATCTTGCGACCTCGAACGTCGTCTAGTCTTAAGCGGCGGTGCCGCTGGCGTGATGATCTTTCTGGCGGGGCCTGCCCTTGCCCAGCAGAACCAGGACCAGGGCCAGGCCAGGTCTGTTCGAAGGGGAGAGCCAAGGGGCCAGCCGCGCTTGCGCGGCGGCCAGGACAGGGCCTCCTCGGCCAGGCCTTTACGCACACTGACCCATGGTCCGGATCCTCTGCAGGCGGTTGACCTTTATGCCGGTAGCGAAACCGGGCCGATCCTCATG
>JBFZCB010000249.1:0-4324 GCA_041308165.1 Caulobacterales bacterium
TTAGGCGCTGAAACATGCGTTTATCGGAAACCATTTGCCGAAAAGCTCCGATTGGGCTTTATGCCGCACATGCAAAAGACCGTATCTGCGCCCGCGAAGGGCTTTGTTGTGCAACCCCGTCGCATGCCCAAGATGGATGCCGCCAAACGCGTGCAGGAATTCGGTGAAATCACCCTCAAACCTACGGCGGCCAATGTCGAGACCCAGGCGGGCCGCTGCACATCGTGCGGCGTCCCGTTCTGCCAGGATGCCTGTCCTCTCCAGAACAACATACCCGACTGGCTGAACCTGGCTGCCGAGGATGAGGTGCGTGAAGCCTGGCGTCTCTCTTCGGCAACATCGACCATGCCTGAAATCTGCGGGCGCATATGTCCACAGGACCGCCTGTGCGAAGGGGCCTGCACATTGAATGTCTCGGGGTGGGAAGCTGTCACCATCGGCTCGGTCGAGGCCTTCATAGGCGATACGGCCTTTGAAAACGGATGGGTCGAGCCGATCCGCCCCCTGCGCGAGCGTGGCCAGTCGATAGGGATCATAGGCGCAGGACCGGCCGGAATGGCCGCAGCGGACCGTCTGCGTTCGCAGGGCTATCAGGTCACGATCTATGATCGTCATGATAGGGCCGGTGGGCTCCTCATGTACGGTATTCCCAGTTTCAAGCTGGAGAAGCGGGTCGTGCAACGGCGCATTGACAGGCTGGTCGAAGGCGGCGTCAGGATTGTCACGGGTTGCGAAGTCGGCCGCGACGTCACACTCGACGCGCTTCGTGCCCGCCATGATGCGGTGCTGCTCGCCATGGGTGTTTACAATGCCCGGGCCCTGTCCGTCCCCGGGGGAGGCCCTGATGATACGGTGGCTGCTCTGGACTACCTGACCCAGCAGAATCGCCGCGATCTTGGTGATGAGGAAGGCCCTGGCTGGCTTTCAGCCAAGGGCCGCCGCGTTGTCGTCGTCGGTGGTGGAGATACGGCCATGGATTGCGTGCGGACCGCCGTGCGCCAGGGTGCCGAGGCGGTTGTCTGCCTCTACAGGCGCGACAGGGCCAATATGCCCGGCTCGGCGCGCGAGGTGCAAAATGCTGAGGAGGAGGGCGTTGTCTTTGAATGGCTCGGAGCTCCAAAAGCTCTGATGTCGCGTGATGGCTCGATCACATCTGTCCGGGCCGCGCGCATGGCCTTGAGTGAGCCGGAGTTTGGAAAGCGTCGCGAAATCATACCGGTGCCCGGTGGTGACTTTGATCTCCAGGCGGACATGGTGATTGAGGCTCTGGGCTTTGAACCGGAGGCCTTTGCCAACCATTCCCCGGATCTGGAACTGACAGATTGGGGCACGGTGGCCACAAGGCAGACGGTCGCTAGTGGCTTTGCCACCAGTCTTGAGGGCGTCTTTGCCGCTGGCGACGCTGTCAGAGGGGCGTCTTTGGTGGTTTGGGCCGTTCGCGATGGCCAGGACGCCGCCGCTGAAATCGATCGTTATCTGTGCACGCGTACCGAGGAACAGGCCGCATGACCTGGCTAGATCAATATGAAACCGACCGGGCCCGGCTGATTGCGGGCCATGCCTACGATCCGGCGTCAGAGAAGGACGCCTGCGGTGTCGGCATGGTCTGCGCGATTGATGGCCGACCGCGCCGCGAGGTCGTTGAGCTGGCGGTTAAGTCCCTCAAGAATGTCGCCCACCGCGGCGCGGTTGATCCTGATGGCCTCTCCGGCGACGGAGCCGGTCTCATGGTTGAGATTCCCAAGGCTTTCTTTGCCGAACAGGTGCGTGTCATCGGGCAGGCGATGCGCGAGGGGCCCATAGCCATCGGTCAGATCTTTCTGCCGCGTACAGACCTTGGGGCTCAGGATCGGGCTCGTGCGATTGTCGAGACTGAAGTCCTGCGGGCCGGTTTCTATATCTATGGCTGGCGTCAGACCCCGATCGATCTTTCGGTTGTCGGGTCCAAGGCCGGGGCGACGCGCCCCGAGATTGAGCAGGTCATGCTTGCCGCGCCGGCTCATCTTGTCGGTGAGGATCATGAAGAAGCGCTGGAGCGAGAGCTCTATCTCTGCCGGCGACGCATCGAAAATGCCGTGCAGGCTGAGGCTATTCCAGGATTCTATGTCTGTTCGCTGTCAGCGCGTTCACTGATCTACAAAGGCATGGTCAGGGCTGAGCTTCTCGACCGGCTATATCCGGATCTTCTGGATGCAAAATTCGAAGCGGCTTATGCGATTTTTCACCAGCGCTACTCGACCAATACATTTCCAGAGTGGCGTCTGGCCCAGCCGTTCAGGATGCTGGCCCATAATGGTGAGATAAACACGCTCAAAGGCAACCTCAACTGGATGCGGAGCCATGAGATCCGCATGGCGGCCCAGGCGTTCGGCGAGCGTGACAATGAGGTCAAACCGGTCGTTCAGCCGGGCGGATCAGATTCCGCTGCACTGGACAATGTCTTTGAGGTCCTCGTCCGGGCTGGACGACCGGCACCCATGGCCAAAGCCCTGCTGATGCCAGAGGCCTGGTCCAAGGACGCGGGCCTCATGAAGCGTGAACACCAGGCTCTCTATGCCTATTGTAACGCCGTGATGGAGCCCTGGGATGGGCCCGCGGCCATTTGCGCAACGGATGGGCGCTTCATCGTCTGTGGCAAGGACCGCAATGGTCTGCGACCCTTGCGGGCCATGGTCACCCATGATGGCCTCTTACTGGCCGGGTCCGAGGCCGGACTGGCCGGTGTTGCCGAAGAGCGTATCGCCAGACGGCTTCCGATCGGCCCCGGGCGAATGATTGTTGCGGATCTGAAGAATGGGACCTTGGCCGATGAGGTCCAGTCCATTGATACCCTAGCCGCAGCCCACCCCTATGCAGACTGGCTGGACAATATGGTCGATCTGGAGCCGGTGATCGGTCCGGGTCCAGAACCCCGCGCTGCGACAGGCGAGGCCCTGACACGGCGCCAGATTGCGTCGGGCTACAGCCGCGAGGATCTGGAAATCCTGCTCGATCCGCTGATCCTTGATGGCAAGGAAGCTGTGGGATCGATGGGTGATGACAGTCCGCCTGCGGTTCTGTCTGCCCTGCCTCGCCCGCTTGCCCATTATTTCAGGCAGAATTTTTCACAGGTCACGAACCCCCCTATCGATCCGCTGCGCGAAGCCGGGGCGATGAGCCTAAAAACGAGGTTCAAGAACCTAGGCAACATCCTGGCCGAGGAAGAGGCGCAGACCAATGTCTTTGTACTCGACAGTCCGGTCCTGACGACAGGGATGTACCAGCGCATGCTGGACGTGGTCGGTGCAGGATCGACGGTAGCCCTCGACTGCTCCTACCCCTTGCCGGGACCGGATGCACTGTCTGGCAGCGCTCTGAGGCGCGCGATTGACCGGATACGCGACGAGGCGGAGGCTGCCGTTCGCAATGGGGCTGGCCTGATCGTACTGACCGACGAGCAGGCTTCGCAAGATCGACTGTCGACGCCCATGATCCTTGCGACAGCTGCGGTGCATGGCCGACTGACCGACCGGGGGCTGCGCTCCTTTGTTTCAATCGTGGTGCGATCGGCCGAAGTGCTGGATCCTCATGGATTCGCCGTGCTTGTGGGTGTCGGGGCTACGGCTGTGAACCCCTGGCTTGCCCAGGAGATGTTCCAGGAACGGCTGGACCGGGGAGCCTATCCCGGCCTTTCGCTTCGGGACGCCTGTCTCAACTATAAGGCCGGTATCGAAGCGGGCCTGCTCAAGACCCTTGCCCGCAAGGGCATCAGTGTCATCTCTGCCTACCGTGGCGGATGCGAGTTCGAGGTCCTGGGTTTGTCGCGAGCCCTGACTGCAGAGTTCTTCCCGGGTGCACCTTCGCGTATCTCCGGGATCGGGATGGCCGGGCTTGAACAGGCGTCAATCCGGCGTCACCAGGCCGCCTGGACAGAGGCTACGCCTGTTCCGTCCATTGGCGGATTTTTCCGCATTCGTGCTGGCGGCGAAGCCCATGCCCATGACGCCAGAACGATCCACCTGCTTCAGGACGCCTGTAATCGCGGAGACTATAAGCGCTTCAAGCAGTATTCGGCAGCGGTTCGTGAACAGGCCGATCTTGCCCCTCGCGACCTTCTGGACTGGCGCGAGGGCCTGACAGCCGTGCCCGTGTCGGAGGTCGAAAGTGTCTCGGATATCAGAAAGCGGTTCCTTACCCCGGGGATGTCACTCGGGGCGCTGAGCCCTGAGGCCCACGGTGTTCTGAATGTCGCCATGAACCGTATTGGTGCGCGTTCGGTATCAGGAGAGGGTGGCGAGGATCCTGAGCGTTATGCGACCCGTCCTGACGGCGACAATATGAACTC
>JBFZCB010000250.1:0-6789 GCA_041308165.1 Caulobacterales bacterium
GTCATAACCCGTTGCGCGGCCACCGGCGCCGACTGCCGGGCCGACGCTAACCAGAGGGGCATCACCGGAATGACGCACATTGCCGTCCAGCCAGACCTGGGCCAGCAGCGCGGCCAGGTCTTCTCCATTCAGCTCGGGGGTTTCATCGGCAGCATAATCTTCGTGCGCCTGGGCCAAGTAGGGTGCCGATAGTGAGCCACCTTCACCACCGGTCACCTTGACGAAGGCCTGCGTCAGCGCCTCCAGGGAAATGGCCTGTGGGACGGTTCGAAGGTCGCCGGACATGGGCAGGGTCTCGTAAAGGCGCGGTCAGAGGAACCGCTGGTTTGGACAACAGACTAGGGTGTTGTTGCACTGGATCAATGAAGGGCTGATTACCTTAACCAAGTGCTTATCGGGGGCCGCTCAGGGCACGGGAGAACCCAAGGACGCCGTCTGTGCCGGACTTATCAGCGATAAGTCTGGGCCCTTCGGCCCGTCAGTGGCAGGCGTTTATGCCCTGATTCTTGGCATGGCGACCCAAATCGTCAGCCCTGAAATAGACAGGGCCGAAATAGACAGGGCCGAAATAGACAGGGCCAAAATAGATAGGGCCAAAATAGACAGGGCCGCCTGACGGGGTGATCAGACGGCCCTGCTTTTGCAAACCGGCGCGGGAGGGGGGAAGGCGCCGGCGCTCGCGCTGCCGTCCGGGAGGGGGTGAACGTGCAGCGCCTGAAACAGAAATGGGAAGGTTTGTACCGTCTTCAAGGGTCGGGGCTGTCTGGTACAGTCTTTCCCTTGCGCGGCGCATTGCCGCGCTTTGAGGCCATTTCGGACTTGGGTCCGGTCTCCTCAGCATAGGGCTGGCCATCGCCTGACAGGAGAACAGCCATCCAGCGAGAGCCCTTGAACTCGGCAAGGATGGCCATGGCCATAACCGCCAGAGGCGTCGACAGGAACATGCCAACAATACCCCACATCTTTCCAAACAGGGCCAGGGACAAAAGAACCACAACGGGATCGATGTTCTGGTTATCGCCCTGCATGCGGGGCTGGATCAGATTGCCCACAATAAAAAGGATGGTCTGAAGTCCGATCAGAAGGATGATGGCGGGCCAGTAGCTTTCGAACTGAACCAGGGCAAAAAGGGGCGGGGCAAGACCTGCGACCGCGCCGCCCAGGATCGGAATGAACCCCACGATAAAAATGACAAAGGTCCAGAACTCGGCATTCTGAAGCCCGACACCCTTCATCAGGATCCAGGCCGCAATACAGATCATCACGCCCGTGACTGACTGAACCCAGATATAGCCCTCAACACCGCCGCGGACCCGTTCGAAGACCCCCAAGGCTTCCTTGCGACGGGACTGATCAGGAAACATGGCCACAAGCTTGCGCCTGAAGCCGCCCTGGGAGGCCAGAAGAAAGCCCAGGTAGACCAGAACAAAGAAGGCCCCTGAAGCCACGCCCTGGGCCTGGAGAGCCACAGTGGTCACATAGCTGCGAAGATCAATGCTCGCGATGAGATCCTGCGCTGTGGGCGGGGTCTTGATACCGAACAATCCGGATCCATCAGCCAGGATCTGGTCGATCCGGGGCCCTATGTCGGAAGAGACACCCGAAGCCTGGCCAAAGAAGCCGGCTGCACCATTGATGATGATGGCGATCGAAGCGGCAAACAGGCCGATGACAATCAACAGGGCAGCCAGTCCCGCCCAGCGATTAGGCAGGGGGGTCTTCTGTTCAATCCCCCGCTTGAGCCCGTCGATGACAATCAGCAGAAAGATCGCCATGGCCAGGGGAGTCAGTATGTCTGACAGCCAGACCAGGGCCGCTGCAGTCAAGACAACGGCTGTGATGACCATGGCGTTTCGAGCGACGGTCGGACCAGGAATGACGGCGGGAGTTTTCATAAGGCGGTTGTCGGGGCCCCGGGGCCTGTCGTCAATCTTCTGTTTCCTGCCCAGCTTGATGAAACCCTCTGGCCAGAGCCTGTCGCAAATGCTCCGAATTCCATTTAGACGTGACGTTCGACCCTCCACGAGATCCGATCATGACCGACACAGCCCCTCCTGGACTTTTCATCGGCCAGACCACCGACAGCGGTGAGCCCCTTGCCGAATCCCTTCTTTTTGGCCGGGCCAACCGCCATGGCGTGATCGCCGGTGCCACAGGAACCGGAAAGACCGTCACTCTTCAGATCATGGCCCAGGGCTTCTCGGAGGCTGGCGTCCCCGTGTTCTGCGCCGATGTGAAAGGCGACCTTTCCGGGGTCAGCCAGGCCGGCAGCCCCAATGAGCGGCTTCTGGCCCGGGCGGCCTCAATGAACCTGACCCTTCAACCCAAGGCCGCTCCCGTCGTCTTCTGGGACCTCTATGGCCAGAAGGGTCACCCGGTCAGGGCCACGGTCAGCGAGATCGGACCGCTCCTGCTGGCTCGAATGCTGGATCTCAATGATGTTCAAGAGGGCGTGCTTTCGGTAGCCTTCCACGTGGCTGACAAGGAAGGACTGCTCCTTCTGGATCTCGACGATCTCCGGTCCATGCTCGCCTATGTCGGCGAGAACGCCCAGAAGATCGGGCGCGAGGTCGGCAATGTGGCCCCAGCCTCCATTGCCTCCATCCAGAGGGCCCTGCTGCAGATGGAACAGCAGGGCGGGGATGCCTTCTTTGGCGAACCGGCGCTCAGGCTCGAAGACATGATCCGGGTCGGTCTGGATGGGCGCGGTCAGCTCAATGTGCTCGACGCAACCCGCCTCATGAACAATCCACGCCTGTATGGTGCCTTTCTTCTCTGGCTGATGTCCGAACTGTTCGAGCAGCTTCCTGAGGTCGGTGACCCGGAAAAGCCAAGGCTCGTCTTCTTCTTCGATGAAGCCCACCTACTTTTCAACGATGCCCCCAAGGCCCTGCTTCAGAAGGTCGAACAGGTTGTTCGATTGATCCGCTCCAAGGGCGTGGGCGTCTACTTTATCACCCAGAACCCTGCCGATATTCCCGACAGCGTTCTGGCGCAGCTGGGCAATCGTATCCAGCATGGCCTGCGAGCCTATACGCCTGCCGAGCAGAAGGGTCTGAAGGCCGCCTCGCAAAGTTTCCGCGTAAACCCGGCCTTCGAGACCATCGACGCCATCCAGGCCCTGGGGACAGGCGAGGCGGTCGTATCGCTTCTCGACGAGAAGGGGGCTCCCAGGGTTTGCAGCCGGACCATGATCCGTCCGCCGGATTCGCGCCTGGGTCCGGCGACCGATGCCGAGCGCGCCGCGATCATGGCCGCCAGCCCGGTCAGGGGTGTCTATGACACAGCCATCGACCGCGAAAGCGCTCACGAGGTCCTGGAAGCGCGCCACGCAGCCACAGCCCAGGCTGAAGCCGCCGCTGAACAGGCCGAGGCCGAAGCCAAGGCTGAGGCCGCAGCCCAGAAGCAGGCCGCCCGGACAGCGAGAGCCGAGACCAGCACGCCCCGGGCCGCCCCACGCGCCCCGGCACGGCGCTCCACGCGTGAAACCCCCGTTGAGGCCCTCACAAAATCGGTTCTTCGTACAGCCGGATCAACCCTTACACGTGAACTGCTTCGGGGCGTTCTCGGTGGCCTCAAGCGTCGGTGATGTCTGACCTTCCGGCAGGATTTAATATCCTGCCTGTCCTGCACGGGAAGCGGGCGAGGCTCAGGCCCCTGAGGCCCGAAGACCGGGAACCCTTGTTCGCGGTTGCCCGCGACCCCCTGATCTGGGAGCAGCACCCGGCTCATGACCGGTGGCGACCTGACGTCTTTGGGGCCTTTTTTGATGAGGCTCTCCAACAGGGCGGGGGACTGGTGGCTGAGGCGGTCGACAGCGGAGAGATCATGGGATCATCCCGGTTTTCGACGCGCCGGGCCCTGTCTGGCGAAATCGAGATCGGCTGGACCTTCCTGGCGCGGCGATACTGGGGAACCGGCATCAATGCAGATGTGAAGGCCCTGATGCTCAATCATGCCTTTGGGACGTTCGAAGCGGCAATTTTCGTGATCGGACAAGGGAATCTGCGATCCCGTATGGCCATTGAACGCATCGGCGCCAGGCTTACCGACCGGGTCTTGTCCGGTCAGATAGCGGGCAGGAGCGAAATCCACGTTGTTTATCGGATCGACCGCGCCTGAGGCCCCCAGCCCGGCTGCTCAGTGCCTGGGTACCAGACGCCACATCCTCAGGGGGTGACGGACCGACCCCGCCTCTGAGCCTGCGGCCTCTCCGCGACCCATATAGAAATCGGCACGCACCGGCCCGCGAATGGCTGAACCGGTATCGAGTGCCATGACCAGTCCACGATAAACATGGCGAGCACCCGGCAGGTTGCCGGCATCGGCATCGATCCAGACCAGATCACCATAGGTCCAGCTTGCAGGGTCAACCGCTATGGCGCGACGCGCAGGCAAGGGGATGCCGGCGGCGCCGGCCGGATGGCCACCATCATCAGCGTCCAGGCTGAAGAAGATGTAGCGAGGGTTCAGGGCCATGACTGCGCGCGCCTGACTGCCGCGATGAGCCGACAGCCAGGCCTTGATAGCATCACCGGACGTGCCATTAACCGGCAGAAGTCCCTGCTCGACCATAGGCCTGGCAATGCCGACGAAGGGCTGGCCATTGTCAGCTGCATAGGCCAGACGCGCTGTTCTGGGCTGACCCGGCGTGCCCTGCGGGAAGGTCACATAGCCGGACCCCTGAATCTGAAGGAAAAAAAGGTCCTCAGCCCGCATCCAGGCCAGGACGCGACCCGATGTGGATCTCTCTATGGTGGCCCGGTCCGGATAAGGGGCGCGCGTTCCATCGGCCCGACGTTGCACAACCGTTGATCCCGTGCGCTCCAGGTCGGAGGGACGAGCCAGAACAGGCGCATCAAACTCCGCATCTGCCTCGTGACGAGCCTCATACTCAGGCGCAAAATAGGCTGTCAGCAGACCCGGATTGCCATTTGCTGTCTGGGCCTGAACAACCCTGAACCCCGTTTCAAAGAAATGGCGGGCCACATCCTGACTGACCGGCCCTGACAGGCGTTCGATGTCAGCCGCGCGCCGGCACTGCATCAGGGACTCCGGGGACCGGGCCACTCCACAGCCGACAAGCCAGGCCTTAAAGGCCGAGACATGGTCCTCGCCAGACCATCCCGGCAGTGAGGCCGGGCTGTCAGCCTGGACCGCAGACGGGGAAACCGAAGGCGTGGAGACCAAAGGCGGAAGCACCTGCCCGGTCTGAACCGGGGCAGGCGATGTGGAACAGCTGGCAAGCAGAAACCCTGACAGGGCCAGGCAGGCCAGAACCCGAAGGGGTCGGGCAGGGATAATCTGAGCCACTTTGGCACCCGCCCGGAGAAAGGCCGGCATCAGGCCGTCGCGGGTTCAACCCGCGCAAGTACCCAGTTCGGGTCTGTCGCGCCGAGTGCACGTTCGAATGTCCAGTTTTCAGCCGTTCGACGTTCCTCAACCCTCGGCTCAGCCGTTTCCTCACCGCTGGCAGGAAGTACACGACTGCGAATCTCGGCCAGGAAACGAACCCTGGCTATCGCCCGGTCGCCTTCGGCGACCGCACTCTCCAGATCAGCCCGCGGCGGGTTCAGAAACTCGACCTGCTCGGTTTCTGAGCGTGTCTCTCGTGCCACGATACCGACCTCAAAGGACTCCATCACCCTCGGTGCCAGAAGCGGCTTCAGTGCCGCACGGTCACCAGAGGCGTACCCCCGCACGATGGTTTCATAGGCCTGTCTGGCGCCATCGAGGAACTTGGCGGGGTCAAAGGCAGGATCGCGGGCCTTGAGCGAGGCAATGGCTGCCATCAGGCCAGCATCGAGTGCGGGCTTCTGGGGGCTACCGCCCTCAGCAGGCTGGGGCAGGGCGCGGGCATCCTCCTGGGGCTGGCGACCGACGCGTTTGCCAAGCACATTATAGAGCATGAACAGCACGACGGCGGCCACGGCGGCGAGGAAGACGACCTGAAACTGGATCGGAATCTGCAAGGCGATGTCCTGAGCGAAGTGCGAAATAATGGCGACGGACCGTTAGAGATCCGTTTATGAGGATTAGGGACTGATATAGGATGAGGCAAGGCGAAGCGCACCCTTGAGCCTCGCGCCGTTGCCGCAGGGGCGCAGGTCGTGCTAGTCGCCGCGCCTTCGACCCGGGCCAGGCGGTGCCGGGCGCTTCACCTCAGACACGGCTCCCAACGCCCATGACCGACGTATCTCCAATCCCCGAAGGCTCCAACGCGCCAGCTCAGGACAATGCTCCAGGCGGCTTCCGCATCCTGGCCCAATATGTCCGCGACCTGTCCTTCGAAAACCCCAAAGCCCCTGAAAGCCTCCGCATAGAGGGCAAGCCGGCCATCGACATGAACGTCGAGCTCAATGCCCAGGGCCGTCCAGACGGTCTTTTTGAGGTTGAGATGCGCCTGTCCGTCAAGGCCTCAACGGAGCAGGCCCCGGTATTCCAGGTCGAGCTGGTCTATGGTGGACTGTTCCAGCTCACCAACGTCCAGCCTCAGGACATCGAGCCCCTGCTTCTCATCGAGTGCCCGCGCTATCTCTTCCCGTTCGCTCGCGAGATTGTATCGCGGGCCACGGCTGATGGGGGCTTCTATCCCCCGTTCATGGTCGATCCGATCGATTTTGCCGGTATCTACCTGTCACGCCAGGCCCAGATGGCGGCCAACTCAGACGCTCAGCCCGGTCAGGCCTGATACAGGTCAGGCCCGATAAAGGGCTAAAGACCATCCCGGAATCCTGATCTTGCCGAATACGGACCCATCCGGGGTCCGTATTCAGCCAGGATCCGGTT
>JBFZCB010000251.1:0-5370 GCA_041308165.1 Caulobacterales bacterium
GGCGATGCTCTGACTGCGCGCCTTGCCACCTCGATCGAAGGATCAAGGCGTGCGCGACGAATGCAAGAGGGCAACAGGGAAGCCTTCCTCTTGTCGATCGCGCCTCACCTTTCAAACGGAAGACCCAACGCCCCCCTGGACATCACAGGCCTGGTTGAAAAAGGCGACTGCGAGTCCTCAATCCAGGCAAATGGTTTGGCTAACCCCGGTGCAGAATACGTCAACCTCGGCCAACGTCCCCTGCTCTCTCATTGTGATGTTCTTTTCATTCGCCTCCGCAACCAAGATGCAGATTCTCTCGATGTCGCAGTCTTCTTCGTCAACGCACAGGGGCAGGTGACACCCATGACTCTGGCTCCAGACAACAGTCCACGACTTGCACCTGGCCAGTCGCGCAATGCCGCGCTTCGCGTGCTTACGATGGACGCAACGGGTCATCCTCTCGTCACAGGCGAAGAGACAATTGTCGTCGCCTGGACACCAGCCAGAGGTCGAACACCCCGCGATCTTAGGGCCCTGAGCGATACCTATCTAAAGCGAAGCACATCCGAAACCGGGTTCCAGGCACAGGCCTTTACAATCGTAACTGTACCTCATTCTAATACAGGCCTCGGCCCACGATAGCTGACCTTCTCCTGGCCTCCATGGCTTCTGATCAGGTGCTCAGATGTCGCCGGGACAAGTGAGTAATCATCAAGTACGATACGCGCGGCGACGAGACCTGCACAGGACGCACCAACCGGCCTGTCTCAGTTTTGGCCACAGGCACGCCGCGTCACTCGCAGAGCGGTTTCGGTCTCTGCAGAAGGGAACGTGAACTGCGTGGAAATGCTGCGTCCAGTAAAGGTAGCGGCATTGACACTCAGTTGTCGGGACTGTGCAATCTGCTGCAGCAACGCCGACACATCCTGCGCGACATAGTTGTAGGCAGCGCCATTGAGGCCCGAGCCATATTCATCCCTACTGGCCCAAGCCTGCGTCATGGATGTGTCTGCGTCGAAGTGAAAGGTCACGGGATGGGTCGGTCGGCTAGAAAGACTTTCTGTCGCCGAGAATATTGCATCTATCTTCGCGGGTTGGTCGCTTCTGCAGCGGAACGTTAGAGAGGCTGTTTGTCCAGGTCGGCCTGAGCTTTGCGCCTGTGAGGTACTCAGAATAGCTCGAGTTGGCCCTCCCGCCACGTCTACAATGGTGGTCAGCTTCCAGGGACCAAAAGCCTGCTCATTTCTTGATTGCGCAAGAACAGATCCCGACCACGCTAGTGTAAGCATCGCGCCAATCAATATATTTAGATTCATTGAAGTTCTTTCTGATTTACAGGTGGTCTACCAGGGCAAATTCAAATGGAATGTGCCCAATCCGATCATTCTGTTGATTTCCGGGGAACATTTCATCTGACAAAGGCAGACAGATTTTGCTGGCCGTTCACCTTCAGTCTAGTTGGTCGATAGTGTCAGAAGGTCCTGTCAGGCCAAATGGAACCGACAACATGAGCTGGCCGAGCTGAAAGCGCCCTCCCCTTCCCGCTTCAGGTGGCCTGCATCGTCGCCGCCCAAGCCTCGTTTGCCTGCCCCCGCAGTGTACAGGGGCCGGCTCGAGAGATCAGATGGGGTTGTAGATTGAACCTTTTGTCGATCGGACCGTGGCCATAGAAGAAACGCCGTTCAAAGCCTTGTGACTTGAATTTCTGTGGCGTGCGCTCTTGTCCGCGATTCACGAGGTGCAAGTTCTTCGTTCGATTGCTCTCGCGCATCTCGCCAGGGCAGTGACGCCCCTTCAGACCCAGCACCTTCATCGCCGCCCGCCGATATTGGCTACGCCGTCCTGCGGGTCACGATCGCCTCATCAAGATGCCACCGGCCCGTCGGGCGGTATTGCGCATGGCTCAGGTTGGCGGCAATCAGAAGTCCGAGCTCGATCACCCAGCAACTCCTCGACGTCAGGAATGCTGAGTGTGAACCGGACATACCAGCGCACCGCCTGCACGATAGCGGATCCGGGGAACCGATGCCGCTTGAAACGGATCGGATCCATCCCGCCTCCAGGACAACAAGTCCCCACCGGAGCCCTTCTAGCGTTAGACTGCCAGCACCGATCTATGCGCTCAGCCTGGCCATTCTGTTCGCCTAGCTTGGGCCATAAGTCGGGATGTGAGAGTGTCCGGCGCTCAGCGGCCTCGTCCTGGGGCTTGCCGCTTTCGGCTGGTCGCCTGCCGCCATCAATCTCTTGGGGTGGCGCTTGTGAACGCGGGGGACTCTGATCAGGGGCAAGCGCACCGCAATGGTAGCCATCACGCCTTGGCTGTCGTATTGGGTCTCGAATGAGTGACCAAACCTTTCAATAAAAGAAGGATTTTAGCGCATCATGACCGTCACCCGTCCGTTCCATCTGGCGTTTCCCGTATCGGATATAGAGTCCACGCGACATTTCTACATTGATGTACTGGAATGCGAACAGGGACGGGAAGCGCCGACGTGGATCGACTTCTCGTTGTTCGGTCATCAACTTTCGGCCCATGTCCTGCCGTCAAACCAGCGTGTGGAAGCCTCTGCCGGAGCCGTCGATGCCGATACGGTTCCCGTCCCGCACTTCGGTGTGGTCCTGACCATGGAGCAGTGGAGCGCCCTTGCGGCCAGACTCGAGGCACGCCCTGACGAGATTGACTGGGTGCTGCGCCCCAAGGTCCGCTTCAAGGGTGAACCGGGCGAACAGGCGACCTTCTTCGTTCGTGACCCCTCAGGGAATGCGCTCGAGTTCAAGGGCTTCCGGTCGGACCAAGGGCTGTTTGCGACCTGACATTCGGCGGCCCCGTCCGGCCCTACCCGTTGAGGCTGCCCATTCTGCCTTCAGGGCCGGCAGGCCCAATCTTTTGTTGATGTTGTACTTTGCCTATCCAGCCGATTGATGGTTTCTGGTTCGGTCTCGGGTCGACGGGTTTTCGGCTTCCGGCTCTTGCAGCTTTGGTAAGATGCTCTTGCAGAAAGCGCGTTGGAACGCCTCGCCGGTCTCGTCGCGATCGGCCTCGTCGCGATCGGCCTCGCTTGCGGCCACCTCAAATCGCTTGGTGCGATCCGGGTCGCTAAATGAGAAAATCTTGACCGAGGAAGCGATTGAGGCGTTCCGACCTCGGATGATCGGTGCTCAAGACCCGCCATGCCGCAGATGACCAAATTCAGAAATGCACCATCCCTATGTTCGCGGCGTGATGACGGTCTTTCCGATCGATGAACTGAAGCCGCGCCAGGCACCCTCATGGAAATTGTCGAATTTCGCCGCCGGTTCGGCTGGACCGTCCGCTCTATTCCGAAACCTTCGATGAAATCCGAGCCTTGGAATGTCCGAAGGATAAGCGAGATTACACAGCCGATTGTTGCCTTGGAACACAATAAATCATTGTTTTTCCGTGATAATCCACGCCCTAGCCGCCCACGGAATTCGTTTTCCCTCACTCCCACTCAATGGTCCCAGGCGGCTTGGAGGTCACGTCGTAAACGACCCTGTTCACACCTCGAACCTCATTGACGATGCGGGTAGCGGTTCGTCCCAGAACTTCCCAGGGGAACTCGAAAAAGTCTGCCGTCATACCGTCGGTTGAGGTAACCGCTCGCAGGGCGAGTACCTTTTCATAAGTCCGGGCATCACCCATCACACCAACGGTCTTAACAGGTAGAAGTACAGCAAAGGCCTGCCAGATATCATCATAAAGCCCTGCCTTGCGGATCTCATCAAGATAGATGGCATCGGCCTGCTGCAGCGTATCCACTGCGTCTGCGGTGATCTCTCCTGGGATCCGGATGGCAAGCCCGGGTCCCGGGAAGGGGTGACGCCCGACAAAGGCATCTGTCAGGCCGAGCTCGCGACCAAGCGCGCGGACTTCATCCTTGAAAAGCTCTCGTAGCGGTTCAACGAGCTTCAGCTTCATGAAGTCGGGCAATCCGCCAACATTGTGGTGGCTCTTGATCACAGCCGATGGCCCACCAGATGCAGAAACACTTTCTATGACGTCCGGATAGAGTGTCCCTTGGGCCAGGAATGCAGCGCCCTCGATCTTGCCCGCTTCACGATCGAAGATCTCTATGAACACACGACCGATCGTCTTGCGTTTGGTCTCCGGATCAGAAATCCCAGAAAGGGCACCAAGAAATTCCTTCGAGGCATCAACGTGCACCAGGGGGATATTATAGTGTTCCCGAAAGAGCGTTGTGACCTGACTGGCCTCATCTTTGCGCAACAGGCCCGTGTCTACAAACACGCATGTCAGCTGGTCGCCAATGGCCTCATGGATCAGAACTGCAGCGACCGATGAATCGACCCCACCAGAGAGGCCGCAGATGACCTTGGCGGAGCCTACCTGGTCGCGGATCTGGGCAATCTTCTCATCACGGTAGGAGGCCATGGTCCAGTCACCGGACAGGCCGGCGATACCGTGGGTAAAGTTCTTCAGAATAGCTGCCCCGTGCGGTGTATGCATGACCTCGGGATGAAACTGGACGCCATAGAAGCGGCGTGTCTCGTCTGCGATTGCCGCAAATGGAGCGCCTTCGCTGGTGGCGATAACCTCAAAACCCTCAGGGATGGCGGTCACGCGGTCACCGTGGCTCATCCAGACCGTCTCAGTCTCGCCAACAGCAGCCAAACCCTGAAAAAGCGGGCTCACTCGACGAATGGTAATCTCTGCGCGACCGAACTCTCTGTGGTGACCGCTCTCAACCTTTCCTCCCAGCTCTGCACAGATGGTCTGCTCGCCGTAACAGATGCCCAGGACCGGAACACCCGCCTTAAAGAGGGAAGGATCAGCCCTTGGGCTTTCAGCCTCGGTCGTCGAGGCTGGACCTCCGGATAGGATGATCGCGCGTGGACTGATCGCCTGGAGCGCGGCCACCGCCTTATCGTAGGGATGGATCTCACAATAGACATTCGCCTCGCGCAGCCGTCTTGCTATCAGTTGCGTGACCTGACTGCCGAAGTCGACGATGAGAACCTTCTCATGGCCAGATCTGGAAGAGGTCATGATGACAGCTCCGTTTGTGGTTCGGGAAATTCTTGGCTCAGTCGAGAGAGTTCAGCGGCCAGGAGATCGAGCGCTTCAGCCAGTCCCGCATCAATCACCGCCAGGGTATCTGTCCAGTCTGACAGGCCCGTCAGGTCAGCCTTGCCATCGCTGATACCGCGCAGACCAATAACGGGAAGGCCAAACCGCTCGGCTGCACGCACGACCGAATAGGTTTCCATATCGACCATGTCTGCATCTATCGTATCATAGGCTTCGCCGGAGACCACGCTTGCGCCCGTAGCCAGTCTTGCATAGGGCTGGCCTTGCGGGCCGCTGGCAAGCGTAATGCTGGCGGGTTGGTCAAGAAACGGCGTCAC
>JBFZCB010000252.1:0-6034 GCA_041308165.1 Caulobacterales bacterium
TGCGTCATGGGCCTGGCATCGCAAGGTTTGGGCTCCTTATCAATGCACTTGTCATCAATCACCGTTCCGGTCCTTCGATGCCGCGGCACCTGGGGATCGGTGTCGGGCCCAGAGCGACTGCAGGGACTTCAGGGCAAAGGGGAGCACGACAGCCAGAATAAAGACGCCCGCCATGGGGCCCCAGAACTGATTGAAGAGCGAGCGGATGTCCGGGTCGGGATCCGTGATCAGCAGGGTGTTCAGCCGTGCCCCGATCCAGCAGTAGATGATGTGGGCGGGCAAAAGACCAATGACGGTAGCCAGAGAATAGGGAAGGAGCCGGACCGCCATGACCCCGGCCGCCACATTGATCATGTGGAAGGGCACGACAACGGCGAGACGGGAGGCCAGCACATACCAGAAGGTATCCTTGTCGATCGCGGCGCAGACCCTGGCCATGACGCCGCCCTTGCGCTCGGCCGCCTCGCGCATGGACCGGCCAAGCGCCGAGCGCGCCACGCCATAGACCATCAGGGCACCGAAGGTCGCGGCAATGGATGTCGAAACCCCTCCGATCCAGGGACCGAACAGATAGCCGGCGGTGATCGTGACAAAGAAGACCCCAGGCATGACACTGGCCGTGAGCAGGGCAAAGGCCGCCATCAGCAGAAGAAGGCACAGCACATAGTGGTTGGCCGCAAAGGCTCTCAGCGCCCCACCGTGCTCGCGCAGTGTGTCCAGTGAGAGGTATTGGTTCCATCCCATGGCAAGGATGACCGTCATCAACGTGCCCAGAAGGACCAGGGGACCAAGGCGGTTGATGATGTTCATGTGTGCTCCAGCGTTGACAGGCTTCGTCCCCGCCCTTATACGCCCGCCCTTCCTGCGACGGACGAGTTCATGTCTGGCGCAACCATCATTCAGAGGAGCTGACCGTGAAGCGGACCTATCAGCCGTCGCGTTTAGTGCGCAAGCGCCGTCACGGCTTCCGTTCGCGGATGGCCACCAAGAACGGTCAGAAGATTGTCGCGCGGCGGCGCGCCAAGGGCCGCAAGCGTCTGACCGCCTAAGCCCCGGGGCTTTGCGTCACGCTTGTCGCCTGATGCGTCCGGAGCCGGGCGCATGACGGAAAATCCAAGGATCGAACGTCTGACCTCGCGGCCCCAGTTCCTGGCGGCCGCGAAAGGCGTTTCCCTGGCCCGTGGCGGGGTTGTGATCCAGCGCCTTGACCGTGGTGACAACAACCCCCTTATTCGTGTCGGTTTTACCGCAACCCGCAAGGTCGGTGGCGCGGTTGTCCGTAACCGTGCAAAACGGCGTCTGCGCGAGGCGGCGCGGGCTCTGATCCCCCTCCATGGACGTCCCGGCAGCGACTATGTGCTGATTGCGCGCATGGGCACGGCGGCCAGAGAATGGGAACGTCTGCTTGACGATGTGAAATCGGCGCTTACAAGGCTTTCAACCCCGCAGGGCGCGGACGCCGGACCCCGGAGCGAGCCCCAGAGCTAACCCAAATGGCCGCGCTAACCCAAATGGCCGCCCGCCAAATGCCTGCCCAGGATGACGGACCCGCATGAAACCCGATAACACACGCAACACGATCATCTTCGTCGTGTGCATGGCCGTAATCCTGATCGCGTATCAGTTCTTCGTCCTGCAACCCCAGGCTGACCGGCGCCAGGCCGAGCTCGAAGCCCGCCAGGCCCTCGTGGCTGCTGAAGCCCAGGCCGCAGCCCAGGGTGCAGGCGCAGGTACTGGCCAGGGCGGAGCCGCCCTCCAGGGTCCTGGCATCCTGCCCGGTTCGCCCGCCCAGCCCGTTTTCCTGACCGATCGTGCCCAGGCGCTTGGAACCGTTCCCCGGATTCCGATCCAGAACCCCCGACTGAAGGGTTCGCTGTCCCTGCAGGGCGGGCGGATCGATGATCTTTACCTGACCTCCTATCGGGAAACGATCAAGACAGACTCGCCTTCGGTGGAACTGTTCCGTCCGCAGGGGATGGAGCATGCCTATTTCGCCCAGTTCGGCTGGGTCGGTCAGAATGTTCCCGGTGGGGTTCCTGGCCCCAATACCGTCTGGCAGATGACGCAAGGGTCCAACCTGACGCCCCAGACGCCGGTCACCCTGACGTGGGACAATGGCCAGGGACTGCGCTTTACCCGCGTCGTCTCGATCGACGATCAGTATCTCTTTACGGTCAGCGACACGGTCGTGAACATCGGCACACAGCCGATCACCCTTGCACCCTATGGGCGCGTCGAGCGCCAGGGCGTCCCTGACGACCTCGGCAAGAACCAGATCCTGCACGAGGGCGGCATTGGCACCTTCACCAAGGGTGATGGCTTTGCCACGACCCAGCTGAAGTACAAGGACTGGGCCAAGAAGCCGCTGGAGAAGTTCGAATCCACCGGCGGCTGGCTCGGCGTCACCGACAAATACTGGATGGCGGTCCTGATCCCGACCCAGTCAGAGGCGATCCAGGCCGAGTTCCGGGTGACCGAGGGCGCGCGCTACAATGTCCATTCAGCCCAGTTCCTCGGAGAGACCCGAACCATCCAGCCCGGTGCCCAGATCACCGAGACCCAGAAGATGTTTGCCGGCGCAAAGCGCAACCAGGTTCTGGTGGGCTATGAGAAGGCGCTGGACCTGCCCCGCTTCATCTATGCCATCGACTGGGGGTTCCTGTTCTTCCTGACGCGGCCGATCTTCCTCTTGGTGGAGTATTTCTATGGTCTGGTGGGCAACTTCGGGGTGGCCATCCTGCTCCTGACGCTGTCCATCAAGATCATCATGTTCCCCCTGGCAAACAAGAGCTACGAAAGCCTGTCCAAGATGCGCAACCTCCAGCCCAAGATGGAGGAGATCAAGGCTGCGCATAAGGACGATCCGGCCCAGCAGCAGAAGGAGACGATGGCCCTCTACCAGCGCGAGAAGATCAATCCTCTCGCAGGCTGTCTGCCCATACTGGTCCAGATCCCGGTCTTCTATGCGCTCTACAAGGTCCTCTATGTGACCATCGAGATGCGTCATGCGCCCTTCTTTGGCTGGATCCAGGACCTGTCTGACCGCGATCCCACCAATATCTGGAACCTGTTTGGTCTCCTTCCCTGGGATCCGGCAAGCGCGCCTCTGATCGGTTCGCTGATTGGCGGCGGGGGCTCCGGCTTCACCCTCGGGCTCAGCGTCCTGGCCATCCTTTACGGCTTCACCATGTGGCTGCAGACCGCAATGAACCCGCCTGCGCCTGACCCCATCCAGCGCCAGATCTTCCAGCTGATGCCTATCCTGTTCACCTTCATCATGGCGGTCTTCCCGGCCGGCCTGCTGATCTACTGGGCCTGGAACAACATCCTCTCGATTGCCCAGCAGTATTTCATCATGCACCGCTTCAAGGCCGAGAACCCGATCGACACCTTCCTGGCCAAGCTCAAGAAAGCCTGATGTGACGGACTTCACCGATGAGGAGCTGGAAGCTGCGCGGGTGCTGTTCGCGCGTCCGGCTACCTTCGTCCTGGGTTGCGCCAAGATCGAACAGCTGCCGGCACCCGACCTGCCTGAGGTTGCCTTTGCAGGCCGATCCAATGTGGGCAAGTCCAGCCTGATCAACGGGCTTGTTGGCATGCACAAGCTGGCCCGGGCCTCCAACGAGCCGGGCCGGACACGGGAGGTCAACTTCTTTGACCTTGATGCCAAGGCCAGGCTCGTTGACCTGCCCGGCTATGGCTGGGCCAAGGCCTCCAAGACCACGGTGAAGAAGTTCCAGGATCTGGGCCGTGACTATCTGCGCGGGCGGGTGACGCTCAAGCGCGTCTACCTCCTCATCGACAGCCGCCATGGTCTGAAGTCGGTTGACGACGAGGCGCTCGATGCCCTGGATCTGGCCGCCGTCTCCTATCAGATCGTCCTGACCAAGGCCGACAAGCTCAAGAAGGGTGAGGGCGAGGCCATGCGCGAAAAGACACTGAAGGCCATATCAAAACGCCCGGCCGCCTTTCCGGCTGTGGCCCTGACCTCTGCCGAAAAAGGCGATGGCATGCCCGAGCTTCGCGCCGAGATCATGCGCACGACCGGCATCGAACCCTGACAGGATCTGATCGACCCGGTCTCGCACTGAGGCCGGGCCCAGCCCTACCCGGGGCTTGTCTGGATCGACAATGGGCCTAGGGTCTGAGCCTGGACCTGGCGCTTGTAGGGTCCGAAGGACAGGCTCATGGATACGCCCCAGCCGCCCCAGCCGCCCCAGGGACCCGGCCAGTGGACCCTGCTCCAGCAGAGGCTCGACCGGTCCATGTGGCAGCAGGAGGAAGCCGATGAGACCGGCCGCATCCTCAGCCGGTTCATTATCGTCAATAGGCCCGAGGTCCTGACCTATGACACCTTCGATGAGGCTGAGGCCATGTTCGAAGCCCTGGGTGAGGACTGAACGCCGGTTTGCACTCGAAAAGCCCCACGGCTCACTGCAACCCCATGCATCGCCCTGCCCTGGCCGCCTCAGGCCTTGTGCGGACCCCGTAGGCAGGGATGCGCCTCTGGCCAGGATCAGACAGGGGTAGATGCCAAGCCCATCGTTATGGTCTAGGTTGTCTGACATGAGACTTCCCCTGTACTGCAAGGCCTTCGCCTTCGTCCTGATCCTTGGCGGCTGCCAGACCCTGGCCCCACCTGTCCAGGACAGAGCCCTTTCGCCAGCCCCTGTAGCCGGGTCGCTGGCGGTCACGGCTCCGCCCGCGATCGGACCCTTTGTGTCCGCCGCCAACCCCCATGCGGTCCAGGCCGGGCTCGATATTCTCGCGCGGGGAGGGAGTGCCGTGGATGCCGCTGTGGCGGTCCAGGCCGTGCTTGGCCTTGTGGAGCCCCAGTCATCAGGCCTCGGGGGCGGGGCCTTCATGATGTACTATGACGCCACGCGTCGGGAGATCACGGCCTATGACGGCCGCGAGACGGCTCCGGCGGCAGCCACCCCCGAACTGTTCTTTGAAGAGGGACGCCCCCTGCCGTTCATGCAGGCCGTCCTCAGCGGACGATCGACCGGCGTGCCGGGAGTGGTGTCCCTCCTGGGCGAGGCCCACAGGGATCATGGGGGCCTGGCCTGGAGTGAGCTGTTTGGCGAGGCCGAGCGCCTCGCACGCGACGGGTTCGCGGTCAGCCCCCGCCTGGCGGGGATGATCGCTTCAAACCGCAACCAGTCCGCCAGTCGCTGGGCCTCTGCCTATTTCACCAAGCCGGACGGCACGCGCTATGGGGCCGGAGACGTTCTGCGCAATCCGGCCTATGCCGAGACGGTCTCCACCCTTGCCCGTGAGGGGGCCTCGGCCTTCTATCGGGGTCGGATTGCCGAGGAGATCGTGGCCGCCGTCCAGGCCGATACCCATCCGGGTAGCCTGACGCTTGAGGATCTGGCGGCCTATGCACCGATCGAGCGCGGTGCCCTCTGCCGCCCATTCAGGGTCTATGTGGTCTGTGTGCCTCCACCCCCGTCGAGCGGCGTCTCGGTCCTGCAACTGCTCGAAATGGCGGCCCATGTACCCGACCTGGACCAGGGGCCGCAGAGCCCGGCCGCCTGGGTCGCCTTTGGCCAGCTGCAGCGGCTCATGTATGCAGACCGTGATCGTTATGTGGCCGACCCTGCATTTGTGGGGGTTCCCGTTCAGGGTCTGCTGGACGGGGCCTATATCGCCCAGCGTGCGGCTCTGGCCGCGGGCCTGACCGGGGCCGCCGAGGCTGGAAATCCCCCAGGGGGACATTTCCGGGGGCCCGATGCCACCCATGAGCCCAGCGGCACCAGCCACTTTGTGGTCGTCGACAGGGCGGGTAATGCCGTCAGCATGACCACAACAGTGGAGAGCCTTTTCGGGTCGGGCCGGATGGCCGGCGGCTTCTTTCTAAACAATCAGCTGACCGATTTTTCCCTGACGCCCAATCGGCCGGATGGAGAGCCTGCAGCCAATGCTGTCGCCGCCGGAAAGCGGCCGCGGAGCTCCATGTCACCTGTCATTATCATGGACACCGAAGGGCGGCTGGTTGGAGCCCTGGGATCACCCGGGGGATCCTCGATCC
>JBFZCB010000253.1:0-10153 GCA_041308165.1 Caulobacterales bacterium
GCCCAAAGGTGCAGCACGACAACGCCAAAGATCACGAAAGGCAGAAGGTAGTGAAGTGAGAAGAAGCGATTGAGGGTGGCATTATCGATGGCCGGTCCGCCACGCAGCCAGATCAGGAGAGGTTCTCCCACAACCGGGATAGCGCCGATAAGGTTCGTGATGACCTCGGCACCCCAGTAGGACATCTGACCCCAGGGCAATACATAGCCAAGGAAGGCGGTCGCAATCATCAGGAAGAAGATGACGCACCCCAGAATCCAGATCATCTCCCGAGGGGCCTTGTAGGAGCCGTAATAGAGGCCACGGAGCATGTGCACATAGACCGCGATGAAGAACATCGAGGCTCCGTTTGCGTGCACATAGCGGATCAACCAACCACCGTTGACGTCACGCATGATTCTCTCGACCGAGGCGAAGGCCGTCGCGGTATTGGGGGAATAATGCATCGCCAGGACAATGCCGGTGATGATCTGAATCACCAGGCAAACGATCAGAATGGCACCGAAAGTATACCAGTAGTTCAGGTTGCGCGGCGTCGGAAGCGACAAGTAGTCGGCCCCGAAGCGCACGATCGGCAGGCGCGTATCGAGCCACTTCTCGATGCCTGTCTTGGGGACGTAAGTGGATTGGTGTTCGCTCATTGGTGTTGTTGTCCTCAACCGATCCTGATCGTGGAACCGGCAGTGAAGTCATACTCAGGCACAGTCAGATTGGTCGGTGCCGGGCCTTTGCGGATGCGTCCCGAGGTATCGTAGTGCGAGCCGTGGCAGGGGCAGAACCAGCCGCCGTAGTCGCCGGTTCCGAAGGTCGGGATACAGCCGAGGTGCGTACAGGACCCGATGACAACCAGCATATTCTGATGTCCGGGCTTTACGCGATCCGCATCGGACTGGGGGTCCTTCAGATCGCCCAGTGGAGTGGCGGCGGCTTCCTCGACTTCACGGGCCGTGCGGTTGCGCACAAACACAGGCTTGCCCTGCCAGGTAATGACAACCTGCTGGCCTTCATTGACCTTGCTGACATCGAACTCGATGGTCGACAGCGCAAGTGTGTCTGCAGCGGGGTTCATCTGATTGATAAGCGGCCAGGCCACCATGACGCCTGCACCCACGGCTGCAGCTCCAGCCGCGATATGAATGAAATCGCGGCGGTTTGGATCGCCCTCAGGTCCCTCTTGGGGGCCGTTTGAATTCACGACCGGTTCGGCCACGTCTCACCTCTGGTTTTCCGCGTCCAATCCCGGGAGAGCCGGGTCACGACGTCGGTTGAGTCTCGTTATTGCAGACCCATGCCCTATCCAGCCAAATCATTTAGAGAGTTTGCACAGGCCGTAGACATTGCCTGCGAAACACTCGCAATCCAGCCGCGACAAAACTCGGGTTCGCGCGTAAAAGGGGCTTAGAATGCGTCTCGCCCTTTTTCAACCGGACATTCCTCAGAACGTTGGTGCCTGCATCCGTTTGGCGGCCTGTTTCGACGTCCAATTGCATGTGATTGAGCCTGTAGGTTTCGATTTTGGAGACCGGGCCATGAAGCGTGCTGCACTCGATTATGGGCCTCTGGGCCATATGATACGGCACTTTGACTGGGAAACGTTCCAGCGCGACAGGGGCACAGGCCGCCTTGTGCTGTTTACGACCAAGGCCTCCCAGACGCTGAGTGACTTCCGGTTCGAGCGCGACGATATGCTACTGTTTGGTCGAGAAACTGCGGGCGTTCCTGAACATGTCCATGCTGCGGCTGATGCAAGGGTGTTCATTCCGATTCGGGCAGATACGCGGTCGTTGAACCTGGCCGTGAGTGCCGGGATCGCTCTCTGGGAAGGTCTCAGACAGGTGGAGTGCCTGCCTGGTTGAGCTTCAGGGGCTCAATGGCGGCCCGTTTGATCCAAGAGGCTAGCGGGCCTTCGGCGTCGGTCATGCCACGCTGTGAAGCCGTGCCAGGGTGCGCGTGAAGGCGCTGGAACGCCTTAATCCTGCACGACTGAGGCTAAGGGCTCATCTTGGCCGTAGCCACCTCCACCGGGCGTTTCGATGACGAAGATGTCGCCCGGCATCATGTCAACTTCAGCTGTCGATCCAAGGCATTCAATCCGGCCGTCGGTGCGCTCGACGCTGTTCTTGCCTGGTGCGCCACTATCGCCACCCTGGGCTCCAAAGGGCGCAATGCGTCGCCGGTTTGACAGTATCGCAGCGGTCATAGGTTCGAGGAAACGCATTCGGCGGATGGTACCATCTCCACCCCTCCACTTACCGTCACCCCCCGATTTCTGACGAATAGAGAAGGCTTCGAGGCGGACCGGAAAGCGTGTTTCCAGCACTTCAGGATCCGTCAGGCGACTGTTTGTCATATGGGTCTGGACGGCTGAACCTCCATCAAACCCGGGTCCTGCGCCCGCACCGCCAGCGATGGTTTCATAGTATTGGCGAGTTGCATCCCCAAAGGTGAAGTTATTCATGGTGCCCTGACTGGCAGCAAGAACACCCAGGGCACCGTAAAGTGTATCGACAACCGCCTGACTTGTTTCGACATTGCCGGCCACGACAGCGGCCGGATAGAGGGGATTAAGGCAGGACCCTTGGGGTACGATAAGGGTGATCGGCTTCAGACACCCTTCATTCAGCGGTATGCTGTCATCAACCAGTGTTCGAAATACATAAAGGGTGGCCGCCCT
Source organism: Caulobacterales bacterium (assembly GCA_041308165.1). Lineage (GTDB taxonomy): Bacteria > Pseudomonadota > Alphaproteobacteria > Caulobacterales > Caulobacteraceae > Brevundimonas. Next base: position 2,675 of record JBFZCB010000253.1, read on the forward strand.
TGTTATCGACAGTGGGGCATTAAAGTTGCTCGTGAGCTGGGGGCTCGTGCCTGAAAAATCGACAACGGCTGTTCTGGCTTGCGGATCAACGTCTATGCGGACGCGTATGACGGCCCCGCAATCCATTTCATAGGCGAAGGCACCGGGCTTCAGACCGGCAATGATCCGGCGGACAGCCTCCTCGGCGTTAGATTGGATATGACCCATGTAGGCCTCCACGACAGGCCGGCCAAACTCGCTGACCATGGCCTGAAGTTCATCTGAACCTCGTCTGCAGGCCGCGATCTGTGCCTTCAGATCGGCAATGTTCATATCGATGTTGCGGGCGGGATAGCGACCAGCGGAGAAAAGGGCTCGGGTCTCGCCTTCGAGCAGGCGGCCGTCTTCAACGAGCAATACGTCATCGATCAGCACGCCTTCGTCCTCAACGACGCATGACGTTGCGGGCATGGATCCAGGGGTTAGACCCCCGACATCAGCGTGATGACCCCGGGCGGCCACAAAAAAAGCGGGCACGTTGTCGGCATCGAGGAAGACGGGGAGGATGACTGTGATGTCCGGCAGATGCGTGCCGCCATTATAGGGGGCGTTTAGCATATAGACGTCGCCGCGTCTCAGTCCGCGCCCATCGCGAGCCTCTCCGCGTGACCGGATGACAGCGGCTATGCTTTCGCCCATGGAGCCGAGATGGACCGGGATATGGGGCGCATTGGCGATCAGGGCACCGGATGCGTCGAAAATCGCACAGGAAAAATCCAGACGCTCCTTGATGTTTACCGAATAGGCCGTGGCGCGTAGTGCCTCCCCCATCTGATCAGCCGCGGCCATAAAGCGGGCATTGAAGACCTCAAGAAGGATCGGGTCTACATCGGTGCCTGCCACCCTGCGATGCTCAAGCGGACGAACACGGGTCAGGATCAGGGTCCGGTTCGGATCGATACTGGCGCACCATCCGGGTTCAACCACAGTGGCACCCGTGCCTTCAAAGATCAGCGCTGGGCCCTCAATGGATGAACCCGGCTCGAGAGCTTCGCGCCTGTAGACCGGCGCCTCATAGTCCCTGCCATCCATGCGGACACGACTGTGATCGAGGGCACAAGGCGTAATACGAGCCGAAGACGACAAGGGGGCTTGGGGTGCAACGTCGTCAATGGAGCGTCCCACCGCCTCGACCTCAATGGTATCGACGATCAGGTCACGGTCCTGTGCAACAAAGCCGAAGCGCCGTCTGTGTTGATGTTCGAAAGCCTCGCGCATACTGGGCGCGGTACCAAATGGCACAGTGAGGCTTGTGTCTGATCCGGCATATTTGATCTCGGCACGGGCAAGTGTGTCGAGATTTTTGATACCCGAGGTCTGGTCAAAACCCTGGCTCTCCAGGTCGCTGAGCGTCCGGGCTGTCAGATCAGCCAGAGCCAGCTCCAGCCTTGCGTCGTTGGCGGAATCCAGCAAGACGCTGACCGTAAGCTGTCGAACGGCCCTGACGTCGGCAAGTCCCATACCATAGGCAGAAAGCACACCCGCAAGTGGGTGGAGCATGACAGTCGACATGCCCAGGGCGTCCGCCACGAGGCAGGCGTGCTGACCACCGGCACCACCGAAGGCATTGAGGACATGACGGGTGACGTCATGTCCGCGCTGGATCGAAATGGACTTGATCGCTTCTGCCATATGCTGGACCGCGATCGCGATGAACCCTTCTGCGAGGACAAGGGGGTCTTCCTGGCGACCGGTCACGGCCGATACTTCAGCACAGAGATCGGCAAACCGGGCCTCCACGGCCTGCGCGTCGAGGGGTTGATCTCCACTTGGCCCGAAAACCGGCGGGAAATGCTGGGGCTGCAGCTTGCCCAGAAGAACATTGCAGTCCGTCACTGTGAGGGGACCGCCCAGCCTGTAGGCTGCCGGGCCGGGCAGGGCACCTGCGCTTTCAGGCCCAACGCGAAGGCGCGAGCCGTCAAATCGGCAGATTGAGCCCCCACCTGCAGCCACGGTCTCTATGGCCAGCATCGGAGCCCTCAGGCGAACGCCGGCTATGACGCTGTCGGAGGTCCGCTCTAGGTCTCCGGAAAAATGTGAGACGTCTGTAGAGGTTCCACCCATGTCAAAGCCAATGACATGCTCAAAGCCAGCAGACCGGGCGGTGGCTGCCATCCCTATGACCCCCCCGGCAGGACCCGACAGGATGGCATTCTTGCCGCGGAAGGCCTTTGCGCTCACCAGTCCACCGTTAGACTGCATGAACAGAAGCGGGGTGTCCTGTCCCAGATCTGAACCAATATGATCGACATAGGCACGCACGACGGGCGACAGATAGGCATCAGCGACGGTTGTGTCGCCACGACCGATCAGCTTGATCAGGGACCCGACCTCATGACTGACCGATATCTGTTCGAACCCGACATCTCTGGCGATATCGGCCAGTCGAACCTCATGATCTGGATAGCGCCAGCCGTGCATCAGGACTATGGCGACGGACTTTAAGCCCAAGCCTCTCGCGGCAGTGAGGCTCTCAAAAGCCCGCGCTTCGTCGAGCCGGGTGACGACAGTTCCATCCACACCCATCCGTTCCTCAATCTCGATCACCTGATCATGCAGGGGCGGGACCTGATTGACCTGGCGAGCGAACAGGAGAGGCCGGCTCTGCCAGCCGATTCTCAGCGCGTCTCCGAAGCCGGATGTAATGGCCAGAGCTGTGGGCTCGCCCTTTCGTTCAAGCAGTGCATTGGTGGCAACTGTGGTTCCCATCCTGACCTCCCGGACAAGGCCGGCTGGCAGGCTGCCCTGGGGTGTGTCTGTGAGCCTACGAATGCCCTCGACCGCCGCATCAGAATACTGACCCGGGTTGCTGGACAGAAGTTTGGCGCTAGCCAGTTCGCCTGACGGATTGCGAGCGACGATGTCGGTAAATGTGCCTCCACGGTCAATCCAGAAGCACCAGCCCTGCTGGCAGGGCGGGACGGGCTTTGTGGAGTTTTGGGCGTAACCGTTTGAATCAGGCATGGTTGGATTTGACCTGCTCACGCCTGCCATACAAGTGGCAGGGACAATCAAGCCTGACAGTATTATGCATCCTGGAGGGACGAGCTAGCCGCTGATGCGGATGTCAAAATCGTTCTGCAAATCTGTTGGGGGCAAGACGTATGAATGACCAGATCACACGAACCACGCAGACGTCGTGGTTCTCACGCATAGGAAGTGCGCTCACCGGAGTGCTCGTCGGGCTTGTCCTGATCGTTGTCTGTGTCGGGGTCCTGTTCTGGAACGAAGGTCGTGCGGTCAAGACGGCAACGGGTCTGAAGCAGGGCGCTGCCGCCGTGATCAGCGTGGACGCTGAGCGCGTTGATCCCGCCAATGACCAGAAGCTTGTCCATGTTTCAGGGCCAGTCGCGACCACGACACCTCTGATCGATCCCGATTTCGGGATTACAGCCTCAGGGATCCGGTTGAGCCGCAAGGTCGAGATGTACCAGTGGCGTGAAACGACGTCGTCCGAAACACGAACGAAGCTTGGAGGCGGTGAAGAAACCGTGACCACCTATCGATACGCCAAGGTCTGGTCTTCTCAAGCCGAAAACTCAGAGGAGTTCGCCGAACCAAACGGGCATCGCAACCCCGCCTTCGATATCGAGGCGGCCGAATTCCTTGCAAGCGACGTTGCCCTGGGCAGCTACAATCTCGATGAGGCTATTGTCGAACGTATTGGCGGAGCTCAGCCGATGGCGCTTGATACGGCCGTCCTTCCCGAGGTGCGCCAGGCCATAGGCAACCTGCGTCGTTCCGTCTCTATTGCGGGTAATCGCATTCTACTAAGTGATCAGCCCCAGGCCAGCGTGCAAGCGGGCCGATCAGCCCCGGATGCCGTGCCTGAACCGGAGATTGGTGATCTGCGTATTGAATACAGTCTTACCCCCCTTGCCATGACCAGCGTCGTCGCCCGCCAGACGGGCAGTGGTCTTGGAATCCACCAAGCGGAGAACGGGGAACCTATCTTGCTGGTTAGCGAAGGTCAGGTCGCGGCGGGCGCGATGTTCGAGGGGGCTCAAGACACAAACAGGGTCATAACCTGGATATTGCGGGGTGCAGGTGTGCTGGTCCTGATCATCGGTTTTTCGATGATACTGGCTCCTCTTGGCGTCCTGGCAGATGTTCTTCCTCTTGCGGGAAGTCTGGTCAGGATGGGTACGGGCCTGATCGCCTTCGTACTGGGGCTTTGCGCGGGAACCCTGACCATCGCCCTGGCCTGGATCGCCTTCAGACCCCTGGTGGCGCTCGCCATTCTGATTTGTGGCGGCGCTCTATCTTACGGGATCTACCGGTGGGGTCGTGCCCGAAGCCGCCGCAATCGTCCAGTTGAGACGGTGATGCCTGCACCCTGATCGGTGCCAGCCCTTGGGCCTGGGTGCAAAACCCCCGGCTGTCTGTCGATGGGCAACAGACAGCCGGAGTTGGATGCAGGTCTAACGAGCGAACTTCTGGAACTTGATGCGATGCGGGATCAGACTGTCAGCGCCCAGTCGGCGCTTCTTGTCTTCTTCGTAGGCCTCAAAGTTACCTTCAAACCACTCGACGTGGCTGTCCCCTTCAAAGGCCAGGATGTGGGTGGCAAGACGGTCCAGGAACCAGCGATCGTGGGAGATCACGACTGCACAACCGGCGAACTCCTCAAGGGCCTCTTCGAGGTTCTGCAGCGTCTCAATATCCAGATCGTTTGTTGGTTCATCGAGAAGGATGAGGTTGCCGCCCGAGGCCAATGTCTTGGCAAGGTGGACACGATTGCGTTCGCCTCCTGACAGCTGGCCAACCTTTTTCTGCTGGTCGCCGCCCTTGAAGTTGAATGAACCGACATAGGCCCTGGAATTAATCTCGCGCTTGCCGACCATCATGATGTCGGTTCCGCCAGAAATGGCCTGCCATATGGTCTCGTCTGGCTTCAGGTCGTCACGGGACTGATCAACATAGGCAAGCTTGACCGTTTCACCGACCTTGATTGTGCCCCCATCTGGAGTTTCCTGGCCCGTGATGAGCTTGAACATCGTGGACTTGCCGGCACCGTTTGGCCCGATCACGCCGACAATACCATTCGGTGGAAGCTTGAAGGTCAGTTTGTCAAAGAGAACCTTGTCCCCATAGGATTTCTGAAGACCATCGACCTCCAGAACCACGTTGCCGAGGCGGGGACCGGGTGGAATCTGGATCACGGCATGGGTCTGGGCACCCCTCTGATTTTCCTGCTCGGCGACCATCTTTTCATAGGCAGCCAGGCGAGCCTTGGACTTGGCCTGACGGGCCTTGGCACCTGAACGTACCCATTCCAGTTCTCTCGTCAGCGCGCGCTGGCGGGCTTCCGATTCAGACTGTTCCTGCACAACGCGCTTGGTCTTGGCCTCGAGCCAGCTTGAATAGTTGCCCTCGTGTGGATGTCCCTTTCCGCGATCAAGTTCGAGGGTCCACTTGGTGACGAGATCCAGGAAATAGCGGTCGTGGGTTACCAGGATCACGCAGCCTGGAAAGGCTTCCAGATGGTGCTGCAACCAGGCAACGGATTCCGCATCCAGGTGGTTGGTTGGTTCATCGAGAAGCAGCATGTCGGGTTTTGAGAGCAAAAGTCGGGCGAGTGCCACACGACGCTTCTCACCACCGGACAGGTTGCTGACGGCCCACTCGTCGGGCGGACAACGCAATGCATCCATGGCCATTTCAATGCGGCTATCGATGTCCCAGACATCTCCCGCGTCAATTTTCTCCTGGAGTGAGGTCATCTCCTCCATGAGTTCGTCTGAATAGTCCTCGGCCATTTCCATGGCGATCGCATTGAAGCGGTTGACCCACTGCTTTTCCTCGCACCAGGCCTCGACGTTCTCGCGAACGTTTAGGCTCTCGTCGAGATGAGGCTCCTGCTCCAGGTAGCCACGCTTGATGCCATCTGCGGCCTTGGCCTCGCCAGAGAACTCCTTGTCTAGACCCGCCATGATCTTGAGCAAGGTTGACTTGCCAGACCCGTTCACACCGACCACGCCGATCTTGGCGTCGTTGTAAAAGCTGAGCCAGATATTCTCGAAAATTTTCTTGCCGCCGGGGAAGGTCTTGGTCAGACCTTGCATCTGGAAAATATATTGCTGCGCCATGAGGCGGTGGGCCCTGTCGTTCGTGCGAATGGGGAGGTTGAGCCGCGGTGTAGCGACCGGCGGCCCGAAGGGCAAATCCATAGCACGATCGGGAGGGCGGAAAGAGGGCGCAACCACCCTTTCAGTTCCTTGAATGCCTCGTATCTCTCGGCCAGCAGCCAAACTAAGGCGATTTTAGAACAGGCTATTCCCAGCACAGGCCTGGACGACCAATGAAGGAGCCAGCTGCCGCTGAAACAAAAATGCTGCTGCTGGACCGCATGGCCGCGTAGGCTGCGGTCTACAGTGGGCCTTGCAGGCCACAGGGCGTTGCAGCCTGACCTTCTGCAAGAATGTGCGCCGTAGCAAGGCACAGGAGAAGTCTCAACGTTAGTTTCTATCCGCAAGCCGCTGGCAGGTCAGTTGCAAGCCCTTCAATGAGATCGTCAGTTTTCAGGGGATACACTGCGCGATTCGATTTCAGGGGCGAAGTGAGCGTTCAGTGTTCTCATGGAACGATGCAGGCTGACCTTGGCGGCGGTCACCGTATAGCCGTGCCGCTCGGCGGCCTCTGCGACTGAAAGGCCATTCACTCTGACATCTTCAATAAGGCGACGCTGTCGTTGTGGGAGAAGTGATAGGCAGCGGCTGAGATCCCAGCAGGCGGCCCCATCCTCCACCGTGTGATTGGCAAAGAGTTCTGAAGCCTCATCAAGGGGATGGGTGGGGCGGCGCCCTTGGCGTCTCAAGTGGTCAATAAGCTTGTGGCGGGCGACTGCAAAGGCCCAGCCCGTAAACGACTGGCTCGAATCCCAGGTCGCCCGCTTGGTATGGATGGCGATCAGTGTGTCCTGCACCAGGTCTTCGGCCTCGGAAGGATCGCCAAACAGCCGTCTCGCAAAGAAGGGGCGCAAATGTTCGCCCATCTCGGTGAGTAACACACGCCAGGCTTCGGCGTCGCCAATCAGGCCACGATTCATCAGCGACTTCAGATGGGCTTCGCGGTCGGACACGGTCACCCCCGCTGGTTCGTTCTGAAGATCGATTAAGTTACAGGGGTCTTGGTAATGATTTCTGAGGTGTGATTTGACGCGCGCCTAGGGCATTTTTTCCCTATTCTGACCCGGAACCCGGGTTCACCATCTGACGAATGCAGTGTTGTCCCGTCATGCTGACCGGAATCTTGAACCCAGGATTTCTAATGAACCTTACCCGCATCGTCCTTGGCATCGCCTCCGGCGAGGTCCTACCCCCATCTCGCCAGACAGGACACCGGTAGCCTGGCCAAGTCGCTCAGGCGTAGTTGAAGCTGATTGAGATCCGGTCGGATTTGGCCTGGTTTACCGGCACCTCATGGCGCAGCCAGCTCTCC
>JBFZCB010000254.1:0-5890 GCA_041308165.1 Caulobacterales bacterium
GTATAGTGGTTCGGGGCAATGGTCCCCTCTACGGCGATATTCCCGTCAGTGGCGCCAAGAACTCCGCCATCAAGCTGATGGCGGCCTCCATCCTTACCGATCAGCCCTTGCGGCTGACCAATATGCCGCGATTGGCGGACACCAAGTTCCTCGGTCAGCTCTTGCGTCAGTTCGGTATCGAGGTGACCGAGAGTGACGGGCCGGACGGCCAGCAGACACTGTTTGATGCGCGCACCATAACCTCCACCTTTGCTCCCTATGATCTGGTTCGCCAGATGCGGGCTTCGTTCAATGTACTTGGACCTCTGCTGGCCCGCACGGGACAAGCCCGGGTCTCGCTTCCGGGGGGCTGCACCATAGGCGCACGTCCGGTGGATCTTCACCTTGATGCCCTGACCCGCCTGGGTGCGGTGATTGAGCTGGAGGAGGGTTATGTCTCAGCTGTCGCACCTCACGGGCTCAAGGGTGCTGAGATCGAGTTTCCCTTTGTCTCAGTTGGGGCGACCGAACATACATTGATGGCCGCCGTCCTGGCTGAGGGCACCACGGTGCTGCGTCGGGCAGCCCGTGAACCTGAAATCGGCGACCTGGTCCGTTGCCTTACGGCCATGGGGGCCCGGATCGAGGGGCTCGATACTGATGTCCTCACCATAACCGGTGTGTCCTCCCTCAAGGGAACGGATTGGCCGGTTATCGCCGACCGGATTGAAATGGGGTCCTATGCCTGTGCAGCCGCCATGGCGGGAGGGGAGGTGCGTTTGACGGGGGCGTCGCCAGACCTGATATCAGCCCTTACGGATCGTATGGTCGAGGCGGGCGTAGACATTACGCCGACGCCGGATGGGGTCATCGTCAAACGCGATCCCTCTGTGCGGCTCAAGGCCGTCAATGTGGCCACAGAAGTGTATCCAGGCTTCGCCACTGACCTACAGGCCCAGTTCATGGCCCTCATGACGACCGCTGAGGGCGAGAGCGTCATTCATGAAAACATCTTCGAAAATCGGTTCATGCATGCGCCTGAACTGTCCCGGCTCGGGGCCGACATCTCGGTGCATGCCGGAGAGGCAAGGGTGCGAGGTGTCGAGACCCTCAAAGGGGCACCGGTCATGGCCACCGACCTGAGGGCTTCGGTCAGTCTGGTGATTGCAGGCCTTGTGGCTGAGGGGGAGACAAGGATCGGACGGGTCTACCATCTGGATCGAGGCTTTGAGCGGCTCGAGGAGAAGCTGAGTGCATGTGGAGCCCAGATCCACAGGATCTCGACGGGCTCTGGCTCCGCTGATGGAGGCGCAGATGGCCACTGAAGCCTCGGCGGCTCCTCTGGACGGACGGGCCATGGAGCCTCTGCGCCTGCTTGCCGAGGACCACGAGGATCTGGCCATCATCTCTGCGGCCCTGCAGGATGCCATTCTTCGCCCTGCCGACATTGTCTGGGAGAAGGGGGCACGGCGCCTGACGATCGCACTCATCCGGTTCTGCTGGGAATGCGGTGGGACACGGGTCCGCGCGGCCATGCAGTTCGGAGATGTCCTGGCGGTCAAGAGCCGGGGGCTGCCGCGCTTGCCGGATGCGACGCTCGAACTGCTTGCACTTGATTTCGAACCTACCGAAGCGCCGGGTGGACGTGTTACCCTGATGTTTTCAGGCGGGGGCGATCTGAGGCTTGAGGTCGAATGTCTGGACGCTGTTGTGGCAGATCTGTCAGAGCGCTGGCCAGCCCAGGGTGCCCCTCAGCATCCTGAAGATGAGCCCGGCACCCTGCCTGCCAGCCCTGTCCAACCTGGCCCGGTCCACCCTGGCCCTGTTCAATCGGGGGCCGTGACGCCTGGAGATGATCTATGAGCGACCACAGGCTTCAGTCGGTTGAGCTCGACGCAGAAACCCTGCAGTCGGCAACAGCGGAGATCGAACATGAACGCCGCGTGGCTGTCTTTGACCTGGTTGAGAAGAACAGTTTCGAACCCCTTGGGGCAGAGGCAGGCCCCTACGATCTGAAACTGTCCCTGCAGGACAACAGACTGGTGTTTGATATCGTCTCGAGCGCCGGTTTCACACGCACCTATGCCTTGTCACTGACACCACTCAAGAGGGTGCTTAAGGACTATGTGCTGATCTGTGACAGCTACTACGAAGCCCTGCGTGGATCCTCGGCCACTCAGATCGAGGCTGTGGACATGGGCCGACGAGGTCTTCACAACGAGGGTGCCGAAGCCCTCAAGGCCAGGCTTGAGGGCAAGGTTGCCGTTGATCATGAGACGGCACGCCGACTGTTTACGCTGGTGTGCGCCCTCTTTCGCAGGGGCTAGGCTGACAGTTTAGTCGTTGCAGACAAGGTCTGCATGACGACCCACTGGAACCAACAGTCTGCATCCTGCCTCTAGCGCTCGACTTCCAGCCTGATTTCAGGCAATAGGCCGCTTCTTTCGACTTACGCTTCGCCCGGCGTGAGCCTTGATTTTTGAAACCTGGGCGTGAGAGGCCGCATGGCTAAGGAAGAACTGCTCGAGTTTCCCGGCACCGTCAGCGAGCTGCTGCCGAACGCGACCTTTCGCGTGACGCTCGAGAACGACCACGAGATTATTGCTCATACTGCGGGCAAGATGCGCAAGAACCGTATCCGTGTTCTTGCTGGTGACAAGGTATTGGTCGAGATGACCCCCTACGACCTGACCAAGGGTCGCATTACCTATCGCTTCAAGTAAGGAGACGGCTCTCAGGAGCCCTCCTGCGGCCTTCGGGGCAAAAGGCCTTCGGAACATTCATGCAGCCTGATCTCGAGCATAATCCCGGAGCTGCGACCCCGGGCCGGGCTGACCTCGTTCTGGCGTCCGCCAGCCCGCGCCGGATCGAGCTTCTAGGGCTCATCGGGATACGCCCAGACCGAATCGTACCCGCAGATATCGACGAAACACCGCTCAAGGGGGAGACCCCGACCCTTCTGGCTGTGAGGCTGGCCTGCTCGAAGGCCATGGCTGTGGCTGCAAAGGAGCCAATGGCTGTGGTTCTTGCTGCAGATACGGTGGTTGCTGTTGGACGCCGCCTTTTGGAAAAGGCTGGGGATGAGGCCGAGGCCGCTCGGTTTTTAAGCCTTCTGTCGGGGCGTAACCATCGCGTCTTTACCGCAGTGGCTGTGGCCAGCCAGGGCAGGGTCAGGCATCGCCTTGTCGAGACGCGGGTGACCTTCAAGACCCTGTCCGACGCCGAGATCGCAACCTATGTGGCCAGCGGTGACTGGCGAGGCAAGGCAGGAGCCTACGGTATCCAGGGGCCTGCGGGGGCCTTCGTGATCCGTATTGTCGGCAGTTATCCGGCTGTCATGGGACTGCCGCTCCATGAAACGGTGAACCTGTTGAATGGCGCTGGCTGGAGGCCATGAGTTTGCCAGCCATGGAAGGCGAGTTTGCGATCTTCCATGATGACACCCCGGGTGAGCAGAGGGGTGTGCTTGTCAAAAACGGCCAGTTTGAGCGCCTGCTGATCCAGCGCGAAAGTGATCCGCCGGGTTTGCGTCTAGGGGCGTGCTCAGTGGGAAGGGTTGTCGCCGTCGAGGCTGGCCTGTCCGGAGCCTTTCTGGATATTGGCTGCGGACTGCCTCATGCCTTTCTCCCATTTGAGAAGAACCACGTTCTGAATGTGGGCGAAATTCTCGAGGTACGGGTTACCGCAGAGCCGCGAGAGTCCAAGGGCGCGGTTGTCCGCCGCCTGGGCCCAGCCTGTGGTCTGCCGCGTTTACTGCAGCCTGCGCCGGATCTGCTTGAAACACTCTGTTCTCTGGCACCAGGCGTTGCGGTCACGACCGGTGCGGCTGCGATCCGGGCGGCCCTGGAGGCTGAAGACGAGGCCCTGGGCGAAGAGATAGACATTACCTCGCTCGGTCTCAGTCTTGCGGTCCAGCGAACGCGAGCCCTGATTGCGGTCGATATTGATTTCTCTCCCCTTAGTGGACGCGATGCCAGAAAGGGGAGAGCGCTGGCCAATCGCGAAGGCCTTGGTCAGGCGGCCAGACTGATACGGTTGAAGCGCTGGGGTGGGCTGGTCGTGGTAGACTTGGCCGGCGTCGCCCACGATGGAGCCGCGATCGCGGCCCTGGCGCGCGCAGCCTTTGGCGCTTCTCCAGGGATCGTTTTTGGTCCTGTCAGCCGGTTTGGCCTGCTTCAGCTTTCCTTGCCCTGGCAGGAAACCCCTATCGAGGAGAGCCTTGGACGGCGTGGAAGTGAGCGGGCCCTGCAGACAGAGGCCATCAGCCTGACACGCCGCCTGAGATTGGCGATGCTGTCCGACACAGCGGTCCCTCGCTGGATCGCCCGCTGCAGCCCGGTTCTTGCCGAACGTGCGGCTCCCCTGGTCTCAAGGCTGGGTCCTAGAGCCGGCCTGAAGATTGATCCCAATCCCCTTATGGGCGCTGTCGTCATCGAGGAGGAATGAACTTGGCAAACTGCCCGATCTGCCGCAAGCGTCCGTCCGTTCCAGACTATCGACCCTTCTGTTCGAGACGGTGCTCGGATCTGGATCTTCAGCGCTGGTTTACGGGAGCCTATGCGATTCCGGTCATAGAGGATGAGGCCGCGCCCGATGAGGAAGGCTCTGAAGGCTAGACGACCTGTCTAGACGTCGGATGCAGGCTTGGCCCGAGCAGATCCCGGGCCGGTTCGCACCGGCTCGGCCGAAAACGCAGTGGGCGACTTTGATCGTGTCTTAATCGTACGCGCCCTTGAAAGTCTGCAGAACAGCCTCTGGACACCCCGTTTGCGCTCGCCTATAGACCCCGCTCCCGCGACGGCCTCCCCAAGGAGGCTGATGATTGCGTCAGGGCCTGGATAGCTCAGTTGGTAGAGCAGCGGATTGAAAATCCGCGTGTCGGTGGTTCGAATCCGCCTCCAGGCACCACCCCCTCCTTATTTTTTCTACCCGGATATGGCGCATGGTCGCACCCCGGGTGTCTGGGCGCACTGTCCAGGCTCAAAGCGCGCGGTGTGTAGCCAAATTTGAGCGAGCGCCGTAACCGCGTTACCGCTATCTAGGCCTGTGTCCGAGCAAACGAAGGCTGCGGCACGTGCCGCCCCCCGATTGGGTTGAATTGGACATTAATCTTTCACGGATTGTCCATGTAGCGGGTTGAGTTTCCCACTCTGGATCGAGCAATATATTTGCCGCACGACCCCGGCATGGCAATGGCATGACGATGGTTTTCGGTAGGAAGCGGTCATTGACGCAAGTTCTCTGCCCCAGCAGGACGAAAACGCTTATGCGCCCTTGACGCTCAATCCTAGCTTCGCCAAAGACGCTTTGGCAACGCATCCAAAGGCGGTGGTCAATGAATGGTGCACAGACGGCCCACGGGCTGATTTGAAGCATCGGTATCCCGTCAAGGCTTTCCGAAAGGTTGCCGAGGCGTTAATAGCAGGCGTCCAACCGAGCTTCTTTTGAAGTGAGGGGGGGCGGAAACGATTTCATGGAAGGGGCAGACGTCATCTGGCGTGCTGCCTCGAGGTCCAAAAGTTTAGACCAAAACGCAGGAACCGGCGACAAATGCTCGACAGCAAAAAGACCAAAATCCTTCTTGCCATGGCCGGCGGTGCCGTCCTGATGGCGAGCACACCCGCTCTCGCGGCGGGCGACCCTACCGGTGGGACACTCACCCCTATCGACATGTTCATGATCGCCACGCCGCTCGTGAAGGCCGTCATGATAGGCCTGATCCTGGCTTCGATCTTCTCCTGGACCTTGTTGATCATCAAACTCTTTGAGTTCTCTGCCCTGAACCGCAAAACTGATAACTTCCTCGAGAACTTCCGTGGTGCCCGCACCATCGCAGACATGCAGAAGGTTTCGACCGCTGAAGAGTGGGAAGGCAATCCTCTCGCTGACATGGCAGCTGCTGCCACCGAGG
>JBFZCB010000255.1:0-18921 GCA_041308165.1 Caulobacterales bacterium
CTTGATGTCTGCAAGGGCCGCCTGGACGTAGTTGTTGGCCCCTTCCAGATCCTCGACCTTGTTGGTGGGCCGGTCATCAATCCCCCCTTCAAACAGAAGTCGGCCTTCGGCATCGATCACCCTCATGTCGGGCGTTGTACTGGCTCCATAGAGTTTGCCGATCTCTCCTGTCGGATCCAGAAGCAGATGGGTAAAGCTGGCCCGGTATTCTGTTTTCCATCTCCGGGCTTCGTCGCCCTGCACAAAGCCCTGTGTGCCGGGTGCCGAGGATATGATGGTCAGCCAGACCACGCCGTCCTCAGTAGCGGCCTTCTGCAAGGCCTGCATGGCCCCCGAATAGTGTTTCTTGACATAGGGACATCCGGCATTGGTCCATTCCAGAACCACAGTCCTGCCCCGGAAATCTCCCAGGCTACGCTCTAGACCGTCGGCATCCACAAGGGTGAAGTCGGGAGCCCTCTCACCCAGGCGCGCACGCACCGGACTGCCTTGCGACGCCTCTGCCTGCTGCGGGGCGGCTGCAGGGCCGTCCTTGGCCACCGTCTGCGGATTACAGGCCCCCAGAAAGATCAGGACTGAAGACGCGATTGAGAGTCTGCGGATCATAGGGTTCATCTCCTGATTTGGGTCGGCAGAACGCAAGCCGATGGATTGGGGCCCTTTCTAAAGTGCCCCGGACCGGGGTTCATTTCGAGCGCTTACTGTAGAAGGCTGCAAAGGACCGTCAGCCGATTGAAGGGCCTCGATAATGACCCCTTCAGTCAGGATCTGCGGCAGGATCCTTGGGGAGCCTCCACCGGCCGGATAAACGAGATAAAGAGGCACGCCTGAACGTCCGTGGCGTTCAAGCTCGGCCGTGATCGCATCATCTCGAAGCGTCCAGTCGCCGGTCAGATAGACGCCGCCTACCGCCTGAAGGGCCCCGGCCGTGCGGGCCGAGCTGAGCGCGGCCCCCTCGTTGATCTTGCAGGTCACGCACCAATCCGCTGTGAAGTTGACCAAGACAGGTCGACCCTGCGACTGGGCGGAACGGACAGCCTGCTCCGACCAGGGCTGGGACGCCATTGCGCCTGGGACAGAGGCTCTGTCAGAAACCGAGCCCGGCTCTGCCTGAGACAAGGCAATGCCGGTCAGCACAGCAGCTGCCATCAGGCTGAGGATCGCGGCCAGACGGCTGACAACCGCCCTGCCACCGGCTGCAGGCCCGGCCTGGCCAATCCCGAAGAGCCAAAGTCCAAGAGCCAGGACCAGGGCGGCCAGGAACAGGAGACCAAGCGCCATGTCGCCGGCCTGTCGGGCAAAGACCCAAATCAGCCAGAGGGCAGCACCATACATGGGGAAGGCCAGAAGACCCTTGAGCCTCTCCATCCAGGGGCCCGGGCGAGGAAGCCGCGCCAGCAGGCGTGGAGACAGGCTGATCAGCACATAGGGCAGGGCCAGACCCAAGCCCAGCATCAGAAAAACAATCAGAGCCATGGGCCAGGCCATGACCATGGCGGCACCGAGAGCAAAGGCCATGAACGGGGCCGTACAGGGAGCGGCCACGACCACAGCCAGGACCCCGGTAAAGAAGGCCCCTGATCCACCAGGAAGACGGGAAAGGGGTCCTGCGCCAGCGCCCTGCAGGCTCTGTCCGACATGATAGACGCCCGAGAGGTTGAGACCCACCGCCAGCATCAGAAGACTGAGGAAGGCAACCACACCCGGTGACTGCAGCTGAAAACCCCAACCCACAGCCTGGCCTGCCGCGCGAAGCGCCAGAAGGCCAGCAGCCAGAATAAGGAAGGTAGTGAGAACCCCAGCCAGGAAGGCCAGTCCATCACGTCGGGCCTCTTTAGGGGCGTGTGCTGCACCGGCCAGGGCCGCGGCCTTCATGGCCAGGACCGGGAAGACACAGGGCATGAGGTTCAGAATCAAACCTCCAAGAAGGGCAAAGAGCCCCGCCTGCAGGAAGACTAGCCAGGGGACGAGGCCGGGAACGAGGCCGGGGCTAGCCTCCGGGTCGGCAAGACGGCCCGAGCCGTCCGCCCCCTCAAGGCGGGGACCCGGCTCGGCGGCAATCTCCCAGGCTCCAAGATCGGTCGACAGAACCCCTCCCATCAGGGCTGGAGGACCATCGGCGCCCATTCCGCGTCCAGGTGCGAGAACCAGGGTCACGCCCTCGGGCCCAAACTGACCGGGCTGCAGGGCCGGATGATCGATCAATCCCCCCTGGAACGGGAAAAACCAGGCCCATTTCGGCTTTCTGCCCGCCAGTGGCCCGCCGGTCGCCGTCAGAACCACTCGGCCCTCACTCAGGGTCACGCGTGAGTTGATCCCGGCCGTCTGGGGTGCTGCCTCAAGAACAGTCTGTATGCGAGGGCCATGCACAGGCGTAAGCGGGGCCGCACCCTGGCCGACACGGATATCGAGCGACAGGGTCAGCTCATCGGGTACGCACATTTCGTCACTGCAGACCATGAACAGGGTCCGGCTGGTCAACCGCAGGGACTCTCCTGGGCGCGCCGATGCCGGGATCGTCAGCGTCACAGGCAGGTAGACTTCGCCGGAATAGCCAAAGTTCATCAGTGTCTGCAGACGCTGGCGCTCTGGCAGGGGCCAGATGATCGGCCCGGCGTCGACCCCTGGGGGCAGGATCCAGTCCAGCGAGGTCGCGCCGCCAGAGTCCCCCGGGTTGCGCCAATAGGTGTGCCAGCCAGGTTCAATTTTCTGGCGAATGGCCACAACGGCCGTAGAGCCCGGGGTTACCCATTGTGACAGGGAGACCAGCTCGGCTTCGATCCGTTCGGTCCGCTGCGGTCCAGAAGAGCCCAGGGCCTGGGTGCGGCCTGTGCGCCGGGCAAACTGGTCATCGGCTGAAAGCGGACCCGGGCCCAAAACCTGGCGGCCCGCATCCGTACCGGTAGAGACGGGCACCTTGGACGTTTCCAGAGACGTCTGGGCCAGGCTCTGGCCCGCAGCCAGCCCCGTGACCAGGGTCATCAGGAGGCATAGCAGTCTGAACGGGCGGGTCATGCCTACCCTATAGCAATGACCCGCCAGCGAGGCGACCTTTGCGCTACAAGCAGACTTGCGGCTATTTCGGCACGGCCTCGACGATGACTTCCGTGCGGCGTCGCAAGGGCTCCGCGATGCCTCCCGGCCCCATGGCACCTTCATCTCCTGCCGCTTCGACATCGAAGGCTGGCGGGGGCCAGCCGCTGGCCTCAAGGGCCTGGGCCACGACCCGCGCACGTGCCTGCGACAGGCTCAGGTTCGCCGCTGAGCCGCCGCTGGCGTCGGCTAGGCCGGTGACCTTGACCGAACGGATCTCGCAGGACCGCAAGGAGGCTGCTGTCAGATCCAGGGCCTGGCGCGCGGAGGGGGCCAAGCCAGACTGACCCTCAGCGAAATAGATTTCGAGGGTACGGGTGCCGCAACTGGGCAGGGCCTGGACCAGCGGTTCGGGTGTGCGCCCGAGGCCTTCACAGCCCGCCAGAAGGAAACCGGACGTCGCCAGAGCCAAAAGCCCTTTAAGCCGCCCCCCAGGCGGCAGAGCGGCTTTTGGGCCGGTACTCGATGTGAACAGCGCCCCTACCATATCGCCCTCCCCTTCTCGTTTTATCGTGCAGACCCTGAACGGCCTTGATCCCCCTTGCAAGCCCAGGGTGGCCCGCATCCGGGGTGGCCCGCATCTGGCGAACCACCCCGAAGCTGTCACCGTCTTGCATAGTCGCCTGCGGCTTCGACTATCCTGCCCGCCAGGCGGTCCCCTGACAGGCCATCCGGGCTCCCGATCAAGAACCCATAAACCCATAAGTCAGGCCCGTTTGATCAGTGGACCGTTTGCTCAGGGGACCCTTGACCTGAAGCCAGCCCCCTAAAGCCAGGGGGGCCGGGGTTTCGGAGTACCGAAAAACCGCCAATGGGCGTCAGCGCGCCGATCAATAGCGACGCTGGCCATTCTCCCAGTAGCATTCCGACTGGCGGCCATCGTAGCAGTAGTAATAGCGTCCTGCCTGGTCGCGATAGCGCTGCTGATTGGCGCGATCCTGGTTGGAGCCACGGATGGCTCCCGCTGCACCGCCTACAACGGCGCCGATGGCGGCTCCGGTTGCTGCGTTGCCGCCACCCACATTGTTACCGATGATCGCGCCAGCCACAGCGCCAATACCGGCGCCGATGGCACCCTGGCGAACGGCCTGGTTTGGACCGCTGGAGCTGTATGGATCCGTGGCGCATGCCGAGGCCATCAGTCCTGCAAAACCTATAGCCAAGATTGCCTTTTTCATTGTTCTGTCCTTCATCCCTGGTGGGCCCGATTATCGGACCAAAGAGTTCGCCCCGCTGGCGAGAACGCCCTAATATAGCGCAGGTTCCCGCGCCCCTGTCAGCGTAAACTGAAAGGGGCCCATTTCGTCCTTGTGGCAACCGGGTCTAGGCGCAGTGACCTGTGCGCTTTTGTCACTTTTCTTATCTGGCCGGCTGACGTGAAGCCGCCATAGTCAGACCCGAAGACGGAACGGCGCGGGATCCGGCCGCGTTCGGCCGTTATGGACGCCATGCCCTTGCCTGAACCCCCACAGACTAAGGCCTCACTGCCGACTAAGGGCTTACCGCCCGACGTCCCCCGGCGCACCAGCCGGATATCGGCTCACTCGCCCCGGGCGGGTTCCAGCCCGGCGTCGGGCGCGACTGAGGCTGGCATCGCTCAAGTCTCCCCGGAGCCTTCCGATCCGACGGATCGCATATTGCGACCGCTGACCCCGCATGTCGCCATCAACAGGATTGTGGTGCTGATCAATGCGCTCTCGGGATCCGTGGGCGCGCGGGCCCACACCGAGGTCGAAGACATCCTGGCGGACTACCCCCTAAAGGCCGAGATCATCAGCCTCGAGGTCGGACGTTTCGATCAACAGATCGACGCGGCCATAGCCTCCCGCCCCGACGTCCTTTTTGTACTCGCAGGAGACGGAACGGCACGGGCAGTCGCATCGCGGGCCGGCCCGGATGGACCCCTTATTGCCCCTCTTCCGGGGGGCACGATGAATATGCTCCCTAGGGCCCTCTACAATACAGCGGACTGGAGACAGGCCCTGCGCAGTGCCCTCGATGAAGGCGCACCCCAATATGTTTCGGGTGGTCTTGTTGAGGGTGAGGCCTTCTATTGTGCCGCGATCCTTGGTGCGCCCGCCCTGTGGGCTCCCGCACGCGAAGCTGTTCGTAAGGGACGTTTCTCCAGTGCCTGGACCCATGGCCAGCAGGCGTTCAAAAAGGCCTTCACCCGACGCCTTCGCTATTCGCTTGATGGAGGCCGACCCGCCCGTACCGAGGCCCTGGTTCTGATCAGCCCCCTTATCTCACGCGCCCTCGACAAGCCTCTAGGGCTCGAGGCGGCAGCGATGGATCCAAAGGACGCCATCGAGGCCTTCCGTCTGGCCGCGACCGCCTTGTTCTCCGACTGGCGTGCCGATCCCTCCGTCAGGACACGGTCCGCACGAACGATCGCGGTCCGGGCCCGCTCGAAGATACCGGCCGTTATTGACGGTGAGCCCCTGCAACTGCCAACAGGGACACGTATTGTCTTCGTGCCCGAGGCTTTCCGCGCGCTTGCGCCCCTTTTGCCTCGGTCTTCAGAATCCGGAACGTCGGAATGAAACGATTGGGAGAGCGCGCAGGCGTGAGTTCGGGGCGCCTGATCCAGTTTTCCGACATCCATTTCGGCGTTGAACATACCCGGGCCTGTGCTGCGGCCCTGGACTATGCCCACGCCACGCCCAGTGACCTGATCCTCATAACCGGGGATGTGACCCAGAAAGGCCTGCCTGGCGAATTTTCGGCGGCGGGCGAGTGGATCCGTGCCCTGCCTGCCCCCCGCTTTGTCGTCGTCGGCAACCACGACGTGCCCTATTACAGTCTGCGGGCTCGCCTTTTTTCACCCTGGAAAGCGTTTGAAGCCGCGACCGGTCACCCCGCCCATGATGGCGAATTCATGAGTGATAATCTCATGGTGAGAGGCGTCACGACGGCCCGGGGCTGGCAGGCACGGCTCAACTGGTCAAAGGGGGCCATAGATCTGGACCAGACCCGGCGGGCGGCAACGGCCCTGCGGCGGGCTCCGATCGGTGCCCTGCGCGTTCTTGCCTGCCACCACCCCCTTATCGAAATGATCGATGGCCCGATGACGGGCGATGTGCGTCGCGGCAAAATAGCCGCCCGGATTTTTGCCGAGGCTGGCGTCGATCTGATCATGACAGGGCATACGCATGTCCCCTTTGCCCTGCCGATCGATTTTTCCGATCGCTGTTCATACGCTGTGGGGTGCGGAACCCTTTCCCGGCGCGAGCGCGGCGCTCCCGCAGGTTTCAATCAGGTGGATTGGGACGATCACCACGTCACGGTGACGGCCATGGCCTGGACCGGATCAGGCTTTGAAGCCTCCCAGACCTGGCGTCTGCCACGCCGGCAGGACACGCGCCACCTCGAGACCGCTCCCGATCCCGCGATACCGGAAAAGGCGCAAGAAGAGATGTCCAAGGCCTGGACAGTTCTCAGTTAAGGCCCTGACGGGACGGGCAAGGGCGGTCTGGGACCCTCGAGGCCAGGTTTATCGCTGCGGGCAGGGCGGACCGCTCTTGCGTTGCCTGCCCCGGCTTACTGACCCCAGGTCCGTGTCCGTCCCGGGGACAAGGACGCTAGATGCGCGTTCCACGGCCGCGAAGGCCGCCCATGACCAGCGACGCCACAAACAGGATCAGGGCGATGACTGCAACGAACTTGGCGATTCCCATGGACATGCCGGCGAGCCCGCCAAAGCCCAGGGCTGCCGCCACGAGTGCGACAACAAAGAAGATGATGGCCCAGCGCAGCATGATGAGATCCTGACGGTTTGTTGAAGACGGTGCGGGGCCCAACTCTGCGAGCAAAGGCGTCCTGCCGAATCAACGCTGAACCCCTGGATCTGTTCCCGCCCCCGGGTCTTTAGACACTGGCCATGACGCCAAGAGGCCCGGACGATGCAATCATCCGGGCCTCGAGATGGATACTCGTCGGGTTCGGTGGCGATACCACCCGTCTGGGTTAGCGGCGGCGGCGGCGGTGGCCCGGAACGTCCATCCGCTTTTCGGTCACCAGACTGGCCACGATGGCCGCCAGCGCCGGATTGCGGACCAGAAAAAACAAGGCCCCCAGACCCAGGCCAGCGCCCAGGATCGGTCGCTCACGCAGGAGGTGTACAGCGCGGTCGACCATGCCCGACGAGGTGTCTTCCTCATCGTCAAAATCATCGCCTGCACCCTCCTCGCCGAGGAAGACCAGGACGATGATGATGGCGAGGGCCGCAAACAGGCCAAAGGTTATGGCCGCCGCTCCCAGGGGGGGCAGTGCCAGGGCCAGAGCATAGAAGACCGCCCCACCGAGGGCGACGACGGCCACGAAGGCCGCCCCCGCCGCTGTGAAGGCCGCGACCGCCTTGCGGATCAGTCTCTTGCCAATCATCAGCGCCGACGACCGGCTAGCAACAGGCCGATCACTACGCCGATGCCCAGGGCAATGGCTGTTGACTGGACCGGACGCTCCTGGACCCGCTCGGTGATATAGCGCTGGGCTTCATCTAGCCGCTCTGAGGCGTCGTCGTAATATTCGCGGCTCCGGACGCGGGCCTGGTCGTAATAGCCGCGGGCCCGTTCCCTTATCACTTCGGATTTCTCTCGCAGCACCTCTTCGGCCTCTGCGGCCTTGGCCCGGACAAGGGCTTCTGCCTCAGACGCCTTTTCCTTGAGGCGGGCCGTTTCTTCGCGGGCCCCGACCTTCAGGTCTTCCTTGAGGGTCTTCAGGTCGTTCTTGATGTCTTCGCGCGCTTTGGTCGTAGCCATGGTTGCGTACTCCTCGATGGTCAGCTTGACCGTAAATAGGCATCTCTGGCTGTCAACGCCACATAGCAAGGACGGTTCCGCAAAAGTCTCCTGCAAAGTCATACCCGCGCACCCCAGATTCTCATCTCACAGTGATAGGCAAGTAAGGTTCTGTAAGCTTCCGGGTCAGCCTCCCTTAAGCTTTCTCGTGCAGAATGAAGGTGTGTTTCTGTCGCCGTCCCTGTCTGTCGCCGAAAAGCTCGCCATTGCCGTGGTGACCCCGCCCCAGCGCGCGCAGGGATCCATCCCGGGTGCACCCTGCGGGACGCGTGAGGATTGGCTTCGCACCCTGCTCCAGACCGCCGCCGATGCCGGTGCCAGCCTGGTCGCAACCCGGCCTGACGGCGACAGTGAACGCCTGCTCGGTCAGGCCTGGCCATTCCCTAGCCCGTTTTCAGTGACGGTCCGAACCGTATCCCTGGCCGAGGGCGTAGACCGGGTGGAAGCCCGAGCAAGACGCTCCCTCGAGCGGATGGGTCTACCCAGAGGCGATACCCTACTGGTCTCAAGCGCCAGTGACCTGGCCGGTGCCGAGGGTCGTGCCCTGTGGGACCGGATGAAGGCTCTCAGAGACAAGGGGCTTTTCAGAAAGATCGGATTCTGCGCCACCATGGACGATGGGCCGGTGCTCCTGGCCCGCAGGTTCCAGCCCGACGTTGTACAGATGCCCTGCAATCTTCTGGATCAGCGGGCGGTCACCGAGGGCGTGCTTTCGGACCTGGCCGGTCTTGGTATTCAGATCCATATCGGCTCGCCCTTTGCAGGCGGCCTGCTGTTCATGAGCGGCGACAGCCTCCCGCCCCATCTGGCTGACCATGCGGGTGATCTTTCGAGAACACGCCGGCGTATGGCCGAAGCCAGGGTCGATCCGATGCAGGCCGCACTTGCCTTTGCGCTCGGCCTGCCGCCCGCGTCTGTCGTCGTCGCCAGCATTGCCTCTGCAGCGGAACTCAGAGCCATGCTCGCAGCCGCCCACGCCCCCCGGCCCGATCTGGACTGGGAGGCGCTGGCCCTTCCGCATGCGGCGGCCCTGTCGCGGGCGATGCAGGGGCATGCCTCGCCCCACGATGATGTCTATCGAATCAGTAGCGCAGCCTGATGCCGACATAGGCAGAACGCCCAGGCTCGCCATAACCTAGCACCTGCTGATACCGGGCATCGGCCAGGTTCTCTATGCGAGCCGTGAGGGCAAGCTGAGGGTTCAGCGCATAGCCCGCATTGAGATTGGCGGTGATGAAGGCTTTGCGAACCCCTCCCGCATCGGCCTGATCGCTTTCGGCCCTGAGCGTGATGGCAGCCGAAGTCCGCTCACCCGACCAGGCCAGGGTTGAAGATCCCGACCTTTCCGGAACCCGAAGCAGGCGCGCGCCTGAGGCGGGGTTGATGGCGTCCGTCCAGGCGTAGGCCAGGCTCAGCTCAAAACCGCTTCCCAGCTCCGCCTGACCCTCAAACTCCAGACCCTCGGTTCTTGTTTTTGCAACGTTCTCATAGACGCTTTCGAACGTCGCAGGATCGAAGACGAAGGTGATCTGATCCTCGACCTCAAGGCGGTAGAGGGTGAGGCGGGCTGACACGGTTTGGTCCGGAGATCTCCAGCCTATCGCCCCTTCAAGACTTTCAGCCGTCTCAGGCGTCAGGACCGGAAAAGGGCGGACAGAAAAGCAGAAATCGCAGACCGACTGGCTGATTGACGGGGCCTTGAACCCTGTCCCCCAGGCTCCCGAAACCATCAGTCCGCCAGCGACCTGGAAGGCCCCCGATACCCGGGCCGTGGTCCGGGATCCGAAGTCATCGGTATCATCCCACCTCAGGGCAAGAACCAGGTTTAGCCGCGAGATCGGATCCCAGTGGCCGACACCAAAGAGTGAGGTCGTCCCAAGACGGTCGGAAAAGCCTGAAGACAGGCGTGCAGAGGTCTCCTCACGCTCGGCACCAAAAGCATAGGTCAGCCCGCTCAGGACCTCACCCGTTTCAGCCTGCCAGCGCAATAGGCGACGCTCGGCCTCAAAGCTCGAGGGAAAACTCGAGACCGTATCGCGTCGGATTTCGGAAGCGGACAGGCTCAGCTGGTGATCCAGGCCAAGACGGCTGAAGCGTGCCCTGGCGAACCCTGACCACTGATCGCTGGCGGTCGTATCCGCTGTATCGGCCAGCCCAAACCGGGGTGGCGGAAACCCATCAATGTCTGCCCGGCTTTCCGACCAGCGGGCTGCGCCGTCAAGGACCAGCCCACGGCCAAAAACATAGCGGCCCCGACTACCGATCGTGGTGTTCGCAAAGCCGTCAGTCTCAGGGTTGCCATCCGCCTCGTCTGCCGCCGAAATGCCATCGGTATCAAACCGCGAAATCCAGGCTCCGAAGGCCCAGGTGTCGGTCGAGGTGCCGGCCGCCAGCCGCCCTCTCAGGGTCCCGAAACTGCCCGCCTCTCCCTCAGCACTCAGACCGTCGATCTCGCGGGTCGTGAAGGCAATCACCCCCCCGATCGCATCCGATCCCCAAAGCGAGGACTGGGGACCGGACAACACCTCGATGCGCTCGACATCTCCCAGTTCAAATCCGGAAAAATCAAAGGCTCCGCTGATTTCAGCGGGATCATTGACGGGGACACCATCGACCAGAACCAGGGTCTTTCCAGGCGCGGCCCCCCGCATACGGACCTGGGCTACACCACCAAAGGCACCGGTTCTGACGACCGAAAGCCCGGGAATATCGGCCAGAATGTCGGCAGCAAAAACCGCACCTCTCTGGCGGATAGTGTGAGCATCAATCACACGCCCCCCCGGGGTCTGGGCCACGATGGCCGGCAGGCGTGAGGCCGTCACAATGACCGTCTCAAGCTCGACAGTATCCTTGGCGGGGGGCTCAGTCCGGCCTGACGGTTCGAAGCCGTCCTGGCCGTGGCCTGCCTGGGCCGGGGGCACATGGGCTGCGGACGCGGCCACAAGAGCGGCGGACGCGCAGAGATAACGCTTCATGAGCGTGTTCCTTTGAAGCCCGGGCGACGGCGCGCGCCCGGAGCGTGAAAGCGACCAATCCGCCCTGGGTGAACCTGGGACGGCGCAGAGATCGGGTCGCTTCAACGGAACTGTCCCTCATCGAGGGATAGGGGTCCCCGCGCCTCTGTCTGGTCCCGGACAGCGGACGAGCGACGCAAGACGGCCAGGTCTCCTGGCTTGCGGGTCAAAAACAGCCGCCCTCGCCTTCCCAGACCCTCTCTGCAATCAAGGATCGCAGCCGAAACTCCAGTGGCGCCGGATGAAAACACCCGGATCGGACGACGGCCTCACCGCCTACAGTTGCGGGCACAGCCGCGGTTTCTGACCGCGTTCCCTTAACCGCCTTGCCTGCGCTTTCGCAGATGCGAAGCGAGCGGACAAGGGCCCCGCCCTATCCATCAGGAATAAACTTCCCTAACGGCAACTCCGTTTTTGGATGGGCTGGCCCGGACGAATCG
Source organism: Caulobacterales bacterium (assembly GCA_041308165.1). Taxonomy (GTDB): domain Bacteria; phylum Pseudomonadota; class Alphaproteobacteria; order Caulobacterales; family Caulobacteraceae; genus Brevundimonas. Next base: position 11,347 of record JBFZCB010000255.1, read on the forward strand.
CTTGAGCGCCAAAGCACGATCCTGCACCCTGCAGTCTCCATGAATGCCCCCGTCACTGTCCCTGCTGGCTCCCTACCTTCGCCTGACGGCGTTACCCCCGTCATGGGCCAGTTCCTCGCGGCCAAGGCCGCTCAGCCCGATGCCATCGTGTTTTTCAGGATGGGGGATTTCTACGAACTGTTCTTCAAGGATGCCGAGGTCGCCTCGGCCGCACTCGGCATCGCCCTGACCAAACGGGGCAAACACCATGGCGAGGACATCCCCATGGCCGGCGTGCCTGTCCATGCCCTGGACGGCTATCTCGCCAGACTTATCCGCCTGGGCCACCGCGTCGCCATTTGCGAGCAGATCGAGACACCCGCCGAGGCCAGGAAACGGGGTTCAAAGGCCATTGTGGCGCGCGACATCGTCAGGGTCGTCACACCGGGCACCCTGACCGAAGACACACTTCTCGATGCGCGCGGGGCCAATCGGCTGGCCGCCATTGCCGTCCGGCGCGGGCGTGCGGCAGTTGCCGTCATCGAGCTCTCAGCCGGAACTGTGGACAGTCTGGCCTGTGATCTGCGCGATCTTGGTGCTGCGCTGGCGGCCTTCCGGCCCTCGGAAGTTCTGGTCACCGATAAGCTATATTCCGATGCAGAGGTCCGCCCTGCTCTTGAGGGGTCAGGAGGGCTGGTCCAGGCCCTGGCCTCGGCCCTGGCAGAACCAGGAGCGGCAAGAGTTCGTGTCGAGCGCCTTTATGGCGTCGCCTCTCTCGATGGGTTTGGAGCTTTCGAAGAGGCCGAGATTTCAGCTCTTGGTCTGATTGCCGCCTACCTTGAAACCACCCAGGCGGGTCGTATCCCCGCCCTCAGTCCGCCGCGCCGCTCCGCAGAAGCGGGCTGGCTGGCGATTGATCCGGCTACCCGCGCAAGCCTCGAGATCGATCGTAACCAGAAGGGCGAGCGCGAAGGCAGTCTACTGCATGCCATCGACCGGACTATGACCTCCGGAGGGGCCAGGGCGCTTGCCGAACGCATAACGCGCCCCTTGCGCGATCCCGCGCAGATCAATGCCGGGCTGGATGGTGTGGAGTGGCTGCTGGAGCAACGCGATCTGCGGCGCGATCTCAGAGCCACGCTGCGAACCTCGGCGGACGTCGCCCGCGCGGTCGCCCGACTTGCCCTGGGCCGCGGGGGCCCCAGAGATCTGGCCGCCATACGCTCGGGTCTGATGACAGCCGAGACCCTGTGCGAGCTCTTTACGCTGTCGAGCCCGAGCGGGGCTCAGCTGCCAAGCCGTCTGGCCGAATGCCTCGAGCGACTTCAGACCAGCGCGGGTGTGGGACGGCTTCTTGCCGGTCTGATCGACGGCCTGGTCGATGAGCCCCCGCACCTGGCTCGCGATGGTGGGCTCGTCAGGCCCGGATTCCGCCCCGAGCTTGATGAGGCCCTCAAGCTTCGTGATGACAGTCGCCAGGTTGTTGCCGAACTCGAGGCCCAGGCCGTGTCTGCGAGCGGAATACCCTTCAAAGTCCGCCATAATGCCGTGCTTGGCTATTTTCTGGAGACCACGGCCAAGCATGCCGAGCCCCTGCTGCGAGCCGGCCCGGAGAGCCCCTATATCCATCGCCAGACCCTTGCCAGCCAGGTACGGTTCACCACTGTCGAACTGTCCGAGCTGGATGCCCGGATCAATCAGGCCGGTCACAGGGCCCTGGCTATGGAAGCTGAAACCTTCGAGGCCTGGCGTAGCGAGGTCCAGAAGCTGGCCGCGCCACTTCAGGGCCTGGCCGATGCCATTGCCGACCTCGATGCTCAGGCCGCACTCGCGGAATGGGCTGAGCAGGTCCAGGCCGTCAGGCCGACCGTGGACTCAAGCGGGATCTTTGATGTCCGTGCAGGCCGCCACCCGGTAGTGGAGGCCGCTGTGAAATCTGCAGGGAATCCCTTTACCCCCAATAACTGTCGACTGGACGCAACAGGGGCTGACTATGCGCGCCTCTCCATCGTCACGGGTCCCAACATGGCCGGCAAGTCGACCTTCCTGCGCCAGAACGCACTGCTGGTCATACTGGCCCAGGCCGGAAGCTTTGTACCCGCCGCCTCCATGCAGTTGGGCGTCGTCGACCGGCTGTTCAGCCGGGTGGGAGCCGGCGATGACCTGGCCCGGGGCCGCTCGACCTTCATGATGGAAATGGTCGAGACGGCCGCCATCCTCACCCAGGCCACAGACAGGAGCTTTGTGGTTCTCGATGAGATCGGCCGCGGAACGGCCACTTATGATGGGCTGGCCATAGCCTGGGCTGTGGCCGAGGCCCTGCATGAAACCAATCGCGCGCGCACTCTGTTTGCCACCCACTACCATGAGCTAGCCCGTCTCGAGGACCAGCTGGACCACGTCTGCAATCTTTCGATGAAGGCGCGCGAATGGAATGGCGATCTCATCTTCCTGCATGAGGCCTCACCCGGGGCCGCGGACCGTTCCTATGGTGTGCAGGTCGCCAGACTGGCCGGAGTGCCCGCCGCGGTCGTTGCCCGGGCGGCCTCGGTTCTGACCCGGCTTGAAACCGAGAAATCAGCACAGGGTCAGCTGGACGACCTACCCCTGTTCGCACCCCAGACTGGGGGCCAGGCTGGGGGGTGGAACGCAGCGACGGCACCGCCTCCAGCCCCCTCCGCCGTCGAGCTCGCCCTGGAGGCTCTGGATCCGGACGCCCTCAGTCCGCGCGAGGCACTGGAGGCCCTTTATCGACTGAAGACGATCAAAACGTGATCACTAGGTCTCATCGCCAAAGCGCCCTGGCACGAGGCTGTGCGATCGTCGCGAGACTGTCCAAAGCGGCTGGCTGATCGGGGTCCCGAACGGCATTGGAATCTGGCCATCCAGTTCAGGCCTTCCTGGACCCAAAGTCAGTTCCGCGCGACCGGCTCATAGCCGTAGTTGATCACGCACATGAAATAATAGAGGGCGTGCCGACCACAGGCGACCCCGGCCCTGACATAGCCGGGGCGGAACAGGTTCACCCTATGGCCCCGATCGGCAACATTATCGTCAACCAGAAGCTGAATAATGACCTCGCGCGCCGTGTCATAACCGTAGGAGATGTTTTCACCGCCATAGGGGTCACCCCCACGTCGCACGGCCCGGGTCGCAAAATCCCATCCATCCGAGCCATAGTGGCCGACGTAGCCCGTCGGGCCCTGGTCCAGCACATGGTCACGGGCTGTCAGATCAAGAAGCCCATCGGACCGCAAGGCCCCCACCGGAGCCTGAAGACGCAGAAACTGGATCGCCTCGTCGACGGCGGCCACCCCTTCGCGGGTCTGAATACTGATCTGGCCGGGCCGAATGACGATGTCTCCATCGAACTGACGACGATAGGTTTCAAGCACGGCAATATAGCCTCGGGGATCTACCCTCAGCCGGTTCATCTCAGCCAGAACCTCGCGCGACAGCTGCGCCTCTCCCCCGACAGGACCAGGGCCCGTCATGACCCTGGCAATACCATTGGCCGTAGGGGTGGCAGGCAGATGGGAGCGATCGCTGGCATCCGCACCCTGGGCCCATAGCAGAAGGCCTGCAGCCACCATCCCTGTGCAGATATCAATCCGTAAAGGCCGCAAGCACCCACGCTCCCCAATCTTAGCGCTCCAACCTGCCAAAACACGGTTCGCAATGCCAGATGGCTCGCCCGAATGGCGAGCAGCCTTGGGCGAAAACGGTTTGCAGATCACAGTGTGAACAGGCGACGGATCGTTGCGATCGGGCTATGGTCTCGCCTTCATGACGAAGCTCTCCACCCCTGAAACCGCAGTTCCTGCCCGCCTCTCTACCCTTGATGAGGCGCTTGATGCCGTGGCCTCGGCCAAGGACGTGCGTGCTGAGGTGGCAGCTCTGCTCAGGGCTCATTTCGATGCGGCCCGTGACAAGATTGCCCACAAGCTGGGTCATGGTCTTGGCGGTGTCGAGGTTGCTCGCCTCTATTCGGCCGCTGCCGATGAGATGCTCATTGCCCTCTGGCGGTTTACAACCACGACCCTCTACCCCTCGCCCAAGCCTACCGAGGCCGAGAAACTGGCCCTGATTGCCGTGGGTGGTTACGGCCGGGGGGTTCTGGCTCCCTTCTCGGATCTGGACCTTCTGTTCCTGAGGCCCTGGAAGACCACGGCCCGGACCGAGACTGTGGCGGAGTTTGTGCTCTATGTCCTTTGGGACCTGGGTCTGAAGGTCGGCTCGGCCGCACGGTCAGTGGAAGAGTGCCTGGCCCTGGGTCGAACCGATATGATGGTGAGGACGACCCTGCTCGAAGCCCGGATACTGGCGGGCGATACAGCCATGGCCGAAGACTTCCTCTGGCGCTTCAGGGGCATGGTCACCAATGCCGATCCGCGCCCCTTTATCGCCGCCAAGCTCGAGGAGCGCGAAACCCGGCATCAGAAATCAGGTGCCAGTCGCTACCGGGTGGAACCCAACATCAAGGATGGAAAGGGCGGGTTGCGCGATCTCAACACCCTCTTCTGGATCGCGCGCTCCCTGGCACCCGAAAGCCCCCTGGGCGCGCGCGTCCTTGACGATATACTGACGGCCCGTGAGCGTCGTACATTCGAAGTGGCCTTTGACTTCCTTTGGCGGGTCAGGGCGCATCTGCACCTGACGGCCGGGCGGGCCGAGGAAAAGCTGACCTTTGACCTTCAACCCGAGGTCGCCCGCAAGATGGGCTGGCGGGGCCGGGGCGACGAGCCCGCGGTTGAACGCTTCATGCGACGCTATTTCCTTGTGGCCCGCGACGTCGGTGCCCTGACCCGGGCTGTCAGCACGACCCTGGAAGCGCGCCAGCAGAAAAAGCCGCAGGGTCTATCGCGCCTTTTCCGGTCCAGTCGGCGGCGAGATCTGGGAGATCCGGCCTTCGTTGCCGAAGGCGGCCGCATTTCGGTAACAGGCCCTGATGTCTTCCAGGAAGATCCTGTCCGGCTGCTGACCCTTTTTGTGCTGGCTGACAGGCATGATCTGGATCTACACCCCGATGCCTTTTCAGCCGTCATGCGCTCATTGGGACTGGTAACGACACGTCTGCGACGGGATCCCCGGGCAGCAGCCGCCTTCCTCAATGTGCTCGCACATGGCTCTAGGCCCTATCGCACCCTGACCATCATGAATGAGACCGGGCTTCTGGGACGCTTTCTGCCGGAATGGGGCCGCATTGTCGGCCAGACCCAGTTCAACATGTACCATGCCTACACCGTGGACGAGCACAGCCTGGTCGCCATCGGGATCCTCAATGATATCGCACGCGGCAAGCTGCTCGAGGATCACCCCCTGGCCACGGAAGTCATCCACCTGATTGCAGATCCCGACGCCCTCATGCTGGCCATGCTACTGCATGATGTCGGCAAGGGGGGCGAACGCGGCCAGCTTGAGGACGGAGCGATCGCAGCCCGCCGGGCCTGCGAGCGACTGGGAGTCGATCCGCGCCGCATCGAGCTCGTGGTCTGGCTGGTGCGGCATCACCTGGCCCTTTCTGACTATGCTCAGAAACGCGATGTCTCTGACCCGGGCACGGTTCGCGACTTTGCCGAACTGGTTGGTGATCCGGAGCGTCTGCGTCTTCTGCTGGTCCTAACGGTTGCAGATATCCGCGCTGTTGGACCCGGTGTCTGGAACAGCTGGAAGGGACAGCTGATGCGCACCCTCTATGCTCGTGTCGAAGGGGTGTTCCGCGGCGAGGACATGCAGGCTGCCGATCCCATAGCCGATCATGCAGACCTAGTGGCGCGGGCCAAGGCCTCGGGAGCCGCAGCCGAGGCCCGGACGCTCTCGGGCGAGGGAGAGGCGGTTACAGCCATTGCCCTTGCGGCGCCTGATCGGCCGATGCTGTTTGCCGATCTCGCCGCAGCCCTGGCGGTAGCTGGCGCCGACGTGACCGGGGCACGGGTCGCCACGACCGCTGATGGCATGGCCCTTGACGTCTTCCAGATCCAGGACGGTGCAGGCCAGCCCTATGGCCGGGCCGAACCGCGGCGTCTCACCAGCCTGATCAAGGCCCTTCAGCGCGCGGCGCGAGGGGATGCGCCTCCGGTTGCGCTTGAACCGGTAGCCGCCTCAGCACGAAGGGCTGTTTTTGATGTCCGCCCTGTAGTGATGATCGATTCCGCGGCCAGCGCCGATGCCGTCATCATCGAGGTCTCCGGCGCTGACAGGCCCGGTCTACTGGCCGAGCTCGCCCTAACGCTTTCGGACCATGGCCTGTCCATTCGCTCGGCCCACGTCGCTAGTTTTGGCGAACGGGCCGTAGACAGTTTCTATGTCACCGATGTTCATGGCCGAAAGGACCTGTCCGACCTCCTGATCGATGACATTCATGCCGCTCTGGAGGCCGTTCTGAACCGGACACCCGAACCTGCAGCCTCGGGCCGACGCATCATTGCGGCCCGGGCGAGCGCCCGCGATGTATCCGAGCTCGGAAGCGCTGCGCGAAAAGCCAAGCCTGCAAATCGATGAATCCGCTTCGCCCATCGGGGTTTTGATTCTACATCCAAGATGGCTTCCGAAGGGCGCAAGCCGCTGTCGGTACCGATCTTTTCCGAGACTGTCTTCATGAGCTTGGCACGCAATACCCTGGTCCAGTCCAGTCTGACACTGGGCAGCCGCGTGCTCGGCTTTGCCCGCGACCTGGCCCTGTCGGCCAACTTCGGCCAGGGCGCCTTGATGGACGCCTGGGCCACCGCGCTGATGCTGCCCAATCTGTTCAGGCGCCTTTTTGCTGAAGGGGCCTTCGCCCAGGCCTTTGTTCCGGTCTATGGCGCAGCCCGGGCCCGCGATGGCGAGGCGGCGGCCGCCGTTACAGCTTCGGAGGCTGTCAGCTTCATCTTTGCTGTCGTCGCAGCCTTCTGCATCCTGATGCAAATTGCGATGCCCTGGATCATGCCCTGGCTTCTGTCGGCATGGCGTGACGACGCTGAGATCATGCGCGTAGCCGTGATCGCTACCCAGCTGGCCATGCCCTACCTGGCCTGTATGACGATCGCCTCGCTCCTGTCCGGGGTCCTGAATACGGGCGGCCGTTTTGCCCTGTCCGCAGCGGTTCCGGTCTTCCTCAATCTCTGCACCCTGGTGCCCCTCCTGGGGGGGCGGTTCCTTGAGGCCGATCCATCCACCATCCTTCTGGCCACCAGTACCGCTGTGACCGTTTCCGGTGTGATCCAGGCGGGCCTGCTCTGGTGGGGTGTGAAACGCCTTGGCGTTCGTGTGAATCTTGGACTGCCAAGACTGTCACCAGGCGTCAAACACACCCTGACCCTGGCGGTTCCGGGGGCCCTTGCTGGCGGGGCCATGCAGATCAACTCCGTCGTCTCCCAGGTCCTGACCGGTTCTGACGAAGGCGCGCGCTCGGTCCTCTACAATGCTGACCGACTGTACCAGTTGCCGCTGGGACTGGTCGGGGTGGCGATCGGCCTGGCGTTGGTGCCCAGACTGACCCGCGCCTTCGTGGCCGGTGATGAGGAGACAGGCCGGCGCACCCTGGATGATGGCTTCAACCTGGCCATGGCCTTCACCCTGCCTGCAGCCGTGGCTCTTTTCGTCATGCCCTATTTC
>JBFZCB010000256.1:0-7101 GCA_041308165.1 Caulobacterales bacterium
ATCGCCTCCGGCTCGGTCAAGGCCGTTCTGATGGTCAATCCGGAAGTCTGTTCGGCGCACCTGAACTTCACCGACAGGGACAGCCACTTCATCTTTGGCGATGTCTGCACGGCGGTGATCCTCGAGGCCGAGGACCAGGCGGGTACCTATGCCAATGGCGAACGAGGCTGGGACGTTCTGGGCACCCGTCTGCAGACCAGCTTTTCGAACAATATCAGAAACAACTTTGGCTTCCTGAACAATGCCGCCCCAGAGGGTATTGGAGCCCCTGACAAGCTGTTCATCCAGCAGGGTCGCAAGGTGTTCAAGGAAGTCGTGCCCATGGTCTCGGACATGATCATCAATCATGCCCGGGACCTTTCCATAGATCCCGCCCAACTCAAGCGGCTCTGGCTACACCAGGCCAATATCAACATGAACGTCATGATTGGGCGCAAGGTCCTGGGGCGAGAGCCTGCATCCGATGAAAACGTCATCGTACTCGATCGATACGCCAACACCTCTTCTGCCGGTTCCATCATAGCCTTCCATCTGCACAATACCGGGTTCGAAGCGGGCGAGACGGGTCTGATCTGTTCGTTCGGAGCCGGGTACTCGGCCGGTACGGTTTTTGTCCGCAAGCGGTCTTGATCCATCGCCCAGGCAGGCTCCGGGGCCAGGACGGCTATTGCGGTTCGCCCGCTCACAGGGGTCGGTGGGGACACCGCGGCAGGGCGTTGGATACAGAAATCCCCTCGGATGCCCGATCGGGCCTGCGCCTGGGACGGAGCGAGCCCGACCAGGAGCGTGAAGCCAATCCAAAGGAGGCCGAAAGGCAAGGCATTTTTCTAGGGTTTTCGCCCCTTGCGGCCCGCCATGCTTGCGTCCGGTCATCAAGTTTGCTTTTTTATTAACAACGAAGAGCGAAACGCAGAGGCCTTCGCAATGGCAATCACCCAGATCGAGCCTTCGGGCACCAGCGCCCTCACTTTCCTGGAAGCGCTCGCGCTCGACGTCGCGCTTGTACTCAAACGGCTCGGCGGCTCGGCTCATCAGAATGTCGTCATTGATTGTGTCGCGGCCATGAAGCGCAGCCGTGGCGAGCCTGTGTCCAACGATCTGCGTCAGGCGGTTGTTGAGGCCTTTGAAAGCTATAGTGACTGGTTTGCGCGACCCTTTGGAGAGGGCTCAATGCGCTGGGCCCTCATTGCGGATCCGGTCTGACGTTGCGGACCTGAAGTCGGACCGGTGGCCCACCTCCAATCGGAACTGGTGGCCCACAAAGGTTAGAATCCGAAAAAGCAGCCGATACCGATATCAGAGCCGAAAAGGCTTCGAGTTCGGCGACTTTAGCCATGCGGCCCCTTTGTGTGAGGATGGCGAGGACTGCATCAACCGAGAGGGCGGATGTTTTGGGCGTAGCGGAGCTTTTGCAGGGCCGTCTGGTTTTTCGGGCGATCACCGAGCGCCGTGAAGGCGGTGAGCAAGGTCTATACCGATCCGGTTATCGAGGGCCCGGTGTCCCCAAGCCCTCCGGGGCAGACCCGTTGTCCTGTTTCCACCTCATGGCCGATAGCAAGGTGCAGACCATGGCATTGGCGGGGGTTTCGATGCCGTTTTGGGCTCCCAGGCGGACGATGACCCCGTTTCGGGCGTCCCACTCCATGGGTCGCCCCGCAAGACGGTCGCCAAGCAGTGAGTTTACCGAATCCGGTGGCGACATCTGGGCCTGTTGAACCACGTGATCGGGCAGGTCCGCGTCCAGCCTGGCCCCAACCGACCGCCCGACCCGCAGGCACTCAGTCACAAGCGTACGCATGAGGTCCGCAATACCCGGCGCAGCCACCACCCCTGCGGGCTGACCTGTCAGCGCACAGACAGCACCCGCGCAGTTCAGGGCCAGCTTGGTCCAGGCGACTGTCAGAAAATCGTCGGTCGTCGAGGCCTTGATCGCACTCTCGCAAAACAGGTCCACAAAGGATTGCCCCGCAGTCCCCGAAGGCACCACAAGCGTTCCCGTCCGTCTTTGCTGGATACGTCCCGGGGCGGATCGCTCGGCAGGGATATCGACAATGACCGGAACGATACGATCGGACGCGACCCAGGGTGTGAACCGCTCGACATGTTCGACGCCATTCTGAAGGATGGCCACTCTCGTCTGCGGCCCGACCAGAGCGGCAAGCCAAGGTGAAGCCGACGGGGCATCATAGGCCTTGGTGGCCACCAGCACCCAGTCAACCGCGCCTGAAACGGCCGCAGGGTCCGTCACGACCACAGGACAGGCCTCCAGAACTGAGCCGCCGGGTATCTCGACGACAAGCCGCTCGAGCGGTGAGCGAACACAAAGGGTCACCGAGGCCACACCCCGGCTTTGCGTCAGCCAAGCGGCAACAGTACCGCCGACAGCACCCGGACCGATGACCGCGACGGTCTGGGGTCTGTGAGGGATCATGTGAGGTTTCCTAGCAAGGCCTTGACCCCTAGTGACACCAAACAACAACATCAACGGCCCAGTCGCGTGGACCCTCCGTTCCCTCAAGCCTGTCGCCCATAGTCGCCCGCAAAAAGCGCCTGGGCTGCCTAGCGGTCCTTTTCGCGGGCCGCGCCGCCGGCAGCCACCAAGGCTGCCTGAGCCGCGGCCAGACGGGCAATCGGAACACGGTAGGGCGAGCAGCTGACATAGCTCAGCCCGACCTGTTCACAAAAAGCGATGGAGGCTGGATCGCCACCATGTTCGCCGCAGATGCCCATCTTGATATCCGCGCGCTGTGCACTGCCACGTTCGGCTGCGATGCGGATCAGGTCCCCGACGCCCTCCTGATCAAGCCGGACGAAGGGATCGGTCTCAAAGATGCCCTTGTCCATATAGGCCTGCAGGAATCGACCGGAATCATCTCTGGAGATGCCAAAGGTCGTCTGCGTCAGATCATTGGTACCGAAAGAGAAGAACTCCGCATACCTGGCCAGATCGCCCGCACGCAGGGCCGCTCTGGGAAGCTCGATCATTGTACCAACAAGGTAGTCCACGCTGTCTCCAGCCTTGGCAAAGACGTCAGTGGCCACCCGGTCGGTAAGTTCCCTCAGGTATTTCATCTCAAGGCCCATGGCGACCAGGGGATGCATGATCTCGGGTATCGGGGCTTGCTCGGCCGTCTTTTTGACCTCGAGCGCCGCTTCCAGAATGGCACGGACCTGCATCTCGTAGATTTCCGGATAGGCTACGCCCAGCCTGCAGCCCCGGTGTCCAAGCATGGGGTTGGTTTCGTGCAGTTCCTTGGCTCTTCGCTTGAGCTTGGCTGCATCTATGCCCGATGTCGCAGCGAGCAGGTCGATGTCCTCATCCGAGTGCGGGATAAACTCGTGCAGGGGGGGATCAAGCAGGCGCACGGTAACCGGCAGGCCGGCCATGATCGTGAACAGCTCGACAAAGTCGGACTTCTGGAAGGGCTCGATCTTGGCCAGGGCCGTGCGGCGCCCTTTCTCATCGTCGGCGAGGATCATCTCCCGAACCGCCGCGATGCGCGCCTCATCAAAGAACATATGCTCAGTACGGCAAAGTCCGATCCCCTCGGCACCAAAGCCTCTGGCCGTACGGGCATCAAGCGGGGTTTCCGCATTGGCCCTCACCTTCAGACGGCGAACGCCATCAGCCCAGGCCATCAGGGTCTGGAAATCACCCGTCAGTTCTGGCTCGATCATGGCCACGGCCCCATCGAGGACCTCACCCTTGGAGCCGTCGATCGTGATGATTTCGCCGGCCTTGAAGGTCCTGCCGCGAACGGTGAACGTGCGGCCCTTCTCGTCAATATGGATCTCGCCCGCACCGGACACGCAAGGCCGTCCCATACCCCTTGCGACAACGGCGGCATGGCTGGTCACGCCGCCCCTGGCGGTCACGATGCCGCGTGCAGCATGCATGCCGTGGATGTCCTCCGGCGAGGTCTCCTCACGGACCAGAATGACGGCATCGCCAAGCTGGTTCATGCGCTCGGCCTCGTCGGCATCAAACACGATCTTGCCGGTCGCGGCTCCCGGAGAGGCTGGCAAGCCTTGGGCCACCACAGTGCGCGCTGCATTCGGATCGAGCGTCGGATGCAGGAGTTGGTCAAGCGCGGCGGGTTCAACACGCAAAATCGCCTCGTGCTCGGTAATCACCCCCTCGGACGCCAGGTCCACGGCTACCTTGAGGGCCGACTTGGCCGTCCGCTTGCCATTGCGGGTCTGAAGCATCCACAGCCGGCCCTGCTCGACTGTGAACTCAATGTCCTGCATGTCGCGATAATGGCTTTCCAGCTTGCCAACGACCTCCACAAACTCTGCAAAGACTACGGGCATGGCCTCTTCCATTGAGAGAGCCTTCTCACCCATTTCCTCGCGTCCGGCCCGTGTCAGTGACTGAGGCGTCCGGATGCCGGCCACGACATCCTCGCCCTGGGCATTGATGAGGAACTCGCCATAGAGCTTGGCTTCTCCGGTCGACGGATTGCGCGTGAAGGCGACACCCGTAGCCGAGGTCTCGCCCATGTTACCAAAGACCATGGACTGGATGTTGACGGCTGTGCCCCAGCTTTCGGGGATGTCATGCATTCGACGATAGAACTTGGCGCGATCGTTCATCCAGCTTGCAAACACTGCAGAGACCGCACCCCAGAGCTGATCCTGCGGCTCCTGGGGAAAGGGATGTCCAAGCTCACGTTCGACGACAGACTTGTAGTCGGCCACGACCTTTTCCCAGTCGTCAGCAGACAGGTCGGTATCGATCGTAACACCGAGACGGTCCTTGTGATCGTCAAGAACCTCCTCGAACTGGTCATGACCAAGCCCCAGGACCACGTTCGAATACATGGTGATGAAGCGACGATAGGAATCAAAGGCAAAGCGCCGGTCACCGGACAGTGCGGCAAGACCTTCAACCGTCTGATCATTGAGGCCCAGGTTGAGAACCGTGTCCATCATGCCGGGCATTGACGCCCTGGCTCCCGAGCGTACCGAAACGAGCAGAGGATTGGAGGGATCTCCAAAAGTCTTGCCGACGACGGCCTCGACCGCCTTCAGTCCCTCGCCAACCTGCCCTGCAAGCGCTTCAGGATAGGCCTGGCCGTTGGAATAGTAGTGGACACAGGCCTCAGTTGTGATGGTGAAGCCAGGGGGCACCGGCAGGCCCAGAGACGACATCTCCGCCAGGTTGGCACCCTTGCCGCCGAGGAGATTCTTCATCGAAGCATCGCCGTCGGCTGAACCTCCGCCGAAGCCGTACACCCACTTGCTCATCTGTAACCCCTGAGTTGGCCGTCGCTATCGGCGGGTTAATCCCGCTCGTGCGCACTGACTAACGCGCTGCGAGGCCGAATGCGAGAGCCGCTGTAACAGGATGTGAAGAAATGCTGCGCATTTGCGAGCCAGGGGTGCCACTATCCTTTGTCACGAAAATCGGGATGATTGGCCCATGGCAAAACGCGGAGCCTCGCCCCGATCAGATACTCTCGAGGCAGCGCTTTCGCGTGTCTTTGATCAGCGCGCCCATCAGGCCAGCTGGTTTGCCCTGACGGGCGGCGAGCCCCTGTTCTCGGCCGGCAATGAGGCCGACAGCCTTTATCTCCTTCGATCGGGCCGGCTGGGTGTGTTTCAGCGCGTTGAGGGACAGCCATCCCAGTTCCTGGGTGTGGTACGGCCCGGTGAACCCGTTGGCGAGATGGCACTGATCGCCGGAACGGCCCATTCGGCTGATGTTGTTGCCCTGCGGGACTCCGAGATTCTGGCCCTGCCGCGTGAGGCTTTCTTTGACGTGGTCCGCACCGAGCCGGATGTGATGATTCATCTGGCGCGTCTCATGCTAAGGCGCGCCAGGGACCAGACCACAGGGGGTGCAGGCGAACCTACGGTCTTTGGCTTTGTCGCTGCGCGCAACCGGCCGATCCGGGCCTTCGTCGAACGGGTGGCGGGTGCCATCATCGACCAGGGATACAGCTGCCAGGTCATAGATGAGACAGCCCTCCGCTCGGCTTCCGAGTGGTTCTCCAGGGTCGAGGACAGTCATGACTATGTCCTCTATGTCGCCGAGGTCGACCAGCCGGCCTGGGCTGGCCTCTGCGCCCGTCAGGTCGACAGACTGTTTGTTGTCGGCGACGCCCTTCATGCGCCTCCTGGCGTGATCCCTTCGCGTAGCCTGGAGGGTATCAGCCACCAGTTCACGGACCTCATCCTTTTACGTGACAGCCGAATGGCCAAGCCGGCCAATACCAGTGTCTGGCTCGATGCTGTGGACCCCGGGCGCTGGTTTCATGTCCGCGAGGCCAATGCCGAAGATTCGTCTCGTATAGCCCGGATCATTACAGGTACAGCCGTAGGGCTTGTGCTCTCAGGCGGAGGGGCTCGGGCCTATGCTCATATCGGGGTCGTGCGCGCCCTAAACGAGCTGAAGGTCCCTTTGGACTTTCTCGGTGGTGCCTCCATGGGGGCTGTGATCGCAGCGGGACCGGCATTGAACTGGAGCGATGCAGAACTGGACGAGAGGATCCGGACGGCATTCGTCAAGTCCGATCCACTGTCTGACATTGCGGTTCCGATTGTCGCCATGACGCGCGCAGGCAAGGTCGCAAAGCTGCTCTATGAAGCTTACGGCGAAACCGAAATCGCCGACATGTCCCGCCCCTTTTTTGCGGTCTCGTCGAATCTTACCACCGGTCGGCTGGAGGTCCATCGAAGGGGGCTTCTCAGAAGAGCGATGCGGGCCTCAATCGCCTTGCCGGGGGTGATGCCGCCCGTTGTCATGAACGGGCAGGTCCTCGTGGATGGAGCCGTGGTCAAGAACTTCCCTACGGATGTGATGCGCCAGCTCAATGCCGGTCCCACCATTGGCTCTGACATGTCTCAGGTCCGGGGCGTGGATCCATCCGCACTTGAAAATCCGCCATCGTGGTGGCGCTGGATCGTTTCTGGAGCCTGGAAGGCCGGTCCGCCGATCGTTTCCATCCTGATGCGCTCGGCAACCATCACGACAGACGCCGAACTCAAACGTTCCCGGGCGGAAACCGACGTACTGATCCTGCCCGACCCGGGGGCGGCTGAAATCCGGGACTGGAAGCTCTATGCCCCGACGGTTGCCGCTGGACACACAGCGGC
>JBFZCB010000257.1:0-7244 GCA_041308165.1 Caulobacterales bacterium
CCCTCAAGCCAGCCCAGAATGGACAACTGGGCAATATCAAAGGGACTGACAACGCCCTGGGCTGCCATCTTTGGCCCACCCACACCCAGGAAGACCAGATCCTCGCCTCCGGCCTTGCGCAGTGCCTCGATGAGACTGGCCCCAAGAGCGTCGCCAGACGCTTCAGCTGCCACGAGCATGATCTTGAGAGGAGCGCTCATGATCACTCGCCCCAAACGAAAAGACCGAGCCTATTGGCCGTCTCGACCACAGAAGAACGGTCCATAACAATCATCTGACCCGAAAGCCCGCCAACGCCCGCCAACCCGGCAGCAGCGGCTAGCTCAATCGTCCTGGTACCGATCACAGGCATATCCACCCTGAGATCCTGGATTGGCTTTGGAGCCTTGCCCAAGGCCCCTTTCAGGCTACCGGGCCGGCCACGCAGGGCTTGAGGCAAGGCCGCCACCCTCTGGAGCATGGCATCTGTGCCTTCCTGGGCCTCAACAGCCAGGACCAGCCCTTCGCACACAACAGCCCCCTGCCCGACATCCAGTTCGCCGGACTTTACAGCAACATGAAGCGCCTTCTTCAGGTCGCCGAGCTGTTCAGGCGAAGGGGTCAGGCTGCCGAGTGGACCGGCGCAAAGCGTTTCCCCTCCAAGGATGTTGTCGGCTCCCTCTATGGTGAAACCCTCAGCCTCAAAGACGGCCAGGATCTTGCGCAGCAGGGCGTCATCTCCCTGACTTGCCGCCTTCACGATCCCCGGCAGAAGAGAAGCGCCCTTGAAATCGGGTTTCAGGCTCCTGAAATCCGGCCGACTGACGTTGCCGGCCAGACATACGGACTGGCAGCCTGCCGCCTTCATGGCTTTCAATATTGCACCGATCTGGGCCATCCCGAAATCGGCACCATCCCAACGCGCCATCCTGGGGTCTGCAAAGCCGGCAAGACGGACCACATAAAGTGCCCGCCGCTCAGCGTCACATCGCTCAGCTATCGAAACCGGCAGATCCCCACCACCAGCTATCAGGGCCAGCTTGGCAGACATCACTCGCCTGGCAGACAAAGTGGGCGCTTTGAGTCCTCGCGGATGAAGGCAATGATCTCCGCAACTTCCGGCAGATCAGAATGCTCTCGATCAACAGCATCGACACGGTCGGCGAAAGTGCCGCTTCCCTCAAACAGGACCCGCCATGCCGCGTGCAAGCGCCGTATCATTTCCCTGCCATAACCCTTTCGCTTGAGCCCGACCAGGTTAAGGCCCTGCAGGCGGGCATGGTTCCCCCAGACCGACCCATAGGGAATGACATCACGGGTTACAGCCGCCAATCCCCCGACCATCGCCCCCTGTCCAACCCGTCCGAACTGATGGACGGCACTGAGCCCCCCAAGAAAAACCTTGTCGCCGATCCGCGCATGTCCGCCCAGGGTGGCACTGTTGGCCATGACGACGTTGTCTCCCACGACCGCATCATGGCCGATATGCGCCCCGGTCATGAAGAGACCGTTTGAACCGACCCGCGTCAGCCCATGCCCCTGGGGTGTCCCGCGATTGAACGTACAATGCTCACGGATCGCATTATCGCACCCGATTTCCAGCCGAACTCTTTCGCCCCTGTAGCCCGTATGCTGGGGGTCGCCACCAATGACGGCGAAAGGATGAATGACGGTTCGAGCGCCTACGGATGTGTCCTGTTGCACCACCACGTGGCTGACAAGCATGACGCCAGCATCCAGAACCACTCCTGGCCCCACGGTACTCCATGGCCCGATGATCACGTCATCTGCCAGCACGGCCGAGGGGTCGACAATAGCTGTTGGATGGATGACCGCCATCAGCTTACCGGCGCGTCGACGGTGACGACCATGGCCGCGAACTCGGCCTCGGCTGCCAGCTTTTCATCAATAAAGGTTTCACCGCGGAACTTGAAAATGTCGCCTCTCTGCCTGGTGACAACGACCTTCATACGAAGCTGATCGCCAGGTCGAGCCGGCTTTCTGAACCGGACCCCGTCAATGGACATGAACATGATAACCTTGCCCTCCACTGCCACGTCCAGGCTTTTGGACATCAGCAGGGCACCGGTCTGGGCCATGGCCTCGACAATGAGGACACCCGGCATGACGGGATCTATCGGGAAATGACCCGGGAAAAACGGTTCATTGTGGGTGACATTCTTGATGCCGGTAATAGAGGTCGAGGCAACGAAGTCTTCGGCCTTATCAACAAGCAAAAATGGATATCGGTGCGGCAGACGCCGCATGACCTCAGCATAGTCTACGCGGGTATCAGCAGTCTCACTCATCGCGGCCTTTCAAATCCTGGCGCCTATGAGCGCGACCTTGGGGATACCTGTTTGGCGAGCCAGACCGCTTCGCGCAAGGACTGACGGAGGGGCTTGGCTGGATAGCCTGACCAGGTTTCTCCCGGTGGGATGTCAGCCAATACGCCGGCACCGCCCGCGACCCTGGCTCCCTCTCCGATGTCTATGTGATCACCGACCCCAGCCTGCCCGCCGAACATGACATTGTCACCGGTCGTTACTGATCCTGAAATCCCGGTATGGGCGGCCATCAGATTGTTCCGCCCGATCACACAATTATGGGCAATCATGACGAGATTATCGATCTTGGAGTTCTCCCCGATGACCGTATCGTCATAGGCACCACGGTCGATACAGGTATTGGCACCGACCGTCACGCCATCCTGTATGATCACGCGACCAAGCTGGGGAACGTCCACCGGACCGGCACTCGAGAACGCGGCTCCAAATCCGGCTTCACCGATCCGAGCCCCTGCGTAGAGCTTTACACGGTCTCCGATCAGGGCGCAGGCGATCGCTACATTGGCCCCGATCTGGCATTCTCGACCAATCTGCACCCCTGGACCGATAACCGTATTGGCACCAATGCGGGATCCACGTCCTATCCGTACGCCCTGACCCAGAACGACCCCGGGTTCCAGGATCACAGTGTCGTCTTCACAGGCCTGGGCCAAAGGCTCCTGACTATCGATACGCAGTGGCACATGCAGGAGCCCTGATGCACCCGCCCAGACCGCCTGGGCCTGAGGGGACAGGATGACCGCACACTGTTCGGGAACCAGTGAAACGGCGGCCTCTGGAACAATCACACAGTCTGCACGGGTTTCTGACAGGGCTTTGTTGAACCTGCGGTCAGACAGATAGGCGATCGAGCCCGCCCCGGCACTGGCCAGAGGCGCGACGTGGGAGATGATACACTCCCCACCCCTGACGAGCTGACCACCGACCCGGCCAACCAGATCAGCGACCGAAATCGGTGTCAGCGTCTTGAAAAAACGGGCGTCCGGCAGGGCCATGCACCCGGCTCCCTATCCTGATGGGCCTGCCTTGCAGGGCCCAGCTATTACTGCTGTGGAATCTGAACCGGAACAGGCAGACGATTGAAGCTCAAGGACGGCAGAGCCGTGTTGAGCCGCTCAATAACAGACGGGGTGATATCCATGGCCGGGTTCATTACGAACACACTTTCACGGTCGATGAGGATCCCGCAACCCCGCTCCTGGTAGATGGTCACCAAGATGGGTTCCACGGCCTGGGATATAGCCTCACGTTGGGCATTGAGGGTGTATCGAAGTTCCGCTGTGCGGGTCTCTTCAAGCTGCTGTGCTTCCTGGGCGCGCTGCTGAAGGGCGGCGCGGCGCGACTGCAACTGGTCAGCCGGGATGGTGCTCTGGCCAGCCTGAAGCTCCTGGGCGTCGCGCTGGAGCGCAGCGGCGTAGGGCTGGAGTTCACCGTCAACTTCGAGTGCCAGTTCGCGCATGCGTGACTGAACCGAGAGGCCTGCCGTCGACTGGGCCAGGAGTTGCTGGTTGAAAAACACACAGACGCCCGGGATTGCAGGACCCGCATTGATCTGGGGCGAGCCGGCAGGTGCAGTCTGGGCAATAGCTGTGGTGGCCAGAAGTGAGGTCAGCGCGACAGCGCCAAGAACGAACGATTTCATATCAAGCTTTCAGGCGGCCCATGTGGACCGGGGGTTAGGACTAGAACTGTGTTGATGTCGAGAAGCGGAAAGTTTCTGTTTTGTCGTAATCTTCCTGTCGGAGCACCTGCGAAAGATCGAACCGGATCGGCCCCATTGGGGATCTCCAGTGGATACTGATACCGGCTGCAGCACGAAGTGAAAGGTCGTCGACAATATTCGCGTCACGTACTCCGTTACCGGTCAAGGTGAAGCGGTTGTCCAATACGCCCAGCGTACCGACATCCGCAAACAGAGACGTTTTGATACCGTACTGTTCAGGAAGGAAGTTAGGCAGGGTCAGTTCCAGGCTGCTGAGCGCATAGAAATTGCCACCCAACGCATCCGTGGTCAGCAGGTCACGTGGACCCATGCCGGCATTCTCAAAACCGCGGAAGGTGTTGCCCCCCTTGAAGAAGCGGTCATTGATCCGGACCGCATCACCTCGCCAGCCCGCCACATAGCCCACCGAGCTTTGCAGGCTGACAATCCACTGTGGCGTGATCCCGTAGTAGACAATCGTGTCCGCTTCGGTCTTGACGTAACTGACATCACCGCCAAGGCCCGCAAAATCCTGTCGGAATGAGCCGGTCCAGCCCCGCGTGGCCCGGATCGGATCATTTCGCCGGTCGATGGCCAGGGTATAGCCCGCAGAAGAGTTCAAAGATGCGCCGATCTGTTCGCAAAGCGCACGCGATCCAGAGCCGGCATTGGAACAGAAGCCCGTGGGGACGATGATTTCATCGTCCTTGATGAAATAACGGGCACTGAATCGTGTGTAGCCGTTGATCGGATAGGAGATACGAAGACCAGCGCCGGTCGAGCGGTAGTCAAAGGAAGATTCCTGCTGGAAATCAAAGCGCGAATGGAACAGGTCAAAGCCAGCGCCGAGATCTCGGCCGAGAAACTTCGGTTCTGTGAACCGGAAATCTATGTTCTGGCGAAGCGAGCCCCACTCCGCGCGTGCCAGCACGTTTTGACCGCGGCCCCTGAAGTTGCGCTCCGTAATGCCGAGGTTGACGACAAAGCTGTCGACCGAGCTGAAGCCGGCCCCAACCGAAAGCTCTCCCGTTGGCTGCTCGGTCACGGTGACATTGACGACAGACCGGTCCGGAGCAGATCCTCGAGTTTCCTCGATCTCAACATCCTTGAAGAAGCCGAGTGCGCGCAGATTGTTGCGTGAACGCTCCAGCAGAGCCCTGTTGAAGGCGTCCCCTTCTGTGAGCATCAACTCTCTTCGCACGACGGGATCGATCGTCCGGGTGTTACCCACGATGTCGATCCGATCAATATAGACGCGCTGGCCTTCACTCACGTTGAAGGTGACATCAACCGTGTCGGTTTCTGGATTCGACTCGTATCTTGGCCGGATATCAACGAAGGCATAGCCCGCAGAGCCTGCCGCGAAGGTCAGGGCGTCTACAGAGCTCTCGATCTTGTCGCTTTCAAACAGTTGTCCCGACTGGATCGGGATGAGCAGTTCGAGGAAATCAGGGTTAAGACGAGCGTTCTCAGTGACTACCTTGATCTCACCGAAGTTGTAACGGTCGCCTTCGTCGACCGTGATCGTAATCCCAAAGGCGCTGTCATCAGGCACCAGCTCAGCCACAGCCGAGACGATCCGGAAGTCATAATAGCCTCGGTTCGTATAGAACTTCCTGAGCTGCTCGCGATCGTAGTCCAGCCGGTTGGGGTCGTAGTTGTCATTTGAACTGAAAAGTCGCCACCAGGCCGATTCCTTGGTGACCATGACTTCACGCAGTTCGGAGTCCGAAAAGGCCGAATTCCCCAGGAAAGTAATGGCCTGTAGTCCTGTTTCAGGTCCCTCATCGATCTCGAAGACGACATCAACACGGTTCTGTTCCAGTTGAACCAGCTTTGGGGTCACAGTTGCAGATATGCGTCCGGACAGCCGATAGAGTTCAATGATCTTGCCCACGTCCTCCTGAACCCGGGCGCGGGTGTAGATACCCCTTGGTGCCAGGGTCACTTCATCTGTGAGCTTCTTCAGACTAAGGGCGCTGTTCCCTTCAAATACGACCTGGTTGATGATCGGATTCTCGACAATGGTGATCACCAGATCACCATTGGGCTGAAGCCCGAGCTGTACGTCGGCAAAAAGCTGGGTGCGCGTCAGGGTCCTAAGCGCAACGTCCAGAAGCGGCGCATCCACCGTATCTCCCGGCTGAATGGGCAGATAAGACAGCACCGTGGTCTGATCGATGCGCTGGCTGCCTCTGACGAGGATACGATTGACGACCCCGCGCTCATTCTGCGCAGCCTGGGCCGCGGCGGCTGACGGGGCAATCTGTCCCTGCGGACCTGGAACAGCCGGTTGGCCCACCCCTCCTGATGCACTCTGAGCAAAGGCAGTGCCTGTCAGGCCCGCTGCGATCACGAGTGTAAGAGCGCTGGCAAGAGGCCGGCGCCACCGATCAACTGCAGAAGTAAAAACGGACATTTTGCACACAGTCATCGGGGGAACCATCGGGGGCTGGCGTTGGCTCACGATACGAGCCCGCCGAGGAATTTGAACAGATTGAGCTTTTGCAAGTCGTTCCAGGTCGCGAACAACATCAAACACGCAAGCAAAGCAAGTCCGACCCGGTATCCCGCCTCCTGAACCCATGCCGCCACAGGACGCCTTGCCACTGCCTCATAAGCGTAGAACACCAGATGACCACCATCCAGGACCGGAATGGGCATGAGATTGATGAAGCCAATTCCGATCGAAAGTATGGCAGCGAACTGTATTAGCATCAGTGAAAGGTTAGCCGCCTTGAGGCCGGCCGGGGCCTCGCCTGCAGTGGCCTGAGTGGTTATGCCACCCGCGGCCTTGGCAATGCCGATCGGACCGTTGAGTAGGTCACCCGACTCGCGACCTGTGAATATGCGTCCAAGATAGCTGAGCGTGGTG
The DNA here is from genome assembly GCA_041308165.1 of Caulobacterales bacterium. GTDB lineage: Bacteria > Pseudomonadota > Alphaproteobacteria > Caulobacterales > Caulobacteraceae > Brevundimonas. Next base: position 6,905 of record JBFZCB010000257.1, read on the forward strand.
GAGAGAACCTCTCCAACCTGATTGACCCCAGCCCCCACAGCCTCAACCGGATTATAGCGGATGGAACGCACCTCATCGCGTCTGGAGTTCATCTCCAGACCGATACGCCCCACCTTTACCTGCCCGGCGATCGCATCATCGGTAATGGTTCTGACGGGCGTGGCTACCAGCGACACGCGCTGACCCGCCCGCTCCACAACGAAATCCACCGGTGTTGCCGAATTAAGGGTCACGATCCGTATGACGTCCTCACCTCTGCGAACAACGGTTCCATTCGCTTCGAGGATAAGGTCTCCGGCCTTGAAGCCTGCCACCGCTGCGGCTGAACCGGGTACAACAT
>JBFZCB010000258.1:0-3580 GCA_041308165.1 Caulobacterales bacterium
TCCAGCCTTGAAGGGGGTGACGTGTCTTTGGCTGAGCGGATCGCCCAGTCAATTGATCCTCGCTAGTGCAGGTAAAGGCTGACCTAGCGTCAACTGGCATAGTCAAAGGGCCAGGCGAGGGCCAGACATAAAAAGTTTCGGAAGACCCAGAAGGGCTCTCAATTATGAGAAGGCCATGCGTCGGGAAGAAGCGAAGACGCCCTTGCAGGGACATGTCGGGTCGGACCAGAGGTTGCCAGCGGGAGCCAGTTCGATGTCAGTTGAACTATAAGCCAAGCTGGGCTACAGAATAGGAACGATTCTCATTAGCAGTTTGGACCATGATTGTTCTGACGTTCAGCGCGGTTCGCCTTTGCTCACTTATGACAAATTCTTCGCGTTCTGCCGTCACGGATCCGACGGGTAGTGTTCAAGGCAGGCCCGTGGGGCTTGATCCTAGGCTGGCGGGTTGTCCTGCACAGGGTATTGGGGAAGACCCGAGACGTTGAAACGACCGTGTTCTGAATCCAGGGCAGGCGTGCCAATGAGCCTGTCAGACTATGACCGGTCAGCAGGGAGGAGGCTGAGTTTCTTGAGGATCAGACCTATGCATCAGGCTGCAGCAATGAGTTTGGTATCCAGATAGGCCGTTAGACCCTCGGTTCCCCCCTCGGAGCCATGACCGGAGTGGCCTCTGCCCCCAAAGGGCGTTTCCGGCTGTGAAACGGCAAAGGTATTGATACCCACCATGCCCGAGCGCAGTCTGGCACTTATCTCGACCATGCGACTTGCGCAGCCTGTAAATGCATAGGCTGCAAGGCCGAAGGGCAGGGCGTTGGCTCTGCCAATGACGGCGTCACCGTCAGAGAAGGAAACAATGGGAGCAATAGGCCCGAAAGGCTCCACTTCCATCACCTTTGCCGTGTCATCTAGGCCGGTAGCAACTGTGGGTTGGAAGAACCATCCGACATTGCCATGGCGAAGGCCACCGGCATTGATGGTCGCCCCCCGGTCACGCAAATCCTCTACAAGTTGCTCCATAGCCTCAATGCGTCTCGGATTGATAAGCGGGCCCATGTCGACACCGCTCATCAACCCATCGCCGAGTCTCAATCCTTGGGCCACTTGAGTAAACCGATCTATGAAGCGCCCATACACAGCTTCATGGACAAAGAACCTTGTCGGCGAAATGCACACCTGGCCTGCATTGCGGTATTTTGTGCGCGCCGAAGCCTCGGCCACAGCTTCGACATCGACATCGTCGAACACAAGTACAGGAGCATGCCCGCCGAGCTCCATGGTCATGCGCTTCAGATCATCAGCACAAAGCCGTGACAGATGTTTTCCTGTTGAGGTCGAGCCGGTGAAAGAGACTTTCCGGATTACGGGGGAGGCGATGAGGGTGTTAGAAATGAACTCGGGATCGCCAAAGACGAGGTTCAGCACGCCTTTTGGCAGGCCTGCATCATGAAACGCTCGTACAATTTCTAACGCCGTACCCGGAACCTCCTCGGCTGCTTTCAAGATGATTGTGCAGCCAGCAGCGAGCGCACCGCCAATTTTTCGGCACGGGGTCAGCGCAGGGAAGTTCCAGGGTGTAAAGGCAGCAACAACTCCGACTGGCTCTTGAGCCACCGCCATCCTGACGCCAGGCACCCGACTGGGAACGAGGCGTCCGTAAATGCGCTTTCCCTCTTCTGCATACCAGTCGATGACGTCAGCCGCATGGTTCACTTCTGCGTAGGATTCAGCAACCGGCTTACCCTGCTCGAGGGTCATGATGACGGCTATCGAGTCAATCCGGGTACGGATGAGTTCCGCTGCACGACGAAGGATTGCCGATCGATCAAGAGCTGACATCAATGACCAACCTGGAAATGCCGTCTCAGCGGCACCCAAGGCCATCTCAAGGTCTATGAGCGTTGCGGGGCTAAGTTCGCCAATTACGGAGGCATCGGCTGGATTGAAAACCGGCTCGGTTCGTCGGCCTTGGCCGCTTTTGAACCCTCCGTTTATATAGAGTTCCAGCTTTGTGTAGCTCGGCATGGGGCCCCCGTCTCTAACCCTTCACCTCAAGGCATCTTCCAGGATCATCTGGGCTGCCTTTTCGGCGATCATAACGATCGCGGCGTGGGTGTTGCCTGAAGGGACCGAAGGCATCACTGAGCCGTCGGCTATTCTCAGGCCCTGAAGCCCATAAACCCTCAATCTGGGATCAACGACAGCAGTTTGCTGTGGACCCATCCTGGCGGTGCAGGTCGGATGGTAGATCGAGCTGGCTGTTGCACGACAGTAGTCCAATAGTTGTTCGTCCGTGGCGCAGGCTAGGCCAGGTTCAAACTCGCTATCGATCAACGGCTTCATCGCTGCCTGACCCATTATATGCCGCAGAGTTCTGAGCCCACCGATGGTTGCTGCACAGTCGAGCTCGGTAGAGAGGTAGTTTGGGTCGATCGCGGGCGGCGTCAAAGGGTCACGACTGATGATTCGCAAGCTGCCACGACTTTCGGGCCGCAACTGGCAAGCAGAGGCGGTAAAGCCGGAAAACCTATGCAGACGATCGCCCATCTTGGACGTGGAAAAATTGATGAGATGGATCTGGCTGTCGGGTCGGTCGAGGCTGGGGTTGGTTTTCACAAATGCACCCGCGTAACCCGCGCTAATGGTCAGTGGGCCTCGCCGGTTCAAGGCGAACTGCAGGGCAATGCGGGCCATTCGCAGAACATGACGCATGTCATCGTTCAGGGTGAAATCCCGCGTGCTCTTCATGACCATGCGGACCTGAAGGTGGTCCTGTAAGTGCTCGCCCACGGCTCCGAGATCGCCAACTACGGGTATCTGATGCTCAAAGAGCAGCTTTCCAGGCCCGACGCCGGAAACCTGAAGAAGGTGTGGTGAACCTATGGCTCCCGCGGCCAGGATCACTTCGGATCTGCAGCTTGCCCGGAAAGGCATATTGCCCCTTAGACCCTCGATCCCGACGACCTTTCGGCCTTCGAAAACAAGCCGCGTAGCCTGGGCCCGAGTTGTGACCTTCAGGTTGGCGCGCGCGCGAACTGGATGAAGGTAGGCGACAGCTGAGCTGACACGAAGTCCCCTGCGTGAAGTCGTTTGATAATAGCCCGCACCTTCCTGTGACGCCCCGTTGAAGTCAGCACATCTTGGATGTCCTGCCTGCTCGCTTGCATCGATGAAGGCTTCGCAGAGCGGATGTGTATCCGTCTGATCCGAGACTGGCAGGGGTCCGCCCACACCGTGATAGGCGTCTGCACCCCGCGCCTGATCCTCTGCCTTCACAAAAAAAGGCAGAACGTCCTCAAAACTCCAGCCCGTATTTCCTTCGGCGCTCCACTCATCGAAGTCCCTGGCGTGACCCCTAATATAGACAAGGCCATTGATTGAGCTGGAGCCACCAAGGACCTTGCCGCGTGGCTGGCCGATGATCCGATTTTTCAGTCCACCCTGGGGTGTTGTTGTGTAAAGCCAGTTGACCTTTGGATCCCTGAACAGCTTTCCATAGCCTAGCGGGATGTGAATCCAGGGATTGTTGTCCTCGCCGCCTGCTTCTAGCAGGAGGACCCGATTGCGACGGTCTGAACTC
>JBFZCB010000259.1:0-8984 GCA_041308165.1 Caulobacterales bacterium
CTATTTGGCTCTATGAATGTGGAGCCGGGCTAGGGCGACAGCAGAACCCATACTCCGGTCGCTACGAAGGCCAGGGCTGCCCCCAGTCGGATAAGCTTCAGGGGCAGTCGGTCGGCTGCAGCCTGACCCAGAAGAACAGCCGGCCCGTTCACCAACATCATGCCCAGCGTCGAACCCAGCACGACCAGCGGCAGGTTCTCGAAGCGAATGGCCAGACCGGCGGTCGCGATTTGGGTCTTGTCGCCCATTTCCACCAAGAAGAAGGCAGCCGCCGTCGTCCAGAAGGTCCCAAGAAAACTTCGTGTGACCGTCTGGGGGGCATCGTCTTCCAGAGTGTCCGGGATGAGAGCCCAGACAGCAAAGATCAGGAAGGCAAGCCCGACGACCCAGCGCATCCAGGGACCATCCAGATACTGGGCTGCAAGCGTACCAGCCAAGGCTGCGAAGGCGTGATTAGCCAGTGTGGCTGCCAGGATGCCAAGAAGGATGGGCACGGGCCTGCGCCAGGCTGCAGCGAGCGCCAGGGCCAGCAGCATCGTCTTGTCCCCGATCTCGGCGATGGCCACGAGCCCGATGGATATCAGCAAGGCTTCCATAGTACGTCTTCGCGGGGGCCTCAGCGGACAGACCATTGGCCTTCGCAGCCGGGCCCCGCGCAAGGTCCCTGCGAAAACCAGCGGTCTTGCCGTACCTCCTGTCGATCAGACGGTCGTGGGCAGGGCCAGGCCGTCAAAATCGATAGGGGGCTTCCCGCACCATCCTCTCCGGGAGAGGAAGTGTGTTGATGTGGGCCCCGCGGATGGTTGCGGGCGGCTACTCCCCGATGACGTTCTTGCTTTAGGGTGCAATGCAGCATCATTGCAAGTGTCCGCATCAAGGGGCGCGGAGAGGCGGGGTCCCTACGACAACAGCCAGGCCGCGACACTGCGGCTGGAAACCAAACCCCGGCAATTCTGCAGGCCGCAGATTCACGCTATCGTGATCACTGTCCCTGAAAGGCCCGGACGGGTCTGGCACACCGATTCTGGGGCTTCCAGGGTGGCTCCAGAGCAAATAGCCCACAGTCCATCCCCTGTCTTAAATGCGATTCGGTTGGAAAGTGATCGTCAAGCCCGTTGACGCCTCATCAACCATCTGCGCCCTATATGTGGACCGAGGGGGCGGTTTGACCACTAGATGCTGTGGTCGGTCGCAACGGTTCACTTGCGCTAATGTTCAGGACAAAGACAGATATGGCTGGCCTAGAGGCGTTCAAAACTACGGAATTCACTTCGCTTTCTGGTGAGGTGCGAGGTGATGCAGGCGCGCGTCCCCAGCTGTCTGTGGTGAGGTCCTTGCAGTTGGATCGGACACGCGACGATCTGCTTACGGATTTTGGAAAAAAGACGCTCGAGGATCGGTACCTTCTGGCCGACGAGTCCTATCAGGACATGTTTGCGCGCGTGGCAACAGCGTTTGCTGACGACCATGAACATGCCCAACGTGTTTATGACTATATGTCAAAGCTGTGGTTCATGCCCTCGACGCCTGTTCTGTCGAATGGTGGCGCTGCCCGCGGCCTGCCGATTTCTTGCTTCCTGAACGCGGTGGGTGATTCGCTGGAAGGCATCCAGTCTGTCTGGAACGAGAATGTGTCGCTGGCTTCCAATGGTGGCGGGATCGGCACCTATTGGGGTGGCGTCCGTTCCATCGGCGAAAAGGTCAAGGGCGCAGGTCAGACCTCGGGCATCATTCCCTTCATCCGGGTCATGGACTCGCTGACGCTGGCCATATCGCAAGGGTCCCTGCGGCGCGGATCGGCAGCCGTCTATCTGGACGTCTACCACCCCGAGATCGAAGAGTTTCTAGAGATCCGCAAGACGTCGGGTGACTTCAATCGCAAGTCCCTGAACCTGCACCACGGGATCAACATCACCGATGAGTTCATGGAGGCGGTCAAGGCCGGCTCAACCTTCGAGCTGAAATCGCCCAAGAACGGCGAAGTCAGGAAGACGGTCAATGCGCGCGATCTGTGGACCAAGATCCTGGACATCCGCATGCAGACGGGCGAGCCCTATCTGATCTTTTCGGACACAGTGAACCGCCAGATGCCCCAGCACCAGCGTGACCTGGGTCTCAAGGTTAAACAGTCAAACCTATGTTCGGAGATCATGCTGCACACGGGACGGGATCACCTTGGGATCGACCGCACGGCCGTATGCTGCTTGTCTTCGGTAAATGCCGAGAAGTTCCTGGAGTGGCGCGAGGAGCCGCGCTTCATCGAGGATCTGATGCGATTCCTCGACAATGTGCTGGAGGATTTCATTCGCCGCGCTCCGCCTGAAATGAAGGCAGCCGTCTATTCAGCCCGGCGTGAGCGGTCTGTGGGGCTGGGGCTCATGGGCTTCCACTCCTTCCTGCAGTCCCAGGGCGTGGCTTTCGAAAGTGCTATGGCCAAGTCCTGGAATATGAGGCTGTTCAAGCATCTTCGCCGCGAGGCCGACAAGGCCAGCCGACTGCTCGCCGAGGAGAAGGGACCCTGTGATGACGCCGCTGAACGCGGTGTGATGGAGCGCTTCAGCCACAAGCTGGCCATTGCTCCCACGGCCTCGATTTCGATCATCTGCGGAGGCACTTCGGCAGGCATCGAGCCGATCCCTGCCAACATCTATACTCACAAGACCCTGTCAGGTTCGTTTGCCGTCAAGAACCCCTACCTTGAGGAACTTCTGGCCTCGAGGGGCATCAATACAGATGAAACCTGGAACTCCATTCTCGAGCACGAGGGGTCCATCCAGCATCTCGATGGTCTGTCAGAGGATGAAAAAGCGATCTACAAGACCGCCTTTGAACTGGACCAGCGCTGGGTGATCGAACTGGCTGCTGACCGGTCGCCGGAAATCTGCCAGGCCCAGTCCGTAAACCTCTTCATTCCGGGTGATGTGAACAAGTGGGACCTGCACATGCTGCACTGGTCCGCCTGGGAGCGGGGTGTGAAGTCTCTCTACTATCTTCGTTCCAAGTCCGTGCAGCGGGCTGCATTTGCCGGTGCAAGTGAAAAGGCCGAAGAGGAGATCGATCCGAACCAACCCGATCTCTTCAATCTGGCGCGAACGGACTATGATGAGTGCCTGGCCTGCCAGTAGGCCTTCGCAAGGCGGAAGAAACTGCCTTGCCTTGCATATGCAAGGGCGGCTTTTGCGAGCATGAGTGAAGACCGGCCCGGATGCAGCAGCATCCGGGCCGTTTCATTAGGGTGACTAGGCGGTCATGCGCACGGTCGAGGCATTGCGCCCGTTTGTGGACTTCGCTGGACCGGGTTCAGATCCTTATGTCGAGATAGCTTCCGGGACGAAGGTAGCGCTCTGGCTCGCCCGATCCGGTGTCCCTTGGTGCGAGGGCTGCTGACCTCGCTGGGCCTGTCGTTTCCGGTGTCCTGTCTGCTGATGCGCTAGCGCGAGCCACGGAAGGGGTTGAGCTTGCCAACGCGCTTGCCGGGGCCGGGCTTCGTGTGACCGGAGCGTCCCGGGTATCAAGTGCTGCGCGAAAGAAGGCGGCCTGCGCTTCACGCAAGGCGGCATCACGAGAGGGGGGTGTCGCCTGGGTAAATGACGGCAGATCGGGACGAATGACGCTCATGAAGACAGGGTTAATGAAACCTGTCGAAAAAAGGTTAACGTGGACCCCATTCCCGGGTTTGATCCCAGGTCTGAGCCAAGAGATCGAGCCTTAGCGCGATCGCTCGGTCGCCGTTGGGGGTAAGCGGGGCGGCGCCTGCATCGCTGCAACCAGACGTTCGACGTCTGAAGTCTCGAGCAAAGGACCTGAGTGCTTGGCTACGATCTTGCCCATGGCGTCGACGGCAAAGGTTTCAGGGACACCGGATACGCCGAGATCAAGACCCGCACGTCCCTCAGCGTCGACAAGAACCATGGCAAAGGGATCACCCAGTTCCTCAAGGAAGGCAGCGGTCGCCTCGGGCTCATCCTTGTAGGCAATGCCAACGATAGCCACGCCTCGCGACTGAAGCTCCATCAGTTGGGGGTGCTCAAGTCGGCAGGGCGCACACCAGCTAGCAAAGATGTTGACGATCATCGGGCGACCGACGCCGGCTGTCTTCAGGTCGACATTCTGGGGACCTGGGACGCCATCCTTCAGAATGGGCAGGACCGTTTCGGGAATAGGCTGACCCACAAGGGCATCCGGATAATAGGTAGGGTCGCGCTGCAGAGACCAGCCGACAAAAAGCACGGCCAGTGCCGTGAGCACGAGCAGTGGAAGAATAGCAAGCCAGCGTTTCACGAGGGCTCCTCGGTCTTGTCGGCCTCAAGCTCAGACAGTTCGCGCCGGCGGCGCCGTGCATCCAGGGTTGCACGGGCAACAAGAGCGCCCAGCACCAGGACGGTCAGGCCCCATGAGGGCCATACGAAGGCGCTGTAGGGGCTCATATCCAGATCAATCATCATCGCCTCCTCAAGCCGCCCAGGCAGCGCGGGCGCGCAGTGTAAGGATCCTGCGCCTCATCACCTCGGTTCTGATGGCCGTGAGCCAGAGCGCCAGGAACAGGACACCATAGGCCGCCATCATGGTGAGGAGGGGTGTCAGGAAGGCAGGATCTAGGCTGGTGCCTCCTGCCCGCAGAAGCGAGGCTGGCTGATGCAGGGTATTCCACCAGTCCACCGAGAACTTCACGATCGGTAGGTTGATGAGCCCCACCAGTCCCAGAACGGCCGCAGCCCGGGCAGCCCGCGTCTCGTCGTCAATGGCCGAGCGAAGGGCCATGTAGCCGAGATAGAAGAGAAAAAGGACCAGAACGGACGTCAGGCGCGCGTCCCACACCCACCATGTGCCCCACATGGGCCGGCCCCATAGCGATCCTGTCGCAAGGGCCAGGGCGGTATAGGCAGCACCCGGTAAGGCAGCGGCCCGTGCGGCGGCATCCGCAAGCGGATGACGAAAGACAAGCGAAAGGAAACTGCAGACACCCAGTACGGCATAGATGGAAAGGCCAAGCGACGCTGCAGGGACATGAACGAACATGATCCTGACGGTATCGGCCTGTTGGTAGTCCTCAGGGGCTGAGAATGACATCCAGGTGCCCGCAGCCAGCAGGAGGCCAGCCACTGTCCAGATCCATGGGACCAGGGGACCGGTAAAGCGCATGAAGCGCTCGGGGTTTGCGAGGCCGAACATGGCCGCGGGCTTAACGGCCCGGGCTTCACTCGGCAAGTGAGCCAAGGCCGCACCTCATGGTTTCAAGAGCCAGGGCGCTAGCATCGGAAGGCTCTGGAGCATAAACTGTTCGCATCCAGGGGGCGTGGATATCGATCAGGAGTTATGATGATGACACCACAAACCCGAACCTTGCTCGTCCTGACGGCGGTGGGAGCGTTTCTGGGAGCCTGCGCCCCTTCAGGGACCAGGTTGCCGACGCAGCGAGAAGAACTCGCCAAGCTAACGGCCGATTGCGAGGCCCGTGGGGGGATTTTGACCCCCACCGGGCAGGTGACCGGCAGGGAGCCGCTGGACAACTATTGCCGGATCGTCAGCGGACCATCCGATAGACTAAGGCCAAAACTCTAGACGAAAGCCGCGCATTCGCACTTAGCGAGGCCTATGTCCCGCGCCTGTGTGCCTGCTCGTCAGCTGGCGCGCGCATCATCAGGGCTGTGACCAAGTGCCGAGATGACTAAAGGGTGTCATGCGTCCTAGGATGCAAGGATGAAGAGGTTACTGGGTCCTGTTGCTGTCGCCCTTGCGGGCCTTCTCGCCGCATGCGAGCCGGTCGATACATCGGCACTGCGCGAGATCGAGAGCACGGTCGCCGAGGCGCGTGAAACTGTTGAGCTGGCCAATGCGCGAAGTGAGGAAATACGCCAGACCCTCGAGAACCCGGTCGGAGCTCTGCAGGCCATGGCTGGGGCCCAGATGGTCCGGACGCCGACAGATCAGCCCGGGATCTTCATTTTGACGGATGTCATGACCGGGTGCCAATTTCTGGCTACCTACGATGCAGAGGGGCGCACACCCCAGTCCGTGACACCACGAACGGTTCCCGTGGCGGGTGGCGTACCCGTACAGAGGTGTGTGTCACTGGATGCGGTTTCACAGATGGTGGAACAGGCCCGTAATGTTGCGTCCAAGGCGGGAGAGCCCTAGGGCGCTGGCGACGGGTCTATGCCTTAAGGTCGCCTGTGGTGGCTGAGACTTCAGTCCTCCCCCCACATGCGCAGCAGATTCCCAATGCTCTTGTCCAGGATCAGGGTATCTTCGCCTGGCAAACCGGCCCTCAAGGTCTCGAGATCATACAAGACTTCCCTCTGGTCTGCGCGTCGGACAAGGCTCTGGACCCAGCCCACACAGGCTATTCGTGTCCCTGCTGAGACAGGCGTGACCCTGTGGAGCAGACCTGTCGGGTAGAGGACGACCGACCCAGCGGCCGGTCGAAACTCGCGTTCGCCTGACAGGTCCTGAATGAGAAGGGCTCCCCCCTCGTAGGTGTCAGGGTCAGACAGGAATACGGTGAAGCTGACATCTGTCCTCAAGGGCCAACCTGAAGTGTCAACCATCCCAGCATTATCGGCATGCAGACCATAAGCCTGGCCCGGCTGGTAACGAGAGAATATCAGGCTTGACCAGCGGACAGGTCGCACAAGGCGGCGCATCACCGGATGGATCTCGAGAGCCAGCCTAACGCGTCGGCCAAGGGTAATGACGCCGGGATCATCGCCTCGGGCCTGTGCATTGTGCTTGACCTTGGAGGCAGCGGGACCCGCCGTGATCTCTCCTCCGCGGAACGGGACCTGATCCAGCCCGGTCAGTATGGCCCTTACCTCGTCCGGGCTCAGGACATTATCTGCAATGATCAATGGCCTCTCCTGTGGGGTAGCCAGTCTAGAGCTTCCCGGCAGGACGTCATCTGCGTTCTTTCATCTCAGATCCGATCTTGCTGAAGGCTTCGCGGCTCACTTGCCAGCTAGGGTCTCGCACACCATGATAAGAGAGCGTACCGGGCCCCTCTGGCTGTCGCTGCCCTGTGAGGCTGTGATCGCGATGTCGGACGCAACTTCGTTTCAAACCGGGCTCGATTGCAATCTCCGCCATCGCGCCTTTCTGACCAAATAAGGGACCCGACGATGCCGCTTCTACTTTGCCCCAATGACAATGCCTCCATGCAGACCGTAGACCGCTCCGGAGTGCAATTCGATATGTGCCCGACTTGCCGGGGCGTTTGGCTCGATCGTGGCGAACTTGAAAAGCTGATGGTCGCAGCGGCCGAGGATGCGGCACCACCGCCTCGGCCTGCGCAGCCCCAGCAGCCACAGCCCTACTCACAGCCCTATTCCCAGTCGCATCCTCAAGCACATCCTCAGGCGCATCCCCAGGCTGGCCCACAGCCCTGGAGCGGTGGCTATGGCGAACGCGGCGAGCGAGGAGAGTATGGCGAGCGTGGCGAATACGGTGAGCAGGGATACGGCAAGCGCAGGAAACTCAAGTCGCTGTTCGACATCTTCGACTAGAGCGAGCCACGGGAAGGGCGCATCGAATGGCCATTGGCTTGATCGGTCCTCTTCAGAACGCCTGTGCCGTGAAAGGGGCAGGCGCTGGTTTCAATTGCCGCGGTTGACCAGCCCGCAGAGGCCTTTCCCGGGTTTTTTGGACGGCAGGGCTGCATCCTGGGCAAAGTCTGCAAAGACCTCGGGTGGGATTGCACAAGCGATTGGGCGAAAGCTCTGTCATCAACTTGTGCCTTGAGTGCGATTAACTGACGATGATAACGCGCCTTCGACAATGAGGGTTGATCGGTTGACCATGACGCGCAGGCTGTTTCCCGTTGCGGCCTCCATCCTGGCGGTGTCATTTGGCGGCAGCGCCGCGGGCGCGATCATCTCAGGACAAGAGCCAGGGTTTCGGGTCAGGTCGGACGTCTCCGCGCCTCTTAACGCGGACAATGGCTGGGCGGCTTTGGCTCCAGGCGAGATGGTCAGGGTCTATGCGGACCAGCCTTTTCGCCTGCGGCTTGAGGCCCAAGCCTCAGGCGAGGCGGCCGCAAACCAGTCTCTGAGGCTGCAGTATCGTCACAATGAGGGGGCCTGGACCCCCGTGGAAGCTTTTGATTTTCCGTTTCCCAAGCGAGAGCTTGAGAGGGATTTCGCAGATGCCGGTGGCCGCCAGCCGCTTGCAGGCTGGAGGGTCCTGTCGGGGGACGACAACGGACTGACTGTCGTTGCGCAGGGGGAAGACCGGTTCCTGCGCGCCGCGGCCACGAATACGCCGCTGGTCGCTCTCTTTTCTCCACCCTGGGATCTGGATCAGTTCAAGTTCGGTGCCCGGTTCAGGCTGGCTTCAGGCGCGAATCCTCGGGCCGCACTGGTTTTCGGCTACACCAATGCCCGCAATCACGGTCTGGTCAGGCTTGATGCAGCCCTGGGAACGATCCTGATCAGCGAGGTCACCGATGGCGTCGAGACTGTGCTTGAAACGCGCCAGACGCCCATAGCAACCGGGGCGTGGCTCAATGTCGAGATACAGCTCGAGGACGGTCACCTTGAGGTCAATTTCCAGGACGATGCCCTCGTATTCAAGGCCCCTGTAGCCACCCGCCTAGACGCCCAGAAGCCCGGCTTTCTGGTGCCGGCCGGCAGCCATCTGGAGGTAGGCTCCTTCTTCGCAGAGGGGGATCCCAAGTCTCCACGCGTCAGCATTGTGTCCACGCCAGCCTATGAGGCTGGTGCGGCCACCACGGATCTGATCTCAGGCTCCAATCTACCCTTCCTTGCAGGAGAAGGACTGAACCTAGGTGATCGAACCTCTGCGTGGGGCGAGACCGGTGTGCATGGAGAGTTCGAATGGCCGTTGGTTGTGCGACGTTATACCGACGGAGCGATCACCAACGAGCATGGGGACCGGTTCGAGTTTCGCATGGTGGACGATGCAGGCACGGTGCGTACCGGCAGTCATCCAACCCTCATCCTCTCTGTACCCGATGGTCATCTCGGGGGGAC
>JBFZCB010000260.1:0-3071 GCA_041308165.1 Caulobacterales bacterium
CGAGAATATTGTCAGACTGGTCAAGGGCGCTGAGCCTCGTATCGGCGCATCGAAGGCATAATTACCAACCAAGTCCGCGTATTAGAAGGGTATTCCAGAGCGGCCCCGGCAACGCTGCGGCCTCGGCTGCGAAACCTGGTCATCGTTCTTTAATCACCCTGCTTCAGTATCAGCAGCCTGCTATGAGGGAGTTGTTGGTGAGGAATTCGGCGCAAGTTTTCAGTCCACCCAACACGCTTCGCATGAAGGTCGGTGGGGCCTTTGGCGGCATTGATGCCAATGCCATAGCCAAGGCTGAGGCCGCCCTTGAAGCCATGTCGGCACAGTTTGGACAGTGGCTCGACGATGAACTCACCAAACTCGATGCTGCACAGACAGCTATCCGTACCGTTGGACTGACGACGGAGACGGCCGATGCACTCTATTGCCGCTCACATGACCTCAAGGGTCTGGGTGCGACCTACCAGTATCCGCTCGTAACGCGCATAGCCGGATCGCTATGCAAGCTACTTGATGATGCCTCAAAGCGCACGAGCGCCCCGATGCTTCTGGTGGATGCCCATGTGGATGCAATCAAGGCCGTGGTTCGCGATCAGATCAAGACCGACGAACATCCAGTAGGCCGTATGCTGGCTGAAACACTGGAATCGAGAGTCCGCGCCCATATGGGTTAGGCCATATGGGTTAGGTTTGAGGACGCGCCATACACCAGGCGCGCCCCCCCAGCTCAGGCCTGACAACTGATCCTAGGCCGCGGCGCGTTCAGCCACGGCGTCTTCTGAACGGTCCAGGCGCTCCATGAGATAGGCAAGGTCATCACGCGGAGCATTGGGCCGCTGGGTAAGGAAGCGTTCCAGCATCTGCTGGCGGAAGGCTTCTCCCGTTACCTGACCGCCCTCGGAAAGCAGGTTGCGCCACGTGTCCACACCGGCCCGGAAGGCTGGGAACAGGCGCGGCGGCAAGCCGGCACGGTCGTAGATGGCACGAAGCCCCAAAGGACCCGCGTCATGGATCATGAGCCAGGCCCGCTCGTGAGGCGCGCTTGCAAGCTCCGCTAGACCATGCTCGAACATAGCCATCTGCCCCCGCGCAAGGGCACGCAGAAGAAGTGAGGGGGTCAGGGCCTTGCGCACATTGAGCTGGGCCACAAAGACACCGAGATCCGAACAGTTCGAAGCCTCATCGATCAGATCGACAGTCGCACGTTCACGGGCATAGGTCGCAAGCCTTATGGCCGTTTCAGGAGCCACGGCATGGCGGGATACGAGATGTTCGCGTACGGCACTGCTGGCCGCAGCAATCAGGCGCTCGGTTATGCCCATGGGCAGGACACGGCGGTAAGCCATGGCCGCGATGATCTCGGGTGCATCACTGAACCGGTCAAGAGACTGGCTCATGGCCCGTTCAGACAGATCGGCATTGTCGTTTGATGCAAGGGTGCGGACAGCCTCCTCACACCCATCAATGCTCAAGGCCTCAGCCACATCCCTGGACACGAAAGGCCGTGAAGCTATGGCAATCTGACGTATGCCCGATCCGGCTTCGACAATCTCGATCAAATCCTGATCCGTAAAGACGGGAGAAAAGCCGATCATCGGCAGGGCAATGCTGTCCACATCAGCCGCCAGCTGACGGGCCACATCACGCGGAATAAGATCTGAAGACTTGAGCGTAACAGCCAGCGCACGACGCACCAGTTCTGCGGCATCCTGGGCAATCAACCGAAGAATCTTTTCGGCAGCGGCCCTCTCCTCCGGCGACAGCGCATTGCGGTCCATGCTGCGGCAGAGTTTATGGGCTGCGGCGGCCCGCTCATCATCATCCGTTGCCTTGATCATCCTTCGGATGTCGGTCTCGGTCAGGCGGGCGCGGAAGGACGTCATGAGCAGCTCGCAAAAACATAAGGTGATCGCAGAGACATCATCAGCTGATCTTGCTTAACACCCGGTTTACCCTGAGGTCCCGACTGTGGTTTCAGCCGCTTCCGGATCCGGGACCAAAAGCTCCCCCAAAGCCCGTCTTCGAAGCCTGGCCATCCTGACCGAGCAGCATGGCCAAAAGCGTCTGGTCTTGCTTCAACCGATCAAGGCGAGCGGCCATCATCATAGCGTGCTCGGCCTCTGTGGGTGGTCCAGAGCCCGCCGCCTTCGAACCCGCTCCGGAAGCCGGCGCGCCTTCTCCTGCAGAGCGCTGAAGGTTGGCGTGTACCTCCGCAATCGTCGCGGGACGTCCATTGCGGTAGAAGATCGTCTGGTTGGCCGATGCCGCCTGCGGAAACAGGGCCGGAGCACTTGCTCCTGGTCTCGTTTGCATCGCTTCCATCAGCTTGGCTGCACCCGCAGGCCCAAGAAAGTGAGCCGCATAAAGATCACCCGCACCGGGCTCACGACCCGTCCGTCCACGAAGATAGGCCGCGTTTGAGGCCGTCAGCTCGGCGGCCATGGTTGATGCGGCCTGCGGATCAAACCGGAGATCCATGACCACGTTCCTCGCTGATCCTTCAACTCTCCAACGACCGTCTGCACCACGATGTATAAGGTCAGCATACTGACCATATCCGTGCTTGTGACCTGACTGTTTGACGGTTGCCAGCCAGGTCTGCTCAATAAACTGGAACAGGCCCGCGGCCGTTGAGGTCCGGGCACGGGCCGCCGGATTCATCGCGCTTTCCCGCCTAGCGGTCTTCATCAGAAAGTCGAAATCCACGCCTGTAGCGCGCGACGCTCGCCGGATGGCGGCCTCTACACCGCCTGAAGATGGAATCGGCCCAATGCTCATGGGCAGGGACGGTGCGCGATCATGGTTAATGAGGTGTAAATCTTAACGGTCAACACCTGCGGCGAGTGATCACAGATAAGCTTTAGGATGACAAAATCCCGCCACAGGTAGAGCGCGCAATCTGTTTCCGGGTGGGTCGGGGGCGGCTCAGAGGCCTGACACCTATGATGCTACGAACTGCAGGCGGCCCGGGACTGACCCCCTCCTCCATCACCCTGGCGCACCAGAAACGACCAAGAACTTTAAACCTCGTCATCTTCAGCACGGTCGTCATGGCCCACGTCGCTTTGGGC
>JBFZCB010000261.1:0-2812 GCA_041308165.1 Caulobacterales bacterium
CTGGCAGGAAGTTGCTGCCGGGCGCCTTGAAGTGGTGTTGCCCGAATGGGCACTGCCGGAGATATCGCTCCATCTCGTCGCACCTGGTGGAGGTGGTCCCCGCCCGACCCGTGTGACCGCCCTCATGGACTTTCTGGCCCAGAGGTTCTCAGCGCCACTGTGGCCGGGAGACCAGGTTTCCTGAACCCGTCCATCGCGATGGAGGCCTGACCGGGAATCGAACCCGGGTGCAAGGATTTGCAGTCCTCTGCGTCACCACTCCGCCATCAGGCCGTTGGTAGTCTTTTGGACTACCTCACCATCGCGAGGGGCGTTCGCTATCAGATCGGATTGTCCCCCGCAACGCGTGGACCTATAAGCAACGCACAATTCGCTTATGTTTCTCCGAATCCAGCCTCAGGAAGTCTTCCAATGGATAACGCCGCAGCGCGCAAGGTCATGGTCGATTCACAGGTGCGGGTGAACGATGTGACGGACAGAGGCCTTCAGGCCGCCCTTCTGGTCGTCTCAAGAGAGCGCTTTTGCGCAGCCGACCGCGCCTATGCGGCCTATGCCGAGGTTGAGCTCGAGATTGCAGGATCCCGTAGGCTCATGATGGCCAGGGATGTGGCCAAGCTGCTCCAGAGTGTTGATTCGCGAGAGGGGGAGACCGCTCTGGCCATTGCGGCACCTTATGCCGCGGCCGTTCTGGCTGAGTTGGGCGTCAAGGTGACGGCCCAGGAATCCGATCTAGCCGTCTTCGATGTCACCGGCGAGGCCCTGTCTGAGGCGGGTGTGTCAATGGTTGTCGCCCCGTTTGCGGAGCCGACAGGATCGGATTGGGATATCATTGTCAGCGAGGGGGCTGTGTCGGTTCGGCCAGACGCCTGGATTGCCGCGCTCAAGGTCGGCGGCCGTCTGGCTGTGGTCGAACGGTCCGGGCCCGCAGGCAAGGCCGTTCTTTATGTCCGGGGCCGTGAAGGCGTTTCGCGTCGTGAACTGTTTGATTCTCATCCACCCGTGCTGCCGGAAATGTCACCTGCGCCTGTTTTTGCCCTTTGAGACAGGGCGGCCCCGCCAAGGCGCTCAGTCCCTCAAAGGGGGGCGTCGAGCGGGTCTTTTGTCCCTCAGGGGTGGGTGTTGATGAGAAGGCGACGGATGCGGCTGGCATCTGCGTGAAAAAAACTTAACTGGCGTGTCGTAGGCGGAATGCGCTCTACGCGTTCGAGTTGTTGTGAAGCGTGCCGTGCCGGTGGCTTCAGGGGATAGACCATGTTGATACGTTCGTCGGTGCTGGCTTCAGTTGCCCTGATTGCGATCAGTGCCGCCTTCGCAGCGCCTGCTGCGGCCGATACGCTGCAGGATGCCATCTCGCTGGCCTACCGCACCAACCCGACCCTGCTTTCTCAAAGAGCCAATCAGAGAGCGCTTGATGAAACCATTCCCCAGGCCAGATCGGGTCTCAGGCCGACCGTAAATGCCTCAGCCAACGCAAACTATTCACGCGTGGAAAGCGGTGGATCGGCTGGCGTTGACATCAATGGGGATGGAGTGATCGATATCCCGGGTTCGGGTGGTACCGTCGAGGTGTCCATAGGATCGGCGCAGTTTGGGCTCTCCCAGACCCTCTATTCAGGGGGACGTATCAGTCATTCCATCGGCGTGGCTGAAGCCAATGTCCTGAGCGGTCGCGAAAATCTTCGTGCCGTCGAACAGCAGGTTCTGGCCTCTGTGATCCAGGCCTATGTGGATGTCCGTCGCGACATGGAGATCCTTGCGATCCGCCAGGAGAATCTGACGGTCCTGCGCCGCCAGCTCGACGAGGCCAACGCCCGCTTTGAAGTCGGGGAGATCACTCTTACGGATGTGGCCCAGTCCCAGTCCCGTCTGGCGCAGTCGCAGGCAGATCTGGCCAATGCGCAGGCCCAGCTATCGGTTTCCCGTGCTGCCTATGCCTCGATCGTTGGCCAGTCGCCCGCAACGCTTGTTGCTCCGCCTCAACTGCCGGGCATCCCCACAGATTTCGACATAGCGCTGGACACGGGGCTGGCTGAGAATCCCGCGATCCGGGCTGCCCAGTATGCCCTGGTCGCGGCCGAGCAGCGCGTCGCTGCCGCCCGGGCCGAGTATATGCCAACGGCAAGGCTGACGGCCTCCTACGGAGGACAGGGGAGCCCTGATGGCTTTAACCTGCGGGATCGGACGGCCTTCCAGGGCGGGGCGTCAATCTCGATCCCTCTTTTTACCGGTGGGCTGGTGCAATCGCGCGTCGCTCAGGCCCGTGAGTTGGCCAATGCAGCCCAGATTGAAATTGAAGGTCAACGCCGCGTCGTGCTTCAGAGCGTCTCCACGGCCTATGCTCAGCTGATTTCGACACGGGCGTCCCTGACGGCCGGTGAAGAAGCTGTTCGGGCGGCGACAGTGGCCGCAGAAGGTGTTCGCCAGGAGGCCCAGGTCGGTCTGCGCACAACCCTGGACGTCCTGAACCAGGAGCTTGAACTCCGGAACGCTCAGATCCTCCTGAGCAATGCGCGCAGGAATGCGTACGTCGCCCAGGCCTCCCTGCTTTCGGCGATGGGCCGTCTGCAAAGCCAAAGCCTGGTGGCTGCTATCGAAGTCTATGATCCTGCCAGCAATGCCCTTCAGGTGAGTTCGAGAGGGGCTCTGCCATGGGACAGCGCCATTGAGGCCATCGACCGTCTGGCGGCCCCGCCCGTGGTGCCCGCTTCGGATGCAGAAGACGCACCCATCGATACAAACCTGAAATCAGGCGGCCCCGGCCTGGCCCCTGTGGGCGGTTAAGCACCCATCAAGGGTAATAGGTTATTCCTTG
>JBFZCB010000262.1:0-7109 GCA_041308165.1 Caulobacterales bacterium
TGATGGGAAGGGTGCACCCTGACCAGGGAGGCGCAGCGGGACTGGCCTCGCATCTCAATGCGGCCAGAGACAGACTTTTGAAGCGCTAGTCCAGCTACGGGTATCCATCGCGTCGCTTCGGAGGGGCTTGATCAGTCGGGCCGGATAACCGCGCATGTCACCCGACGGGCTGCAAGTGTGGAGCAGGCACTGCGGGCAGCCTCTTCTGTCAGGCCGGTAAACCTGGATCGATACCATTCTCCAGCCGTTTGAACGCTTCGCTCTGCGCCTGCGAATTGGCTTCGGAAGCGCCTATTGATCTCGCCAAGCCAGTTCCTCGCCACGCCCTCGTCCTTGAAGGCTCCCACTTGAACAGACCAGTTGCCGGCGGGGGCGCGCGCTGGAGAGGTTGAAGGCGCTCTTTGCCGCGGCGCGGCGGGGGCACCGTTCAACGAGGCCGTGACATTGGGTGATGAACGTGCGGCAGGGCGTTCGATGATATCGGTACCTGCGACATGGATGGGCGAGGGGACCCGGGGCCGTATGGTGGTGGGAGCGGGGCCTGGTGATCCTACGGCCCCGGCTTCGTCAGCTTCGGCCGAAAGGGTTGCATAGGCTACGGGTCCATCGCCCGGCGGCCTTGCATTGATACCAAAGCCGCGGGACTCGAAAAAGGACTGAGCGATCTGAAGGCGCTCGCCCCCGGCACGTCTGCTTTCCAGCTCAAAACCGGTATTCATCAGTTCGGCCACGTGACCGTTGCGAGAGGCACTCGAACGCCCACCAAGAACCACGACAATCAAGCGGCGACCGTCACGC
This sequence comes from Caulobacterales bacterium, assembly GCA_041308165.1. Taxonomy (GTDB): domain Bacteria; phylum Pseudomonadota; class Alphaproteobacteria; order Caulobacterales; family Caulobacteraceae; genus Brevundimonas. The sequence continues at coordinate 799 of JBFZCB010000262.1, forward strand.
ACGGCTGAAGCCGCGAGGTTATAGCCTGAGGCACTCGTAAAACCGGTCTTGATGCCGTCATACCCCATTCCGGACGACAAAAGGCCATTCGTGTTGCGGTATCCGCGGCCTTGATAGGCCCAGTCGTTTTGGCTGAAGTAGTTGTAGTACTGAGGAAAATCACGCATCAAGGCCCGAGATAGAATAGCCTGGTCATTGGCTGAGGTAACCTGGCGACTGTCTGTCAGGCCGTGAGGGTTCACATAACGCGTGCTGCTCATTCCAAGCCGCTGGGCCTTCTCGGTCATCATGCCGGCAAAGCGAGCCTGAGACCCGCCGATATGTTCCGCGATCGCCAGGGCCATGTCATTGGCCGAGCGAATGGCTGTCGCGCGCATGGCATCGTCCAGTCTGATTCTCTGACCGGCCGGCAGTCCCAGCTTGGAGGGGGGTTGGGCGGCAGCCAGAGGTGAGACTAGGACCTCGTCGTCGAGGCTCACGCGACCCTCCGCAAGGGCTTCAAATGTCAGGTAGAGGGTCATCATCTTGGTCAGCGAGGCCGGGAAACGCCTCGCCTCTCCATGACGGCTGAAAAGCGGCTCCCCGGTCGTCGCATCGATGACCACGGCAGCATATCGAGCATTGTCGTTCGACTGGGCGACGACAGGAACTGACGACGGCATGGCCAGAGCAGCCAGCAGGACGACCAGGGCAACCAGGCCAACAGATATGCGACGGATTTGATCGGTCATCGGCAAGCGACAGCCTCGCGGTCTATGGGGCGGTCCAGCTTGCGTCGGACATCTCCCGGTGGCGGCCCCCCTTGGCCCGGCTAGATTACCCTTAACATGACCTCTGGGGGTTTCGGGGTGGTTAATGAGGTCTCAACAAGGTTTTGAGAACCCACCTGACAACTTCGTGACGACACAAAGACATTATGTTGCGTTGCACAAATTGCCTTGACGCCACTTCGCACTTGCACCATATAGGCCTCCAGAAAACGGAATTGCCCGTTGAAGAATGATTATCCAGCGCGGGGTGCACCGCGCATTCCGCCCAAGGAGATACACCATGGCCGACACCGCCGAAGCCGTTAAGAAAACCGCTGAAAAAGTAACCGCCAACGCCGCTGCTCAGGCCGAGAAGGTCCAGGCTGCGGGCGCCAAGGCTTTCCGTGAAGGCCTCGACCGCACGACGGCCTCGCTCTCTGAAATGAGCGCTGAGGGCAAGCAGAACCTCGAAGCCGTAGTCGCTTCGGCAACCGCGGCCCAGAAGGGCGCCGAGGCTCTTTCCGCCCAGGCCATGTCCTACAGCAAGACAAGCTGGGAAACCGGCGTTGCCGCTGCCCAGTCCATCGCCAAGGCCCGCTCGGTCCAGGAGCTCATCGAGCTTCAGACCAGCTACACCAAGTCCGCCATGGAGGTTTACCTCGCTGAAGTGACCAAGGCGACCGAAATCCTGACCTCATCGGTCAAGGACAGCTTCAAGCCGATCAATGAGCGCGTGACCGCGACTGTCGAGAAGTTTCAGGCCGCTCGTTAAACCTGAAACATCGTCAGGCTTAAAATAGAAAGCCCTCCGGGAATAACCGGGGGGCTTTTTCTGTAGCGTGTCCGATTCCCCAGACGAGTATGAACGGCATCAGGCTGCGTTTCGGTAGGCCCCAGCGAGCCGAGAAGAGCTCCGGACCTTGTCATTGCGTCAGACCCGCGGGCTCGCGGCATGGCGTCGCGCCAAAAGGGCTGCGTTGGCGGCCATGAAGCGTTAAAATGTGGGTGATCTGGGCCCCTTAACGAAAGCTGTGACTTGCTGTCGCTTCAATTCAGGCCATCATTGCTTATCTAGCGTCTCGACTCCCCGACTTACCGGACACCGAATGCCTATCCGACGGCCAGGTGAACAGGGGCAGGGCTCAGGCTCTGCCACGATCACCGAGACAAAACCGAAGCTGCAGAAGCCCTCGCTCTACCGGGTGCTGATACTGAACGACGACTATACTCCAATGGAGTTCGTCGTTTATGTCCTTGAAAGGTTCTTTCAAAAGGACCGAGAAGCCGCGACCCGCATCATGCTGCATGTGCACCAGCATGGGGTCGGAGTGTGTGGCGTATTCACCTATGAGGTGGCCGAAACCAAGGTCGCTCAGGTGGTGGAGACCGCTCGCCGTCACCAGCATCCCCTCCAATGCACGATGGAAAAGGACTGAGAGGAACCTCCCCATGCCCTCGTTTTCCCGTCCTCTAGAAGAAACACTGCATCGTGCCGTGCAATACGCCAATGAGCGCAGGCACGAGTATGCGACGCTCGAGCATCTCCTTCTGGCTCTGATTGATGATCCTGACGCAACCTCCGTCATGAAGGCATGCAACGTCGACCTCGTCGCGCTCAAGACGGCCCTGACCAGCTATGTCGACACCGATCTTGCGGCCTTGGCCACGTCGGATGGAGATGACGCCAAGCCCACTGCCGGGTTCCAGCGGGTCATCCAGCGTGCTGTGATCCATGTTCAATCGTCAGGACGAGAAGAGGTTTCGGGAGCCAATGTGCTGGTCGCAATCTTCTCTGAGCGCGAAAGCCACGCCGCCTATTTCCTGCAGGAGCAGGACATGACGCGCTATGACGCGGTCAACTTCATTGCCCATGGCATCGCCAAGAAGGGCGGAGCTGGAGAAGCCCGACCGGCGAGAGCCAACTCTCCAGAAGAGGCTGAGGATAGCGCTGCTGTGAAGTCGGGCGGTGAAGCCCTGGAAGCCTATTGTGTTGACCTCAACGAGAAGTCGCGAAACGGCAAGATCGATCCTCTGATCGGGCGCCATAGCGAAGTTGAACGCGCCATCCAAATCCTCTGCCGTCGTACCAAGAACAATCCCCTGCTTGTGGGAGAGCCCGGGGTTGGCAAGACAGCCATCGCCGAGGGCTTGGCCCGCAAGATCGTCAATCATGAGGTCCCTGCAGTCCTAGAAGGGGCCACGATCTACAGCCTCGACATGGGAGCCCTCCTTGCCGGTACCCGCTATCGCGGGGATTTCGAGGAGCGCTTGAAACAGGTGGTCAAGGAGCTTGAGGGACACCCCAATGCCATCCTTTTCATCGATGAGATTCATACCGTAATCGGTGCCGGTGCGACATCGGGCGGTGCCATGGACGCCTCGAATCTTCTCAAGCCGGCCCTGGCTTCAGGCAGCCTGCGGTGCATGGGATCCACGACCTACAAGGAGTATCGTCAGCATTTCGAGAAGGATCGTGCGCTTGTCCGCAGGTTTCAGAAGATCGATGTGAACGAACCGACGGTCGAGGACTCTGTAAAAATCTTGCGCGGTCTGAAGACTGCCTATGAGGGGCATCACAAGCTTCGCTACACCGAGGCGGCCATCCGCTCGGCTGTTGAGCTGTCTGCCCGGTACATGACGGACCGCAAACTGCCAGACAAGGCCATCGACGTAATCGATGAGGCGGGGGCCTCGCAGATGCTTCTGCCCGAGTCGAAACGCAAGAAGGTGATCGGTCAAAAGGAAGTCGAGGCCGTAATAGCCAAGATGGCTAGGATTCCGCCGAAGTCGGTTTCAAAGTCTGACGTGGAGGGCCTTCGCAGCCTCAAGGATGATCTGAACCGGGCGGTTTTTGGCCAGGAGCAGGCCATTGATCAGGTGGCTTCGGCCATGAAACTCGCCAGGGCGGGCCTGCGTGATCCGCAAAAGCCCATCGGCTCGTTCCTGTTTGCGGGACCGACGGGTGTGGGCAAGACCGAGGTTGCCAAGCAGCTCAGTCAGACACTGGGCATCGAAATGTTGCGGTTTGACATGTCCGAGTACATGGAACGTCACACCGTTAGCCGTCTGATCGGTGCCCCTCCGGGCTATGTTGGCCACGATCAGGGCGGGCTGCTCACGGATGCGGTTGATCAACACCCCCATGCTGTGGTGCTTCTCGACGAAATCGAAAAGGCTCATCCTGACGTTTACAATATCCTCCTGCAGGTGATGGATAACGGCATGCTGACCGATGCGATCGGCAAGAAGGTGGACTTCCGCAATGTCGTCCTGATCATGACAACCAACGCCGGGGCCGCGGACAATGCTCGCGCCTCGATCGGCTTTGGTCGCGGCAAGGTCGAGGGTGAGGACGAGAAGGCGATCCAGCGCCTGTTTGCTCCAGAGTTCCGCAACCGTCTTGATGCCGTGGTCGCCTTCAAGTCGCTCGATGCAGGCACGATCCGCTCGGTCGTCACCAAGTTCATTCTGCAACTCGAGGCTCAGCTTGCTGATCGCAACATCACAATAGAGCTAACCGACGAAGCGGCCGACTGGCTGGCTAAGAATGGCTTTGATGAGCTTTACGGTGCGCGGCCGCTGGGACGGGTTATCCAGGAGAACATCAAGAAGCCTCTTGCCGATGACATCCTGTTCGGACGTCTGACCAAAGGAGGTCACGTCAAGGTCGAACTCAAGGACGGCAAGATCGCATTTGACATTACCGAGGCCACTGGCGCGGCGCTCAAGGCCAAGGAAGCGGCTGACGAGATCGTCGACTGAGGCAGGTGCTCCGGCTTCACAGCGGGTCAGTATCGAGGATATGGGCCCGGCTCCAAGGCACTGGGCCCGTCATCTTTGCCGGAATGGCCTTTCGTTTCAGAACAGATTGAATGCTCTGGCCGGCTGGCCTAGCGTTTGGGCCAACGGAGGCTTCAATGTTACGCGCCCTTGTTCAGTTTCTTGTGACCGCTGGCGGGCTCTGGCTCGCCTCCAGTTTGATGGACGGCGTGAATTTCTCAGCCACCAGTTCACTGCTCTGGGCCGCCTTTCTGTTGGGTATCGTCAATGCCCTGGTGCGACCCGTTCTTGTGTTTCTGACATTCCCCCTGACAGTCTTGACCCTTGGACTTTTCCTGTTGGTCGTGAACGCTGCAACAATAGGTCTAGTGGCAGCCTTGCTGGACGGCTTTAGCCTCAGTGGATTCTGGGCAGGTATTGGCACTGCGATCGTGACCGGTCTGTGCAGCTGGGTGGCTGCAGCCTTCATTGGTGACAGAAGGCAGAAGGACTAGCAGCCGGCCAACATTTGCTGACGTCTGACTGAGGCGGGTGCTGGGTTAGCAACCCTCAGTGAGGCCACACAAGGGGCCACCAAGGATGGTCCGAGACTTTGAGTTGTCCCTTAATCTAAGGCTCAACACGCCTCTGGCCGCCCTCGACGACCCGCAGGCCTGGAAACAAGCTAGGTCCAAGGACAACGGGCTTAATTGCCGGGCTGGCCTCGACCCGGTGTCCCGCTGCATGGCCGATGCCCTAGCTAACCTTGACCCGGGTTGCTGATTCAGGAAGGTCTTCGCCAAACGCCCTCTGGTAGAACTCGGCAATGGTTGGCCGTTCAAGCTCGTCGCACTTGTTCAGAAAGGTCAGTCGGAAACTCAGCCCGATGTCGCCGTCGAAAATCCGAGCATTCTGAGCCCAGGTGATAACAGTACGAGGGCTCATGACCGTGGAGATATCACCGGCCATGAAGGCGTTTCTGGTCATGTCGGCCACGCGGACCATGGCCGCAATAGTGCGCCGCCCTTCAGCATCGGACCACTCAGGGACCTTGGCGACAACGATCTCGGCTTCAACATCGTGGTGCAGATAGTTCAGGGTGGTTACGATCGACCAGCGATCCATCTGGCCCTGATTGATCTGCTGGGTGCCGTGATAAAGTCCAGACGTGTCGCCCAGACCTATGGTGTTGGTTGTGGCAAAGAGCCGGAAATGTCGGTTGGGTCGAATGACCCGGTTCTGGTCCAGTAGCGTGAGCCGCCCCTGGGCTTCGAGCACCCTCTGTATCACGAACATGACGTCGGGCCGTCCCGCGTCATACTCGTCAAAAACGAGAGCTATTGGGCGCTGAAGAGCCCAGGGCAGCATACCCTCACGAAACTCTGTAATCTGCTTGCCATCCTTGAGAACGATGGCGTCCTTGCCCACCAGATCAATACGGCTGACGTGGCTGTCCAGGTTTACCCTGACGAGCGGCCAGTTCAGGCGCGCCGCTACCTGCTCAATGTGGGTCGACTTGCCGGTGCCGTGGTAACCCTGAACCATGACCCTGCGATCGAAGGCGAAGCCTGCGCAGATCGCCAGCGTGGTCTGCGGATCGAAGCGATAGGCCGGATCAAACTCGGGCACATGGCTGTCGCCTGGGGCAAACACAGGAACCCGCATATCGCTGTCGACGCCGAAAAGCTCTCGCACAGTCGCCGTGGAGTGAGGCTCGAAGGTCAGCAGGGGATCCGGGGAGGCGTCAAAGATAGAGGACATAGGGTGCGATTAGCGCACGATGCGGCACACTTAAACCCCCGA
>JBFZCB010000263.1:0-14222 GCA_041308165.1 Caulobacterales bacterium
GGTGGCCGCACCGTGGGTGCCGGCGTCGTCGCCAAGATCATCGAATAGGACCCTTCGGGACCTAGCCGACGACTAAAGACTAGTACGACGGCCCCCGGAGCGATCCGGGGGCCGTTTCTACGTGATGGGAGCGGCTTGCGGGTGCCATGCGCCTGGGGTCAGGGCTTTGGGGCACTGGCCAGCGAACGGGGTGCCGGATTGCCCGCCAGAGATGTCATCGGTCCTGGTCCTGGACCACATCCTGGCCCATGCCCAAGTGTCGAGGGCTCTAGCGAACGGCCGTGGCAAGGCTGTCAGCCGTGACCCGGGCCCAGCAGGCATAGCCGTCATCATTCATATGCAGATCATCGGGTCCGATGCCTCCGCGCGTCAGTCCTGTCCAGCTCGCCATGGCCTCGAAGCGATGCTGGACGGCATACCCCATCCGTGAACCCTCTGTGGCCAAGCGTCTGGCAATTTCGGCAAGATCTGCATTCTTGCCCCGGAAATTGGTCCCATCCTCAGGCAGTCGTTGCGGATCGATCAGCAGAACATCAACGTCGGCTGCGTCCAAGATTGCCTGTCCGCGGGCAATGTCGGATTGGATGGCTGTCCAGGGCCGTGAGCGCAGCACATCGTTAGTGCCGACCTGCCATATCACGAGGTCGGGTTTGTAGGTCTCGATCTCGGCCTTCATGCGGTTGACCGTCTCAAAGGCTGACTCGCCACCGATCCCGCGATTGAAGACATTGACGGCAACTTCGGGCAGTCGTGTCCTCAGGTCATTCTGCAGGCGAGGGACAAAGCCGAACTCAGACTGACTGGCACCTACCCCCTCGATGCTCGAGGATCCCAGAGCCAGAATATTGAGACGGCTTATGTTCCTGACAGCGAGCCTGGACCGGAAAAGACCGCGATCTGCAAGCGTTACGACCGCAGTATTGACAGTGCAATCCAGTGACGCGAGCGGAGCGGCGGGGTCAGCTCCCGGGGGGGGTGGCCCCTCCGTTGGGAAACGCTCGGTACCCGCCTGCGCCCTGGCCGGGCCGGCGGCCAAGAAGACCATAATACCGACGCCGACCCCTATAAAGGCAGCGAGCAAAACCGTAGTCCGTGTCACCGGTTCTTTTCTCCTGAACCTGAAGATGTAAGCGATTCCTGTGCCTTGGTCGGGCAGATCCGGGATCGCCCTGAGCTGTTGGGCTCGCTGGTCGTGCAAGAGGGGCTAATGTAAGTCTGGTTTTGATTATCCATGGGACCTGGCCTTCCGGCAACGCCTGTTCCAGTGAGGCGAGACGATAAACACCTCATTCACCATTCCACTAAACCGTACTGAAACACCGCCCAGGGCATTAGATTTGGGAAGTGCGCGAAGAGTCCGGGCTGGGAATGTTCAATGAATAGATCTGTGGATGTCGAAATCATCTCGCCGGATGCACTTACCGAGGCTGATATCCTCAACTGGCGCTCGATGATTGGCGCCAACCCGGAGCTGACCAGCCCCTATTTCCGCCCGGAGTTCACCCAGGTCGCCGGTGCCATCAGTCCAGATGCCCGGATAGCCGTGTTCCGCCGGGACGGCGAGCCTGTCGGTTATTTTCCCCACCAGGTCCGTGGGGGCACGATCCAGCCGCTGGCGGCACCTATGAACGACTATCACGGTGTTATCTCGCGACCTGGCGAGGCACCAAGTCTGCAGGTGGTTGCCCAATCCCTGAATGCCCCCTGTCTGCGCGTCGGTGCCTGGATAGGCGAGGCTGAGGATGCAACTGAACGTGTGACGCTGATGGTCTCCCTGCCGGGGGGCAGTTATGCGGCCTGGTATGAAGAACGTCGCAAGACCTGGGCCAAATACTTCAAGGACAAGGAGCGCGCCCGGCGCAGCCTAGAGGCCGAAATCGGGCCAATAGAGGTCAGACATGGCCTGCGGGATCCCGCCTTGCTCGACCAGTTGATTGCTCTCAAGCGTGACCAATACCAGCGGACGGGCCGACACGACATCTTTGCATGCTCATGGACGGTTGAACTGCTGCGTGCCCTGCTGGAAGCCAAAGGGCCTGGTGGCTTTGGGGCATCCATGGCGGCGCTCTGGGCAGGAGGCAAGCTGATCGCAATCGAATACGCCCTGCATGCGGACGGCCACTATCATTTCTGGTTCCCGGTCTATGAGCCCAGGCTGGCGCGGTGTTCTCCAGGCATACTGCTTTCGCTGGAGACTATGCAGCTGGCCTCGCAGGACGGTTTCAGGGTCTTTGACTTCGGGTTCGGAGGAGAGGGCTACAAAAAATATTTCTGCAACGCGAGCCAGACGGTCCATGAGGCTGTCATTGTCCGGCCCGGACTGGCTGCCACAGCCAGTAATGTCGCTGTCGGGCTATTGAATTCGGCGGGCAAGCAACGCGGAGATCGACTGAGATCCAGTATCCGACACAGATGGGGTGCCATCGAGGCGTGTGAGGTCACCCGATCTGATCGCTTGCGTGGGGTCATCAGTGCGGCCCAGGTGGCCTTCCTAAAGGGACGTGAGCGAGCGGTTTCGCGTCTTGTTCAACCGGCCAGTGTTCGTTGAGGTAGGCCCCATGTCTTTAGCCAACTGTGGATCAAGGTGCACCCGTTACCCCGGGCCAATCAGCCAGGCGGGCATTCATGAGCATGGTCTCGTTGAGAGGGGCTTTGCCTCTGACGAGGCTCTTGTTGAGGTTCTCGAGCGGTATCCAGCCGATCTCATTGATATCAACCTCTATGACTATGATGCTGAGGGACAGGTCTCTCTGCGGACCGGGGCGCGAGGCCAGCTTTCGGGAGATCAGTTGCTTGAGGCGATTAAGGCCGGTCGGCTTTGGGTTAACATGCGCTCTGCCCAATTGGGTTGCCCGGGGCTCTGGGCCGCTGCGATGCAGGAGTTTGAAACGATACAGGCCCGTTATCCAGGGCTCAGGTCGGTCAAGAACGCCGGCCAGCTGATCATCTCCTCACCGACCAACAAGACCCCCTACCATTTCGATGCTGCGGGCGTTGTCCTGTTTCACCTAAGGGGCAGAAAACGAATCTTCGTCTATCCGGGCGATGAAGAGCATCTGTCCGAGACCAACATGGAGCAGGTTGTCGCGCGACAGACCACAGAAGAGACACCCTACACCCTGGCTTTTGAAGCCGATGCCCAGGTCTTTGATCTGGAGCCTGGGCAGGCGTTAACCTGGCCACTTTACGCGCCCCATCGTGTAGAGAACCTGGACCGGTTCTGCGTATCTCTCTCAATGGACTTCCAGACTTGGTCGTCACGCCTGCGTAATGGGGCCCTTTACACGAACGCCTATCAGCGCACTCGTGGCGGTCATCCGCGACCGACCGATACGATGGGGCAGACCGAACTTGCAGCCCGATGGCTGGCTTCAGTGGCGTTGAAGAAAATGAATGCCCTGCCTGACCGGATTTCAACCTTGAAGCGCGATTTTGAACCCGCTGTCGGAGCGAGGGATGGGGCGGGTCAGCTAACCCCTCAAGGTGCCTAGCAGAGCTGAGGGCCCAGCCGGTCTTCAAGGCTGCAGGCCCGGTCCTGGGGTGATCAGATTAAATTGACGTCATTACCTCGAGTTAAAATGACAGGTGAAGGCTGACGGCTCACCTTTCCATCATGGAGAGGACGCCAAACATGAAACCCATCGGACTTGCCGCTGCTGGCCTATTGATCTCAGCCTTTGCAGCCTCATCCGCAACGGCCCAATCGGTAGAGATCAGTGACGCCGTTGCCCGCGTTGTAGTCATTGTCGAAGATCGCCCGGACATTGATGTCGAGATTGAGCCCGGGCGGGCTGAGCTGCCTGAACTTCAGGTCCGTCGCAACGGACAGAAGATCCTGATCGATGGCGGCCTACGGCGCGATGTCCGCCAATGCCGGTCCGGGCCAGCCTACGCTCGTCAGCCGGGGGAAGGGGCTTCTGTCGATCTACGGGGTCGGGGACAGGTGGCTCTTGTTGATGCCCCACTCATCATCATCCGCTCACCCCGTAGCGTTGACGTGCGTTCAGAAGCCGGTGCTGTCTTTGGTGCAGTCGGACCCGGTGCTACGGCCACCGCCATCGGTAACGGGGGGTGTGGAGACTGGGTGGTCGCCAATGCTTCGGGTCAGATGCGTCTGGCCGTTGGCGGATCTGGCCGGATAAGGGCCGGGAGTTCCTCTAGTTTGAGAGCCAGCGTCGGGGGCTCGGGAGACATCCTGGCGGGGCCAACCGGTACCCTGGACGCCAGTGTCGGCGGATCTGGCGATATAACTGTCGTCAGGGTGGATGGGGCCGTACAGCTCGCTGTTGGCGGCTCCGGGGATATTGTGGTGCGAGAGGGAACTGCAACCAGCCTATCCGCTGCCATCGCTGGCTCGGGAGATATCGATTTTCGGGGCACTGCCGACAAGGTCGACGCTGCTATTGCCGGATCTGGTGACATAAGGGTTGCGCGCGCAACAGGTCGGGTAGACCGGGCCGTCGTCGGTTCCGGGGATATCAGGATCGGACAGTGAAATATTCTTTGCCTCCGAAGTGAAGAACCGGTCCATCACGATCTTGGCCGCTTGACGAAACCGGAATCGGAGGCCATAAGCGCCAACTCTTGTTGGACTGGCTGTGCAGGTAACTGCAGACGCAGTTCGCAAGAACGACCTAAGTCACTGTTCTTTGCAGCTTCTTGGGATTTCAGCGGCCTTCGCGGGTAACTGCGTGGGCCGATCGTTTTTGCGATACGTGCGTCCTCTGAGGGTGGAAACACCCGAAGGCTCCGGTCTTTGAAATGGTTCACAGGGACGCAGGTTCGCCTGCTTAGGAATAACAACCGATATGGATCAGAGCATCCGCATCAGGCTCAAGGCCTTCGATCACCGCGTCCTCGACTTTTCGACGCGCGAAATCGTCAACACGGCCAAGCGCACCGGCGCGACCGTACGCGGTCCAATTCCGCTGCCGACCCTGATCGAAAAGTTCACCGTGAACCGCTCACCGCACGTCGATAAGAAGTCGCGTGAGCAGTTTGAAATCCGCACGCACAAGCGTGTCCTCGACATCGTCGACCCCACCCCACAGACCGTGGACGCGCTCATGAAGCTCGACCTGTCTGCCGGTGTGGACGTCGAGATCAAGATTTAAAGTAGAAAGAGGCGGGATCCGATGCGCACGGGCGTGATCGCCAAGAAGCTGGGCATGACCCGCGTGTTCGCCGATGACGGCGCGCACGTACCGGTCACTGTGCTGCAGCTCGACGACTGTCAGGTCGTCGGTCAACGCACTCAGGAGCGGGACGGCTATGTCGCCCTGCAGTTGGGTGCCGGGGCCAAGAAGGCAAAGAATACCAACAAGGCTCAACGCGAAGTTTATGCTCGCGCCGAGGTCGAACCCAAGCATTACGTGACAGAGTTCCGCGTGTCGGAAGATGCTCTGATTGACGTTGGTGCCACCCTCTGTGCGGATCACTTCGTGGCCGGTCAGAAGGTTGACATCCAGGGCGAGACGATCGGTAAGGGCTTTGCTGGCGCAATGAAGCGCTGGAACTTCGGTGGCCTTCGGGCGACCCACGGCGTGTCGGTTTCGCACCGCTCGCACGGCTCAACGGGTAATCGCCAGGATCCAGGCAAGACCTTCAAGGGCAAGAAGATGGCGGGCCATTACGGCACCGAGATCGTCACGACCCAGAACCTGACGATCGTCCGTGTCGATGCCGAGCGTGGCCTCATCCTCGTGAAGGGTGCTGTTCCTGGTCATGACGGGTCATGGGTCAAGGTGCGTGATGCGCACAAGAAGCCCTTTGCGGATCTTCCATTCCCCGGTTCGTTCAAGTCGAAGGGCGCTGCGGCAGCCCCGGCCGAGACGCCGGCTGAAGAGCCTGTTTCGGTCGAAACCGTCGAAGGCGGTGAAGCGTAATGAAACTCTCAGTCATCAAACTCGACGGTAAGGCCGCCGGTGACGTCGAGCTGTCTGATGCCGTATTCGGCATTACGGACATCCGCGGCGACATCCTGGCCCGGACCGTAAACTGGCAACTGGCAAAGCGCCGTGCCGGTACCCACAAGGTCCAGACCCGCAACGAAAATTCTCGTACGGGCAAGAAGATGTACAAGCAGAAGGGAACCGGCGGCGCACGTCACGGCTCCCGCCGGGCCCCGCAGTTCGTCGGTGGTTCGCGTGCATTCGGTCCCGTGGTTCGTTCACACGCCTTCTCGTTGCCCAAGAAGATCCGCGCCATGGCCCTGCGCCATGCCCTGTCTTCCAAGGTCAAGGCGGGGGAGCTGATTGTTGTCGACGCTCTTTCCCTCCAGGACGCCAAGACCGCCGCGCTTCGCGAGACGTTTGGCAAGCTGGGCTGGGCAAAGGCTCTGATCATCGCCGGACCTCAGGTCGATGTGAACTTTGGCCTGGCTGCCCGTAACATTCCGCACATTGACGTGCTGCCCAATGCGGGTCTGAACGTTTACGACATCCTGCGGGCCGACAAGCTGGTGCTTACCAAGGCCGCCGTCGAGGCGATCGAAGCCCGCTTCAGCGATAAGGAAGCCGCGTAATGGCCGCTCAACCTACCGCCAAGCACTACGACACCATCCTGGCTCCGGTGATCACCGAAAAGGCCACGATCCTGTCTGAGCAGAACAAGGTTGTTTTCCGCGTCGCTGATACGGCGACCAAGGACGAGATCGCTGCGGCAGTCGAAAGTCTGTTCAAGGTCAATGTCCTCAAGGTCAACACACTGGTTACCAAGGGCAAGACCAAGCGCTTCCGGGGCATCCTCGGTCGTCGCGTTGACATCAAAAAAGCGATCGTGACGCTGGCCGAGGGCCAGTCGATCGACGTCACGACGGGGCTCTGATCCGATGGCCTTGAAGACTTACAATCCCACTTCACCGGGCCGTCGCGCCCTGGTCCTCATCGACCGTTCGGAACTCCACAAGGGGCGTCCTGAGAAGTCGTTGACCGAAGGCCTGACAAAATCAGGTGGTCGTGGTCAGGGTGGTCGCATTGCTGTCCGCTTCCGCGGCGGTGGTGCCAAGACCCTTTATCGCAGGATCGACTTCAAGCGTCGCAAGTTCATGACGGCGACGGTTGAGCGTCTGGAATACGATCCCAACCGGACGGCTTTCATTGCGCTTGTCACCTATGAGGATGGCGAGAAGGCCTACATTATTGCGCCTCAGCGTCTCAAGGCTGGTGACACGATTGTCGCGGGTGAGAAGACTGACGTGAAGCCTGGCAATGCCATGCCTCTCCGGTCCATTCCTGTGGGAACGATCATCCACTGTGTTGAGATGAAGCCTGGCAAGGGTGCGCAGCTCGCGCGGTCTGCCGGAGCCTATGCCCAGCTGGTTGGTCGCGACCAGGGCTATGCTCAGATCCGTCTGGGTTCGGGCGAGCTTCGCATGGTGCTGGACGGTTGCATGGCGACTGTGGGTGCGGTTTCGAATGCCGACCACATGAACCAGAACCTCGGTAAGGCCGGTCGTGTTCGCCACATGGGTTGGCGTCCTCACGTACGCGGTGTTGCCATGAACCCGATCGACCACCCGCACGGTGGCGGTGAAGGCCGTACCTCGGGCGGCCGTACACCGGTCACGCCCTGGGGTAAGGACACCAAGGGCACTCGTACCCGCAAGAACAAGGCCACGGACAAGTTCATTATCCGTAGCCGTCATGTGAAGAAGGCTCGCTAAAGATGGCCCGTTCCTCCTGGAAAGGCCCGTTCGTCGACGGGTATCTACTTAAGAAGGCCGACGCCGTGCTGACGTCGGGTCGCAAGGACGTGATCAAGACCTGGTCACGCCGCTCAACCATTCTGCCGCAGTTTGTGGGACTGACCTTCGGTGTCCACAACGGCCAGAAGCATGTGCCTGTTCATGTGAACGAGGACATGGTCGGCATGAAGCTCGGCGAGTTCGCGCCGACCCGGAACTTCCCGGGTCACGCGGCCGACAAGAAGGCGAAGCGGAAGTAAGCCATGCCCAAGACCAACAATCCCCGTCGTGTCGGTAACACAGAGGCCCGCGCCAAGCTGGTCAATGTCCGTATCAGCCCCCAGAAACTGAACCTCGTTGCCGCATCGATCCGCGGTCTGCCCGTTCAGAAGGCTCTCAATGAGCTCGAGTTCAGCCGCAAGCGTATTGCGACTGATGTTCGCAAGGTGCTGTATTCGGCTGTCTCCAACGCCGAGAACAATCACAACCTCGACATCGACAACCTTGTTGTCGCCGAGGCCTTTGTGGGCAAGAACCTGGTGATGAAACGCTTTGCGAGCCGTGCTCGCGGTCGTTCGTCGCGCATCCTGAAACCGTTCAGCGAGATCACCATTGTGGTCCGTGAAGCCGGCGAGGCCGCCTGATGGGTCAGAAAATCAATCCAATCGGTTTCCGCCTTGGCGTGAACCGTACATGGGACAGCCGCTGGTTCGCCGACGGCCCCACCTATGCGCGTCTGCTTCACCAGGACCTGGCGCTGCGTACGTGGCTCAAGGAGCGCCTAAACGCCGCTGGCATTTCGCGCATCATCATTGAGCGCCCCCACAAGAAGTGCCGTGTCACCATCTATGCCGCCCGCCCAGGCGTGGTGATCGGCAAGAAGGGCGCTGACATTGAAAAGCTCCGCAAGGACATTTCTGCGCGCACTGAGGGCGAGGTTCACCTGAACATTGTCGAGGTTCGCAAGCCCGAGACCGATGCGCAGCTGATTGCCGAAAATATCGCTCAGCAGTTGGAGCGCCGTATTGCATTCCGTCGCGCCATGAAGCGTGCCATGCAGTCGGCCATGCGTCTCGGCGCCAAGGGCGTTCGGATCAACGTGTCCGGTCGTCTGGGTGGTGCAGAAATCGCCCGGATGGAGTGGTACCGTGAGGGCCGCGTGCCCCTGCATACGCTGCGGGCAGATATTGACTATGGCTTCATCGAGGCCAAGACGACCTATGGCATCATCGGTGTGAAGGTTTGGGTCTTCAAAGGTGAAGTCCTCGAGCATGATCCGATGGCTCAGGACAAGCGCTGGGCTGCTGAGGCTTCAGGTCCATCTTCGAACGAAGGCCGTGAACGTGGTGGCCCGCGTGGTGACCGTGGTCCCCGCCGTGGTCGTGAGGGCTAAGGAACATGCTGCAGCCTAAGAAAACCAAATACCGCAAGGCCTTCAAGGGTCGGATCCATGGCGCTGCCAAGGGTGGCTTCTCGCTGAACTTCGGTTCTTATGGCCTGAAGACACTCGAGCCGGAACGCATCACGGCCCGTCAGATCGAGGCGGCTCGTCGCGCGATCACGCGTCAGATGAAGCGTCAGGGGCGTGTGTGGATCCGTGTTTTCCCGGACGTGCCGGTTTCCGGCAAGCCCGCTGAAGTCCGGATGGGTAAGGGCAAGGGCGCTGTGGACCACTGGGCCGCACGTTGCCACCCCGGCCGTATCCTGTTCGAAATTGATGGTGTCGCCGACGATATTGCCCGCGAGGCTCTGCGTCTTGGTGCCGCCAAGCTGCCAGTCCGTACAAAGGTCGTTACGCGCCTTGATGCTGGCATCGCTCATACGGAGCAAGCCGCCTAATGACCAAGATCGCCGATCTCCGTTCCCAGACCCAGGACCAGCTCGCTGACCAGCTGCTGAGCCTGAAGAAGGAACAGTTCAACCTGCGCTTCCAGGCCGCAACCGGCCAGATGGAAAAGACTCACCGCGTTGGTGAAGTGCGCAAAGACATCGCCCGCATCTCGACGCTTCTGCGCGAGAAGCGGTCTGTCGCTTAAGGAAACACCGATGCCCAAACGTATCCTCGAAGGGGTCGTCGTCTCCGACAAGGGCGACAAGACCGTCGTCGTCAAGGTCGAGCGCACCCTGCTGCACCCGGTCCTCAAGAAGACCGTCCGCCTCTCCAAGAAGTATCACGCTCACGACGAAGCCAATTCGCTGAAGACCGGCGATGTGGCCCGTATCGTTGAGTGCGCCCCCAAGTCCAAGCTGAAGCGCTGGGAGGTCCTGTCCAAGGACGCCCCGGCCTCGGCCTCGTAACCGGAAGGATCTGACACTATGATCCAGATGCAAACTAACCTGGACGTGGCCGATAATTCGGGTGCCCGCCGGGTCATGTGCATCAAGGTGCTCGGTGGCGCTAAGCGTCGCTACGCATCTGTCGGCGACACCATCGTAGCCTCGGTCAAGGAAGCCATTCCTCGCGGTCGGGTTAAGAAGGGTGAAGTGGTTCGCGCCATCGTCGTTCGCACTGCCAAGGACATCCAGCGCAAGGACGGTTCGGTTATCCGTTTTGACCGTTCCGCTGCCGTCATCGTCAACAAACAGAATGAGCCGGTCGGCACGCGTATTTTTGGTCCAGTTCCCCGTGAGCTGCGCGCCAAGAACCACATGAAGATCATCTCGCTGGCCCCGGAGGTCCTGTAACATGGCCGCCAAGATCAAAAAGGGCGATCGCGTCATCGTTCTGACCGGCAAGGACAAGGGCCGCACCGGCCAGGTTGCCAAGGTGCTTCCCACCGAGAACCGTGTCCTCGTCACCGGCATCAACATGGTGCAGCGCCACACGCGTCCATCCCAGGGTGATCCCCAGGGTGGTATCAAGAACAAGGAAGCCTCGCTTCACCTGTCGAACGTCGCGATCGCTGATGCGAACGGCAAGGCAACCCGCGTGGGCTTCAAGGTCGAAGGGGACAAGAAGGTTCGCTTCGCCAAGACCACGGGAGACGTCATCTGATGTCCGAAGCCAAGTACACACCTCGGCTCAAGGCCGAGTATAATGAGCGTATCAAGGGCGTGATGTCGGAGAAGTTCGGCTATACCAACCCGATGCAGATGCCTCGCCTGGACAAGATTGTCCTGAACATGGGCGTGGGTGAAGCTGTTGCAGATTCCAAGAAGGTCAATGCGGCCCTCAAGGATCTGACCATGATCGCGGGTCAGAAGGCTGTGCCGACCAAGGCTCGGAACTCGATCGCAGGTTTCAAGCTGCGTGAAGGTATGACCATTGGTGGCAAGGTTACGCTTCGCGGCGATCAGATGTACGAGTTTCTCGACCGTCTGATCACGATTGCGCTGCCGCGCGTGAAGGACTTCCGTGGTCTCAAGCCCACGTCCTTTGACGGACGCGGTAACTACGCCATGGGCCTCAAGGAACACATCGTGTTCCCAGAGATCAACTATGACCAGATCGACCAGATGTGGGGCATGGACATTATCGTCTGCACCACGGCCAAGACCGACGATGAAGCGCGTGCGCTTCTCGCCGAGTTCAAGTTCCCGTTCGTGAAGAACTGAGCGGGAAGGGAAAAGCAAAATGGCTAAGAAAAGCGCCGTAAACCGGAACGAGGCCGTAAAGGCACTTGTTGCGAAGTATGCCGCAAAGCGCGCTGCGCTGAAGGCGACCGCCAACGATGAAAGTCTGCCGCTGGAGGAGCGCTTCGAAGCGCGCCTGAAGCTGGCTGAACTGCCACGTAACTCGGCGGCCGTCCGTATCCGCAACCGCTGTGAGGTCACGGGTCGTCCGCGGGCCTTCTACCGCAAGCTCAAGATGAGCCGCATCGCCCTGCGTGAGCTTGGTAACCTGGGTCAGATCCCAGGTCTGACCAAGTCCAGCTGGTAAGGGGAGCGAAACGACATGATGATCAACGATCCCCTGAGCGATATGATCGCTCGTATCCGTAACGCCCACATGCGTAAGCGCTCCAAGGTCCTGACGCCGGCTTCACGCCTGCGCCAGCGGGTCCTGGATGTGCTTCAGGACGAGGGCTATATCCGCGGCTACAATCTCATTCAGAATCCGGGTGAATTCCCCCAGTTCGAGATTGAGCTGAAGTATTTCGACGGCCAGCCTGTTATTGCCGAGATCGCCCGCGTCTCGAAGCCGGGACGCCGGGTCTATTCCGCGATTGGTGATCTAAAGCCGGTCAAGAATGGCCTTGGTATTTCGATCCTTTCGACTTCGAAGGGCGTGATGTCTGATGCGGCTGCGCGCGACGCTAACGTCGGCGGCGAAGTCCTCTGCAAGGTCTATTGATATGTCCCGCATCGGAAAACGCATTATCGCTGTGCCGAAGGGTGCAACGCTTTCAGTCGAAGGCCAGACGATTTCGGTCAAGGGTCCCAAGGGCGAACGTTCCTGGTCCGTTGCTGAGGAAATCGAGATTGTTCAGGACGCTGAAGGGCTCAGCCTGAAGCCGCGTGTGGACACGCAGAAGGCTCGCTCTTTGTGGGGTCTGTCGCGGACACTGGTCGACAACATGGTCATCGGTGTTACCGACGGTTTTGAGCGCAAGCTCGAGCTCGTCGGCGTGGGTTACCGCGCGGCTCTGAAGGGTACTGACCTCTCGTTGCAGCTTGGTTTCTCTCATGAAGTTGAGATCAAGGCGCCTGAGGGTGTCACCTTTGCCGTACCTAAGCAGACCGAAATCAGCATCCTGGGCCCTGACAAGCAGGTCGTGGGCGAGCTGGCCGCAAATATCCGCAAGCTGAGGCCACCTGAGCCCTACAAGGGCAAGGGCGTCCGGTATGCGGGCGAGAAGGTTCGTCGCAAGGAAGGCAAGAAGAAGTAAGCCATGGCACTTTCTCTGCAACAACAAGCCAAACGCCGCACCGAGCGGAACCGTCGCCGCCTCAAGGCTGTCGCCAACGGTCGTCTTCGCCTGTCGGTTCATCGCTCAGACAAGAACATTTCCGCTCAGATCATCGACGACGCAAACGGTGTCACGGTGGCTGCTGCCTCGTCTCTGGAAGGCGGCAAGGGGTCGACCGGCTCGAACGTCGAGGCTGCGGCCAAGATCGGCAAGCTGGTGGCCGAGCGGGCGCTCGAAAAGGGCGTCACGGACGTGGTCTTCGATCGCGGCGGTTACATCTATCACGGACGGGTGAAGGCGTTGGCGGAAGCCGCGCGTGAAGCCGGCCTGAACTTCTAAGGGACGCGACAGATGGCGCAACAACCCCAACGTGGCGGCGGCGGCAATGACCGCAATCGTCGTGACAACCGCAACGCACCTGTCGTCGAGGGTCCGGATTCGGACATTGTCGAGAAGCTGGTTCACATCAACCGCGTCGCTGCCACTGTGAAGGGCGGTCGCCGCTTTTCCTTTGCAGCCCTGATGGTTGTGGGCGATGGCAAGGGCCGGGTAGGCTTTGGTCATGGCAAGGCGCGTGAAGTGCCCGAAGCCATTCGCAAGGCAACTGAAGAAGCCAAGAAGACCATGATCCGGGTCCCGCTGCGCGAGAACCGCACACTTCACCACGACGGCAACGGTCGTTGGGGTGCGGGCAAGATCATGATGCGTGCGGCCCCTCCGGGAACCGGCGTGATTGCTGGCGGTCCGATGCGCGCTGTGCTTGAGACCCTTGGCGTGGCTGATGTCGTTGCCAAGTCGACCGGTTCATCGAACCCCTACAACATGATCCGTGCAACCTTTGAAGCTCTGAAGGTACAGTCTTCACCCAGGTCGGTTGCATCCAAGCGGGGCAAGAAGGTTTCTGATCTGATGGGACGCCGTAATGACGGTGCTTCTGCTCCGGAATCAGCGCCTGAAGCCGTGGAGTCCTAAGACATGGCTGCCAGCAAAACCGTTACCGTCAAGCAGACCGGCTCGCCGATCCGCCGCAAGAACGACCAGCGCGCTACGCTGGTCGGGCTTGGCCTTAACCGCATGGGCCGTGAATCCACTCTCGAGGACACGCCATCAGTGCGTGGCATGATCGCCAAGGTTGCCCATCTCACTGAGATCGTAGAGAAGTAATAGACAAGGGTTGGATGGGCTTCGGTCGGTCCAGACAGTCTGAGGGATTTTTCCTTGACCTGTCTGTACCAGGAGGTCATCCAGCCCTTCGTCATTGTTAGCCGAGTCCGATCCTGGATCGGGCGTTAGAACCCGAAAGGAACAGGCATATGAAACTGAATGAAATTCGTGACAACGAAGGCGCTCACAAGAAGCGCATGCGCGTTGGTCGTGGCCCTGGATCGGGCAAGGGCAAGACCGCAGGTCGTGGCGTAAAGGGTCAGAAGTCCCGGTCTGGCGTTGCCATTGGCGGTTTCGAGGGTGGCCAGATGCCACTCTACATGCGCATGCCAAAGCGCGGCTTCAACAATCCGAACGCCCTCAAGCTCGCTGAAGTCAATCTCTGGCGTCTGCAGGATGCTGTCGATGGTGGCAAGCTCGATACGGGTTCCGAGATCCGCGGAGAGGCTCTCGTGTCTGCCGGTGTCATTCGCCGGGTCAAGGATGGTGTTCGTCTGCTTGGCACGGGTGAGGTCACCGCAAAG
>JBFZCB010000264.1:0-4667 GCA_041308165.1 Caulobacterales bacterium
GGGCCAGAGCGGCACCACCACCAAGTACCAAACGGGAGACGGGCCCCCTGCCCCGACCGGCGTCGCGCTCAATACGGTAGCCAGCCAGTAATGCCGCTCCGGCTGCACCTACAGCCGCCCCTTCGGTTGCCGTGGCAATGCCGGCAAGGATCGATCCCAAAACGGCCAGGATCAGAAGAAGCGGTGCCAGAAGTGCCTGAACAATCTGCTCAATCCTCGGATAGGCCGATTGACCCGCCGGTGCCGCATTAGGGCGCAGCCAAGCCACCAAAGCCTGATAGGCCAGATAGAGGGCCACCAGGAGAAGGCCCGGCAAAAGCGCCCCTGCGAAAAGGTCACCAACAGAAATGGCCTCCGCTGTTGTCCTGCCCATTTCCAGCTGAGCGCGTTGGTTTGCATTGCCAAGAATGTCTCCCAACAAAATCAGCACGATAGACGGCGGAATGATCTGGCCCAGCGTTCCCGATGCCGCAATCGAGCCGGTCGCGATCCGCATATCGTAACCGCGCTTGACCATTGCCGGCAGCGCAAGAAGCCCCATGGTGACGACGGTTGCACCGACGACACCTGTGGAGGCAGCCAGGAGCGCACCGACAAGCGTGGTCGAGAACAGCAGCCCGCCTCTCAGTCGACCAAAAAGATCGCCAAGAGTCGTCAACAGATCCTCAGCTATGCGCGATCGCTCCAGGATCACACCCATGAGGATAAAAAGCGGCACTGCGGTCAGGGTCGCATTGCCCATGGTGCCAAACACGCGCTGTGGGAAGGCTGCGAAATAGGCGGGCTGGAAGATACCCAGGGCTAGACCGATGAGGCCAAACACCAGCGCCACGCCAGCGAGGGTGAAGGCTACAGGATACCCAAGCATCAGCGCGCAGATCAGAGCGATGAACATGGCGATGTCGAGGATACCGTGAATATCCATGATCAACCGGCTCCTGCCCGAAGGGGGTCAGGCTCATGTCCAGCTTCAGACCTTTGGCCACCTGGCAAGCCGCGAAAGCGAAGGGCCGCCCGCCCGGCATGGGCCACTCCGGCTGCCAACATGGCAACGGCAAATACGGGCATGGCTGTCTTCAGCAGAAAGACGAAAGGCAGGCCATCGGTTTCGGGGCTACGTTCTCCCGTTCGCCAGGCCAGTTCGACCACAGGCCCGCAGTAGAACAACAAGAGCAGCATGACCGGGGCAAGAAGGCCGGTGAACCCCAGCACATCCACAAGCGCCCTGCCTTTCTCGGACAGGCCCTCGTAGACAATGTCGACCCTTACATGGGCATTGGCAATGAGCGCAGCCGGAGCGGCCATCAGAAAGCCGAGAGCATGAGCATACATTACGGCTTCACTCAGTTTGGTGAAACTCTCCCCAAAGACGTATCTCAGCATGACGGTCCCAAGCATGCCCAGCGCCAGGACCAAGAGACAGGCCTGGGCAAACCGCGCCAGGACCGCGGCCAGATCCTCAGCCAAACTCACCAGGGTGAGCATCAATGCTCCCAGCGGTCTGCCTACAATTGCAGTGACCACGGGTGCGGCCAAAAACGGGGCCAGCCCCCCCAGGACAATGACGCTGATCGCCCCTAGCGGGCCAGAAAGCTCGCCGGGCGTCATGGAGCAAGGTCCAGACTTCTGCCGCGCATGGACATGTATGAGCCTTCTGAACCCTCGACCCAGGGCCGCATCGTCCTATAGGCCTTCAGCCAGCTCTGATAGATACGCCCCGCAAGGGGACCAGAAGCACCCGCTTCGGCCCACATGTCTTTTGAAACCCGGGCTGCGGCCTGGGTTACGTCGTCAGGGAAGGCCCGGAGACTGATATTGTGAGCCGTCCTGAGCTGCTCAAGCGCCACGCCGTTCTGGTAGGTAAACTCCCCGATTGACGTCATGTAGCTGGCCCGGCAGGCCGCTTTCAGCACCAACTGATGCTCTCGGCTGAGGCGATCATATCTGGACTTGTTGGCACCGACGGCAAGGATAGCGCCAGGCTCGTGCAATCCTGGCGCATAGTAGTAGGGGGCCTCTCGATAAAAGCCCAGTCCAAGATCATTCCACGGGCCGACAAACTCGGCGGCATCAATGACACCCGATTGTAGCGCCTGATAGATCTCACCACCTGGAAGCGCCACAGCCGCCCCGCCAAGTCGGCGGACCATCTCTCCACCGATCCCAGGAATGCGCATCTTCAAGCCCCTGAAATCGTTAAGACTGTTGATCTCCCGCTTAAACCAACCCCCGGCCTGGTGACAGGTGTTTGCCGCTGCAAACGGCACAATGCCAAAGCCTGCACCCAGTTCATCCCAAAGCGCCTGACCTCCTGCGTGATCAAGCCATCCCATCTGCTCAATCGCATTCATTCCAAAAGGTACGGCCGTAAAGAACGGATAGGCCGCGTTCTTGCCCTGCCAATAATATTCGGCCGAGTGGTAGAGGTCGGCAGATCCGGTTGCGACCGCATCAAAGACCTCAAAGGGTCCAACCAGTTCTCCAGCTGCATAGACCCTGATGTTCAGCGTCCCGCCTGACAGCTCCAGTGCGTTGGCGGCAACACGTTCAGCAGAAACGCCCAGACCCGGCATGCCCTTGGGCCAGCTTGTGACCATATTCAGCTGTACGGCCCCGGCGACGGCACCAATCAGGCCAAGCGAGGCTGACTGACCAGGACCCACGCCCGATCCGGCGACACGCGATGCGGCAAGCCCCGCCCCGGCACCGGCGACGGTGCCCACCGCCATGGCGGTCAACAGGTTTCGACGATCCATCGACAGGGTCCTGAAGTAGAGTAAGGGAAAATGGCCGACCGAGATTTCAGCGGTTACATCCGCCTAATCCATCAGTCTTAGGCCATTGAAGCGTCACCGTGCATCTCAATTTCGCAGACCTTCGACACGGATCAGCATGCGGCGAGAAATACCGGCCAGGCCTCCCCTGATTCAAGGGCCCCTGATGTGCCATCAGCCAATGTTGAAGAAGCCCAAGAGCTCCTTTGCAGCCAGAGTACAGAACAGGATTCCGCCTACGGCCAGCATGCTGTTGGAAATCCAGCCGCTGCGCCAGGCCCTGGGCGTTCTTTGGGAGTTGAGCATCCAGAGGAGGGTCAGCGCCAGGAAGGGCATGAAGAAGGCACCCAGAACCCCATATGCGACGATGAGCCCAAAGGGTCTGTCCATGAAAAGGAGAACCATCGGCGGGAAGGTCAGCCAGAGCAGGTAGGTGCGAAAGGCGGGACTGCCTTCACCGGTCGACGCCTTGTCGCTCGCGCTGTTCCTTAGATGTGACCAGAAGTCAGCAAACATCAGACTGACGCCGTGCCAGACACCAACGAGGGAAGAAAAGCTTGCGGCAAAGAAGCCCACCAGGAACATCACCCCGACCACATCGCCAAATCGTTCCCGCAGGACCTCATCAAGATCCAGTAGGCCACGATCGCCCCGGGTCAGGGCTATGCCAGAAGCGTGCAGCAGTTCAGCACCGACAATGAGCATTGCGACAACAAAGACGCCCGTAAATGTGTAACCAACTCGGTTGTCCAGCCGCATAATCTGCATCCACGCCGGACCGCGCCAACCCTTCTCGCCAATCCAATAGCCATAGGCTGCGAGCGTTATTGTTCCTCCGACACCCCCGATTAGCCCCAAGGTATAGAAGGCTGAACCGGCGGGCAGATTCGGTATCAACCCCCGCAAAAGGGCCGGAAGGTCAGGCATGACGATAATGGCCAGCCCAATAACCGTAACGAACATGACGCCTACCAGGCCGGTCATAAGCGTCTCGAACACCGGATACCGGTTGAACCAGACAAGGACGAGACCCAGCAGCCCGCAGATCATGGCCCAGATTTTCAAGTCGAACCCAATAGGCGTCGAATTGAAAAGGGCGGCCAATGGCAGGGCAGAGGCTGTCATGGCCGTGGCCCCATAGACGAAGCCCCAAAGCACAACATAGAGCCCGAAATAAAGGCTGGCCCAGTTGAGCCGCCCGTGAAACCAGCGGGGCCCGAGGCTGGCCCAACCCTCGAAAATCGTCCTGTTGGTTGCCAAGGCCCATCGGCCAACGGCCTCAGCCAAAGAAATCTTCAGAAGGGTGCCCGCAATGGCTGCCCACAAAAGCCCGTAGCCGAACATGGAGCCAGCGATGAGGGTCGCGACCAGATCTCCTGCACCAACGCCCGTAGCCGCTGCCACTATACCAGGACCCAGCTGTCGCCAGCGATTGGCGTCGGGCACAGGTGCATGGTCACGGATCGCCGGTTCATCAGAGGTGTTGCTCATGGCCAATGTCATAGCTTTGAACACCTCCACTGTCACAGACCCGGATACGTTCAAGGCACCTGCCCGGCTAGAGGGGGGTCTTGGGACGTTCTGCGATGGGCTTTGCCTTTCATTTTTGCTTATCAGCCCTGACTTTGTGCCATCCGCCGACATCAGCCACTCGGGTGCGCAGGCGACAAGGGCATGCATCACCCTCGATGCGCAATGATCGAGAGCCGCAAAGATGCCAATGCTGGCGGTTCAGCTGCTGAAGCCCTTCAGGCGCTCAATTGAAAAGACAAACCTTGTGAAACGGAGACTTATAGGTAATTCTCCGTGCAGGCTTGACAGGGGGCTGAATGAATTGCGGTCGCTTGGATGTGACACGTCTCGCATGATTACCCCGCGTCTGATCTGGCCGTT
>JBFZCB010000265.1:0-7467 GCA_041308165.1 Caulobacterales bacterium
AGCCAGGTAGCGACTGGCCGAGGCCGCATCGCCCGCAGCGCGGGCGATGTCGGCTGCCGTTACGAGGCCGGCGATGACGGCTGCAGTCGTGGAGGGCGAGAACCCGTCCTGTTCCTCCCAGCGCTCCTGCTGGGTGAAGGGAGGCTTTATGGTTGCGTCGTTCCACTGCAGGCCAATCCTGCCTCCATCGACGAGGAAGTCGGCAGCGGGCCGCAGCATGTCCTCATAGGCCCTTGCCATCTCGGCATCAGACACGACGCCCGCTTTCCAGAGCTTCCAGCCCAGCATGATGGGCATGGCCGTCTGGTCAAGCTGGACGGAGAGCCATTCGATCTGTCCATCCACCTGGGTCTTTTGCAGGAACCAGCCAGTCGCTCCGGTATTGCCAGGCGTGTCGGCACGAACCTGGACCTTTGGCAGATAACGGAAGGCGGCCAGGGGGGTCTCAGTATCGCCTAGGGCCAGCATGGCCATGGCCACCTGATAGAAGTCGCGCGGCCAGACGGCCTTGTAACCGGTCGATGCGCGGGTCGCATCCACGGTCTCGCCCCACGGATTGGAGAGGCTGGCGATCAGGGCGCCGGCATAGGTCCGGTCTTCCTGGACCTTGAGCATGAGGGCCGAGGCATAGGCCAGGCGTCCTCCATCCATGGCCTGCTCGGCAAGACGGGGCAAGTGGTCAAGGGAGGCCATATAGTCTTCCCAGCCAACCCGTTCGCCCTCACCGTTGAACCGGGCCAGGACCTCGTCCAGACCGGTGGCAAGGGCACCGTCAGCCGAGGCCTCGGCCGCCTCGCGGCTCAGTCCAAAGCCAATGACGAAATCCCGCGACAGGCTCTGGCCCGCAGAAAGGGTTTCCAGACCCCCCGTCAGGACGACGGATCCGGGCGTGTCTCCAGTCGAGGCCCAGGTCTGGGTGAGGCGGCCATGAGATCTAAGGTCGCTCAGACCGTCCGAGGATCCCAGGAAGCCGGCGCTGACCAGGGTAAAGGGCGCACTGGGCACAAGGGCCAGGTGGGCGTTACCTTCATGGGCACGGAGCGCCCCCACGCTTGCCTCTGCGTGGTCGCCGCCACCCGTATTGGCCATATGGGGTTCCAGGATGACATAGGGGGTCACCTGTCCCTTCAGGGCGCGGATGGTGGTCTGCAGCACCAGGCTGTCACGATCCGGATCGGTAAAGATCCGCTTTTCGATCTCGTAACGGCCCTGCCTGTCGCTGACCAGAACCCGATAGGCGGGAGACAGCGGCCGGCCGGCACGGTCTGTATGCAGATATTCCGTACGACTGGTTGTGTCGCTTCCTTCCACGGACAGTCCCGTATCGGTCTGGACAGCAAAGCGCAGCTGTTTGATCTGGGCTTCGTGAATGAGGCCATACATGGTCTCTGTCAGCACCCCGTCGGCTAGGGAGAACCAGACCTTGGAGACGGCACCGGTCTGGCCGCCATCGGCAAATCGACCCTCGACATAGGCTTCATAGGCGGTCCCGGCACCGGTCTTTGCCGCTGTAGCCCAGGTGGTGGGATTGCCGGGGGCACCGGGGGCCACGGGTCCCGTCTGGGCTAGGGCGGCAGGCGTGGTGGCCGGACTGTCCAGGCCGCCAGCGGTTGTCGCGCAGGCCCCGAGGAGGAGGGCGCTGGCAGCGGCTGAGCTGGCAAACAGACGAGCGGTCCGTGAACGGAAGGTCTGGGTCTGGTGCATATTTAGCCTTTCTACGCTTGGGTACGGTTGGCGATTTGCGTGGGTGTCAGAAGGAAGGTCAGGGGCACATCGAGCCGGCTGTTCCAGGAGGCCTCGTCATGGCGGGCTCCAGGAAAGACCAGGGTGCGGAAGGCCTCTGGGCCATAGCCAAGGGCTGTAATCGCGGCGTCAACAGCGAATTGGAACTCGCCGTAGAAGCTGTCGAGTGTCTCATCGCCCCGGTCGAAATAGAGGCGGTGGTTCCCGGGCCTGGGCAGGCCTTCGGCGATGACGCGGGTCCAGGTCTCGATCAGGCGAGCCCGCCAGGCCTGGAGCGCGGGGCCTTCGGTCTGCTCCGCGAGCTTGAGCGGCCAATGGGTCGAAAGACAGGCTGCAGCCGAAAAGATATCCGGGCGTTTCATGAGGGCATAGAGCGAGATCAGTCCGCCCATGCTCGAGCCGGCGATCAGTGTGTCGGCCGGCCCCGTCAGGGTGCGGTAGCGACGGTCGATAAACGGTTTCAGGTCATCGGTCAGAAAGCGCAGATAGCCATCCGACAAGGGGGCTCCGCCATAGGTCGACTGGATCTGGTCTCGCATGTCATCAGGCAGGGCCGAGATCAGGTCAGCGGGAACATATTCGCGCTGGCGAAGAGGGGTGTTCCAGACCCCAACGACGATGGGGGCACGAACCTGGCCAAGGGCGATGAGGCGTTCCAGATGCTCATCCACGCCCCACTCGCCGAAGTTGGCTGTTGCCGCATCAAAGAGGTTCTGGCCGTCGTGCATGTAGAGGACGGGATAGGACTGGCTGGAGGCCTCATATCCGGGCGGAAGCCAGATCGAGATCTCGCGGGTATGGGCATGTGACGATGGGAAGGGACCCAGGCGGATCAACTGGCCGTGGGCTGGCGCGGGTGCGGGCCTGCCCGGGGCGTTCTGGGCGGGGTGGTCGTGAACCGAGCCGGGCAGGATGGGGATGGACGAGCCTGCATAAGCAAAGCGCGGTCCCCAAAGACCTGCCCCCCAAAGACCTGAGCTGGCAAGACCGGCACTGGCAAGTCCGACAAGGGAGCGCCGGTTCATGCTTTGGACTCCCTGACCATCAGGGCCGTGGCCGCGGCCAGTACAAAGGAGATGGAGCCAAGACCCAGAGCCCAGATGGCCTGACCCTCAAAGAAGGTCTTGAGGGTCAGGCCCAGGATCGTGGCGGCCAGCAGTTGGGGGACGACGATGAAGATGTTGAAGATGCCCATATAGACACCCATTTTCCGGTCCGGGAGCGCACCGGCCAGGATGGCGTAGGGCATGGAGACGATAGAGGCCCAGGCAAATCCCACACCGATCATGGGCAGCCACAGAAGCTGGGGATCACGGATTATGAAGATGCCCGCCAGGCCCGCGGCTCCCAGCAGCAGCATCAACGCATGGGTTGCGCGTTTTCCGATGCGTCGGGCAAGGACGGGCAGGGCAAAGGCGGCAAGGGCTGCAACTCCGTTATAGATGCCGAACAGCACGCCGACCCAGTCGGCTCCGGTGGCATAGGCAACAGATGTGGTATCGGCCGTACCATAGTGGACCCGGGTCACGGCCGCCGTGGTGTAGATCCACATGGAAAAGAGAGCGAACCAGCTGAAGAACTGGACGACGGCCAGACCCCGCATGGTCTGTGGCATCCGGAAGACGTCATTGAGGATTTCGGTCAGGGGATTGGAGAGGGTTTTGGACTGCATCAGGCCGACAGTGATCATCAGGCCGCCGAAACCCACGAAGAAGCCGGCAAGGACCAGAAGTTCCTTTTCCAGACCCAGCAGACCGATGAGGACAAGACCTACAACCCCCAGGAGGGCGCAGACCAGGCCAGAACCCATCCAGCTGCGCACGGTGCGGGCCGGTGGTTCGGGCTCATCTGTCTTCAGTTCGGGATTACGGGCCCGCTCGAAGGCGGCCAACTGTTCCGGGCTGTACTCACGGCTGGTTAGAACCGTCCACAGAACGGCGGTGAACAGGCCTGCCGCTCCGACATAGAAGGCGATCTTGACCGAGGGGGGGATGCTGCCGTCACTGGCTGTCGAGGCGACATCAAAGACGTTGGACAGGACCCAGGGCAGGCAGGAGGCAAACACAGCCCCCGTTCCGATGAAGAAGCTCTGCATGGCATAGCCAGCGGTGCGCTGTTCGTCGGGAAGGTTGTCTCCGACAAAGGCGCGGAAGGGCTCCATTGTGATATTGATCGAGGCATCCATGATCCACAGCATGGCAGCGGCAAACCACAGGCTTGGGCTGTTCGGCATGGCGATCAGGGCCAGGCTGGTCAGGATGGCACCGACCAGGAAATAGGGTCTGCGCCGTCCCAGAGGTGTCCAGGTCTTGTCACTGAAATAGCCGACGATCGGCTGGACCAGAAGGCCCGTCAGCGGGGCCGCGATCCAGAGGATGGCCAGGCTGTCGACCTCGGCGCCCAGGGTCTGGAAGATGCGGCTGGTATTGGCATTCTGCAGACCAAAGCCGATCTGGATACCAAAGAAGCCGATACACATGTTCCAGATCGCCAGGGGAGACAGGCGCGGTCTGTGGGACAGGAGGCTCATGAGCGACGCCCGCTGCGGCGGCCAGCGATGGGCACGAAGCGGATGGCCTGGCCGCCACCGGGGGCTAGAGCCAGGCTGAGCACATCCGCGGAGGTCACTTCGCGGGTCTCGATAAGGATG
This sequence comes from Caulobacterales bacterium, assembly GCA_041308165.1. Classification (GTDB taxonomy): domain Bacteria; phylum Pseudomonadota; class Alphaproteobacteria; order Caulobacterales; family Caulobacteraceae; genus Brevundimonas. Next base: position 4,394 of record JBFZCB010000265.1, read on the forward strand.
TCCTCGCGCCGGCCGTTGTAGTCGGCCTCGGGTCCGTCGCGATAGATTTCGGCTGTGTAGCGCTTTTCTGGATCCAGGAAGTCTAGCGGGGCACTCAGGAGGCGGGGGTGTTCGTCGGTGATGGCTCCCAGGGCCCAGACTTCGGAGTTTCGGTCCTTTCGGGCGATGACCACATAGTCGCCCATCTCGGCGGCCAGGACATGGGTCTGGGCCCAGTCGACAGGAACGTCCTTGATGAACTGGAAGGGGCCAGGGTTGGCCTCGTAGTTGACCAGCAGGTCGGCGACCATCTGCAGGGGGCTGTAGATGACCACATAGAGGGCCAGCTGTTTGGCCCAGGTGGTCTGGATCCCTCCGGGGCTGCGGGTCTCCATGCCGAAGATGCCGGGCGTATAGTCCATTGGCCCGGCCAGCATGCGTGTGAAGATCAGGTTGGCCTCATGCTCGGGGGGATTTCCCGGCTGGCCCCAGGCCGAGTACTCCATGCCGCGCTGGCCTTCACGGGTAATGATGTTGGGGTAGGTCCGGCGCAGGCCCGTATCCTTGAACGGTTCATGGGCATTGATGGCGACCTTGTAGCGGGCTCCGGCCTCGACAACCTTGAGGTGGTGCTGGGCCATGGCCTGGCTTTCATGCCAGGTCATGGCCATTGCACCGTCGGGTCCGGCGACACGGGCACCGAGGGCATCGGCGACGTATCCGGTCTTGACCGAGTGCACGCCCAGACGCTCGTAAAGGGCCATGGCGGCTTCGAGCTGGTGTTCATAGTGAAGGGCATTGCCGCCGGTCTCGTGGTGGCCGATCAGCTGGACGCCCCTGTTGCGGGCGTGGGCGGCCACAGCCTCAAGGTCGAAATCCGGATAGGGTTCGGTAAAGCTGAAGTCCGAGCCATTGCCGAACCACTGGCCGTCCCAGCCCTTGTTCCAGCCCTCGATCAGCACACCTCCAATGCCGTGGTCTGCGGCAAAATCGATGTGCCGCATAGCGTTCTCGGTCGTGGCCCCGTGCTTGGGGCCCGAGTTCCAGGTCTTGAGATCGAGGTGCATTTCCCACCAGATCCCGACGTACTTCATCGGCCTGAACCAGCTGACATCGCCCAGGCGATTGGGTTCGTTCAGGTTGAGGATCAGGTTTGAGGTGATCAGACCGGCACCGGTGTCTGAAACCTGCAGGGTGCGCCAGGGCGTATTGAAGGGGGCCTGGCGAACGACGGCGGCACTGGTCAGTCCGGGTGTCAGCTGGGCGCGGAACCGTGTGGCTTCGGAGCGGCGCAGGTTCATGCCCGCATAGTCGATACAGGCCGCTTCATGGATCGAGATGTGCAGACCTGAGCGACCCTTGACCGTCATCGGGGTCTGGGCGCTGCCGACGGCATCAATGGGAGTGCGATTGTAAAGATACTCTTCGCGGTTCCACTCCCAGGCCGGACACCAGAGGGCTTCGCCATTCTCTGCGAGATTGAACTCGGTCAGTTCTGCACCGATCCGCACCGTGGCCAGACTGGCCTGTTCAGGGAACTCATAGCGCAGGCCCAGTCCGTCATCGTAAAGGCGGAAAACCACATCCATGCGCCGCATCAGGCCGCTGGTCTCGACGTAGGAGGCCCTGAACTCGGTGTAGTGGTTACGGATGAAGCGGCATTCGCCCCATGGCTGTTCCCAGGTCTCATCGAAGGTGACGGGCTGGGATGCTGTCATGCGCAGGCCCCGCTCCAGGGCGGGGGCATCGGTCAGAAGAAATCCAAGCTTGGAGGCTTCCACAAGGGTCCGCCCCTGCCGGCTGACCGAGTACATGGGTCGACCATCATTGTCGGTGGTGGCCTCCAGCGACAGGATACCGCCAGGCGAGGTGGCCCGGGCTGTGGGACGGCCGCTCTGTGCCCTGACGGGTAGGGCCGGCAGGGCACAGAGGCCAGCGGCAGCCGCGGTGAGGCTCAGGAGGTTACGGCGATCAATCATTGACAGGCTCCGGCAATCAAACGCTTGCCAAGCCCGACCGGAGCACGGCATGAAACTTTTGCAGAAAATTTTGCAGACGAGTATTCTGGAGTCACGACTTGAGCCGCAGGACGACGCGCCTGGAAGACCTGGCCCGCATGGCGGGCGTGTCGATCTCGACCGCTTCCCGGGCCTTGAATGACAGTCCGGCTGTCAACGACCGGACCAAGCAGGCCATCTGGAAGCTGGCGCGTGAACATGACTATCCGTTCCGCCGCTACATGCCGGCTGGACCGATCGGGGCCCAGGGTACGATCGCCTTGGTGACGCCCCGGCCCCAGGGTCGTGAGGGGCGGCTGAGCGACCCCTTCTTCCTTGAGCTGCTTGCCGGTGTGGGTGAGGCGGCCCGTGAGCGTGGCTGCGATCTGATCATGAGCCATGTGTCTCCGACCAATCTGGACGACCTTACGGTGGCCATGACGACCAGCCGTGCCGATGGGGTGATCTTCCTGGGTCAAAGCACCCTTCACGGTGCCTTCAACCGCATGGCCGAGACCGAGAGCCGGTTCGTGGTCTGGGGTGCCGAGCTTTCTGACCAGAACTATTGTTCGGTCGGCTCTGACAACATCAGTGGAGGCCGCCGGGCGACGTCCCACCTGGCCCGCTTGGGACGACGGCGTATTGTGTTTCTCGGGGACCTGGATCCACCCGAGGCCATGCAACGCCAGAGGGGCTATGCCGAGGCCATGGAGGCCGCCGGTCTCGGGCTCGATCCTGACCTGGTGGTGCCCGCCCATTTCGAGGTCGAGTCGGCCGAGGCCTCGGTCGATTCCATGCTCGCTCGAGGTCTGGATTTCGACGGCATTGTTGCCGCCTCCGACCTTATTGCCCTGGGCGCGGTCCGCTCCCTCCTGCATCACGGTCGCACGGTGCCGGGCGATGTGTCGGTGATCGGCTTCGATAATGTACCTTTCAGCCGGTACAGCCGTCCTGCCCTGTCCACCATTGCCCAGGACACGATGAAGGCAGGCCGCCTCATGGTCTCCAAGCTCCTGGATTCTGCAGGCGACCGCGCCGGCAGGTCCGAGCGTGTTCCGACCGATCTGATCGTGCGCGAGACCTGCGGCGGCTAGGGTC
>JBFZCB010000266.1:0-31358 GCA_041308165.1 Caulobacterales bacterium
TGGTGTTGGGATCTGGACGTCCCGGTGCCCATCTGACCCTCGGCGGCGCCGCAGGATAAAGCTCCATCACGAGATTGGGCTTCTTCGCGAGCAGGGCGAGTAGCACCTTGGCCGGTCCAGACGGCTGCCGGCGACCTTGTTCCCAGTTTACAAGCGTGCCTTCCGGCACACCAATGCTGGCGGCGAAGTCGCTCTGAGATAAGCCGGTTCGTTGCCTGATCGCTGTCACGTCGACCGATGGTATCTTCCCATGGTGTCTGCGGGCGCTTGTGTTGTCTGCCTCCAGGAAGGTGACTGTGATATTCAGCTCTTTTCTGGGCTTTTTCTGGTGCTTCATCGCTGCCTGCCATTTTTGATCCGAACTACGCCAGTGGCGTAGGTCGTCGCAGACAGCGAGAACATCATGTCGACCGAACCTCGAAAGCAGGGGTTCGGTCGGTGAAAATGGCAGATTTCTGGGGTTTTAGGCTATGGGGCAGGTGATAGGGTTCGTAACGCTCTCGGTAGGCGGGCGGTTTTTCCAACTCACGGCCCGTAAGTGGCTAAGCGGAAGTTAAGAGCTATTCCGCCAAAAAGCGACGCAAATTCAACAGTTTTCAAGAGACCATGTCCACTGACCAAGGTCGGCGGAGACAGTTTGTTTCGCAACTCGGTGCAATGGCGGAGAGGGAGGGATTCGAACCCTCGGTGAGCTTCCACCCACGCCGCATTTCGAGTGCGGTACATTCGACCACTCTGCCACCTCTCCGCGAGGCCGTAAGACGCTTGGGTCAATAGAGCGCGTTGTCTAGAGAAACAGGGGCACTCCCGCAAGTCACAGCCTGCGCCTTTTTCTGCGCCCGGCCCGTTTCAACGTAATGCAGGAAGGGCAAGACCCGGTGCCTGCCCGCCTTTGGGGTCTGCACCGGTGAACCTGAATAGCTCCGCTGGTCTGCCACCCGTTGCCGCCGACATTAAACCGGTTGGCTCTACTAGGCCGGTTCGCTCGACTCCTCTGCGGAAGTTCTGCTTATGCAGTGAAAGGCCCGCAACACCCTCTGCTGCGGCCTGAAGATCTGAAAGTGTGAAGGTCTCCGCTGTCAGTTCGAACAGGACGGGTCGATATTTCAGCTTACTACGCAATCGGCCCAAAGCGGTTGCCAGGATGCGACGATGGTCGGACGCCATTGCACGACCCGGACCTTCCGGCGCGGCTGTCCGGTTCTGATCACGCGCAACCTCATCCACAAGACCCGCTTCATAGAGCAGCTCATATCGCTCCAGGACCCATTCCTCATTCCAGCGCATCTCATCGCCTAGGGCGAAAAGGCTGTTAACACGGCCTATACGCGCCGCATCCCGGCCGGCCCAGGCCGCAAGGCCTTGGGCAATTGAAGTCAGGTCCCCGGCCCCTTTTCTGCGATCTTCCCAGGGGAAGATTTCAAGGACCCGCGTCCAGTGCGTCTGGGGCCCTCCCGCTTCACGCGTCAGGGCGAGGTAGCCGACCGAGACTTCCCGAAGACGTTCAGGGCCCGGGGTTGCCCTTGGGGCATCACGACCGGCATCGCCGAAAGTATAGAGCTGTTCGACAAAGCCCGGATGAAAGGCGGTCTGATCGGCAACAAAGGCCCGCAAGGACAGCTCGAATGTGCGATCACGCGCTGGATCGAACGGACCAAAGGGAAGGGCCAGATCTCCATTCGAGCGGGTTGTCAGGACACACAGCGATCGGTCCCGAAGCGCCATGACGACGGCGGACAGCCCGATCCGCACGCCATGTTCGCCTCCGTGGGACATGTTCTATTCCGTGTTTCAGGTTTCGGCTGGGCTCAGGATGCCTGCAGCCTCGCCCAGGACCCGGAACCTATCCAGATAGAGTTCTTGGGCCACAGGTGCAGGCAAGGGGTCGATGAGCAGTTCATAGCCGGTTGGTGGCGATCCGAACAGCTTGAGCGATTCTGCCCTGCCAAAACCAGCCAGCTGTGTCGCTTCGAAGAAGGCGCAGGCCCTGTCAGCCTTCTTGATCAGCGTCTTTATGGCAACAGGCGACTTTGGGGGCAGACCAAACCGCACATGGATGGCGTGTTCAAGACGGGCCTCAAAGGCCTTGTAGTTGACGCCAAGTGCAGATTTGAACGGCGAGATCATATCCCCGATGACATACTCTGAGGCATCATGGAGAAGGGCGGCTAGACGCCAGCGCGGTTCCAGATCGGGCCTTATATGAGCGGCGATCTCCTCGACGATGCAGCTGTGCTGCGCCACGGAAAAGGCATGCGCGCCCAGCGTCTGGCCATTCCAGCGCGCCACCCGGGCCAGCCCATGGGCTATATCCTCGATCTCGATGTCAAACGGCGAAGGATCCAGAAGATCAAGCCTGCGACCGGACAGCATGCGCTGCCAGGCACGCGGGGCCTTCGCTGCGGAGCTGCGAGAGCCGGGACTGATGGGGCTGGAAAGCACAGGATCGTCCAAGTCTATATAACCTCTGGATGACGGCTGCGTCAGGTGAAGCATCCGCATCCAGGGATCAAGTCCCGGTTTCCGATTTAGCGACCGACGTTGAGCGTCACCAGCTCACGCGCATCCTCGAAAACGCTGTCCCGGTTGCCTTCCTTGGCTCGAACCGTGGCCACGACAATCGGACCAACCCTTGGTCCGCGGGCCTCATACCCCACCAGAGCCCAACCTCCAGGCCGTGGAACGGAGTCTGTGAGGATATAGTGCGCCCGCACAGCGTCTCCATGCTCACTGGCCCGGACTTCTGTTGCCTCGTCGCTTGCATTGATACTGACAGAAGGGGCACGCACCTGGGTCGGCTGGCCATCTGCGGCATTGATGTGCATGCCGCCAATCCGGACATTGGCATGATCCCCATCCGTGTCGATCCGGATACCGGGCAGTCGAACACTGGATCGATCATCCCTGGCCTCGACGCTTATTCCGGGGGCTGTCACCTTGGCTGTCCTGGTCGAGGCCATATCTGGGTGAGCCGGGCCAGAGCCGTCAGCGGATGCAGGCTCAGGGAGACCTTGGCCTGCATCTGACTGTCTTGACTGCGCACTGACCCGGGCGGCGGCCTCGGGAAGGTCTGCCGCCAGGCGGCTTTCAAAGTCTGCCAGAACCTCATCCACAGAGGTTGATCCCAGCTGCACCAGGTGCAACGAAACCTCAGCACCGCGCGGCCCGGTGTAATTGCAGACCAGACCGTCGCCGCTTGCAGATCCCTTGCGTGTAAGCCCGCCTACCGTTTCCGGACACTGGAGTGCATCCACGACCTTGAGGACGCCCCCGTCACTGTTGACGGTGCGACTGGAGATACGCACCCCCCCGTCATCGCAGGCACTGAGGACGGTTAGGCAGGCAGCCGATACGAAAAGATGGCGAAACATCGCATATCCTTTAGGGCACCTGACCCGATGGGCAAACAAGAGCCCGCGCATTGACAGTCCGCTATCAGGACCCTTGGCTGAAGCCTTGGAACGACCCGGCTTGCCATCGCATGATCCGGTCAGGACGACCCTGACCAGACTTCATCCTGCTCCAGCTGGCCGGAGATTCCAGTGAAATCGCGGTAATTGAGGTTCCAGCAACCACGATGGACGCCCTCAATCGCCCACCGGGCGCGGGCTATGTCCGTCCGTTCTTGTCCCTTGCGCATCAACCGCCAGGCCGTGTCCCCTCTCGGCGGCCCAGAAAGGCCAGGCGTTCAAACAGATGGACATCCTGCTCGTTCTTGAGAAGGGCTCCGTGCAGGGGCGGGATCAGCTTGTTGGGCGATTTTTCCCTGAGGGTTTCCGCATCGATATCCTCGACCAGGAGAAGCTTCAGCCAGTCTAGCAGTTCGGATGTAGAGGGCTTCTTCTTCAATCCGGGCGTTTCTCGGATGCCGTAAAAGGTTTTCAAGGCCTCCGATACCAGCCGCGGCTTGATGCCGGGGAAGTGGACCTCAACAATAGCCTTCATCGTCTCGTCATCGGGAAAACGGATGTAATGGAAGAAGCAGCGACGCAGGAAGGCGTCAGGCAGTTCCTTTTCATTGTTCGACGTGATGACCACCACAGGACGCACTTCGGCTCGAATGGTCTCATCTATCTCCTGGACGTAGAACTCCATGCGGTCGAGTTCCTGCAGGAGATCATTGGGAAACTCGATGTCCGCCTTGTCGATCTCATCGATCAGCAGGACCGGCCGGACGGGAGAGGTGAACGCCTCCCAGAGCTTTCCCTTCTTGAGATAGTTGCGCACCTCATGGACGCGAGCGTCCCCGAGTTGACTATCCCTGAGTCGGCTCACCGCATCGTACTCATAGAGACCATTGTGCGCCTTGGTGGTGGACTTGACGTGCCAGGTGATCAGCGGCGCGCCCAGGGCATTGGCCATTTCATAGGCCAGAACCGTCTTGCCTGTCCCGGGCTCGCCCTTGATCAGAAGCGGGCGCTCAAGCGCCACAGCGGCGTTGACCGCGATTTTCAGGTCGTCAGTGGCGATATAGTTCGAGGTGCCCTCAAACCTGTTTTTATGCCGCGTCATTCCAGGCTCCGGTGAGTTGCAGATCACTACTTTGGTGAACCCCTAACCGGCTACTGCCCGCTTAACAACGATCACATTGGCGGGAATAGCACGCCCTTTGTCAGATTATCCGCTTGACCGAGACGGGATCGCTGGCCGGAAAGGTCTCCTCCAGACCCTCATCGACCAGCGCTTCCTGCCGCTCGGACGCATCATCTCCCGGATGGTCCAGCTGATCGGTCTTGATCTGAGCGGGGTCGGCAGGCCGCGCATGGGGTGTCTCGCTATTGCGGTCGCGTCGGTTGTTGTCGGTCATGTGATGGCTTCGCCCTGTGTGTTTATGGGTGGTGGTCGGTCGTCTCTGCCGGACCGGCTCCAAACGGGTCGCGGTCGTGGCTTGCGGGTCCCCCGGCCGCCCGATGGGCAGGTCCCCTCCCATCGGCGGCGAGCCGGTCCGGGTCGATCCTTGTCCATGGACTATCGGCTCGACGTGGCTGAACACGCTGTGGAGCGAGAGGAACGGATGTCGGGCGTGCCTGTTCCCAAAGGCCGTTACAGATCGCTTTGGCCCCGTGTGGATTTCCGGAATGGCCACAGGCCTGCGATCGCAACACACAAGACATGATTAACCATGTCTGTTTAATGTGCCTCAGTCCCGAGCTTGTATGGATATGAGGCGGGCACGGAAGGAGGACCGCATCATGGCCCTGAAGCTGTCACTGAAACCCGGTGAGAAGTTCGTGCTGAACGGCGCTGTCGTTCAGAACGGCGACCGCCGAGGCGTTCTGCTGCTCCAGAACAAGGCATCTGTTCTTCGCGAGAAGGACATTATGCAGCTGGAGGAGGTCACGACCCCTGCCAGCCGGATCTACTTCCCCGTCATGATGATGTACCTCGACGAGAACTCGGCACCCAAGGTCTATGACGAGTTCGTACTCAGGCTCAGCGAGTTCATGGGGGCCATCGCCAATCCAGCAATATTGGCCGAGTGCGTCGGTGTGTCCCGGCACGTGGTCTCCCGCGAATACTACAAGGCCCTTATGGGCGCACGAAAACTGTTGGATTACGAAGAGCAAAGGCTGGGGAATGCATCACGCATACAAACAGGCGGCGACGCGGACGGAATCGTCACGCGAGACTGAGTATCGTCTGTTTGGCCAGGTTACGCGGGCCCTCATGCACGCCGCGACCGTTGATCATTCAGACTTCAAGACCCGTATAGACGCCCTGGACTGGAACCGTCGCATGTGGTCGGCCCTGGCCTCCTCCTGTCAGGACCCTGACAATGCCATGCCTATGGCGCTGCGCGCCCAGATCATTTCCCTCAGCCTTTTCGTCAATCGCCACTCTTCTGCAGTGATGTTGGGTGACGAGGACTTCGAAACCCTGATCGACATCAACAGGGCGATCATGCAGGGCCTTGCTGCCCAGGCCCCGGCTCCGGCTCCGGCTCCGGGTCTGAATCGGGATCCTGGCCAGAGCCAGGATTTCGGCTAGGGTCGTCTCACCCAAAACCAAAAAGACCCACGCCCGACCTGACTTCGGCAAGTCATTCAGCCGCGCATTTCCAGGCTGCAGCTAAAGGTCTGCCGGCGAGACCTTGACCGGCCCTTCGCATGATCACGAGATCGAGAGCGGGGCTATCGCCAGGCCCGATTTCCCTCCAACCTTCCTGTCCCTGTTCAACAGTCGAAAGGAGGTGATCCAGTGTCTCATTGTCATCAATCGTGTGCGGCAGCCGCGATCCTGGGCCTCAAGGAGGTTCGGGCCTGATAGACTAGGATCCGATGGGCCCCTGGCTGATCGGACGACTTTCAGGCTTATATTGCGGTTCGGCCGTTCGCGGTCAGACAATGAGGGCCGTCGGAGCAATCCGGCGGCCCTTTGTCATAAGAACAAGACCAACAATGCTGCGTTGCAGCATCTTTTCTGTGGCCAAGGTTGCGGTCTCGCCAGCCGGCAGGCATCTGGACGCCATGGCAAGCCCGAACCGAGATAATCAGACCCCCTCTGGAGATGGTACTGGAGCCCCCAGTGTACCGGGGCCCGGCTTTCCCGAGTTCGTGTGCATGATCGCCATGATGATGGCGCTCAATGCCATGGCTATAGACGCCATGCTCCCTGCCCTGCCCGACATCGGAGAGAGCCTGGGCGTTATCGATGACAACAGCCGCCAGTGGGTGGTGACGGCCTATCTTCTCGGCTTTGGGTCGGCACAGATCATCTATGGTCCGATCTCAGACCGGTTCGGACGAAAGCCGGTACTGCTGATCGGTGTCGGCATCTATGTGATCTTCAGCCTACTGGCCGTGTTTGCCTCAACCTTCGAGACCCTGATCCTGGCCCGCATTGGTCAGGGACTGGGCTCTGCGGCGACACGCGTCCTGGCCGTCTCTATCGTTCGCGACAGATACCAGGGCCGGACGATGGCGCGTGTCATGTCCCTGAGCTTCCTGGTTTTCCTGGGGGCACCGATCATTGCCCCCTCCATTGGTCAGCTGATCCTCCTGTTTGGCCAATGGCGGGAAATCTTTGGCGTCCTGGCCTTCGCTGGCATTGTCTTGATGGTCTGGACCACACTGCGCCTGCCAGAAACGCTTCGACCAGAAAATCGCATGGCAATCCGGCCAGCCCGGATTGCGGAGGCCTTCCGCCAGGTTCTCACCAGCCGAATCGGTATGGGATACACTTTGGCGATGACCGCCATTACCGGCTCACTGTTCGGCTTCATCAACTCCTCACAGCAGATTTTCTATGATGTCTTTGACGCACCGCATCTGTTCACAAGCGTTTTTGCCTTCATCGCGGCAGGGGTAGCGGTTGCCGCCCTTCTCAACGCCAGATTTGTGGAAAGACTGGGTTCGAGACTGATCGGTCATTCGGCGCTTCTGGGCTTCATCGGCTTTGGGCTCCTGCACTCAGTCGTGGTTCTTTCCGGCCACGAGACCCTCTGGACCTTTGCGCTGCTTCAGGCTGGCAGCATGTTCTGCTTTGGACTTCTGGCTGGAAACTTTGGTGCCATGGCGATGCAGCCCATGGGTCACATTGCCGGTACGGCCTCATCCGTCCAGGGCTGCATATCCACCCTCATTGGATCCCTGGCCGGATTTGTTATCGGCCAGCAGTTCAATGGCACGGCAGCCCCCATGGTCCTGGGCATCACCGCCATGGGTCTTATCGCCCTTGCGGCTGTACTCTTTGCCGAACGTGGCCGGCTCTTCCAGTCCCAGGGCCAAACATAGTCCACGCGCCGCGGTCCACACGCTGGGGTCCACGCACTGGGGTCCACGCATTGGGGTCCACGCACCGGGCCAAGACCTGAGATCCCCCGTTCCCCGACCGTGCCTTGGCCCAGCCGGCCTTGATTTCTGCGGCCATGGGGTGCTGTCTGTGTCCAGCACACTTGATCCCGAGGTCCAATGAAGCCGCTCTCCCATCCCTTCGTTCTGGCTGCAACGGCAGCGGCAGCCTGCCTGATGGCAACGCAGGGCTTGGCCCAGGATCTGATCATCAAGGGCGGCACCATCCATACAGGCGTCGACAACGCGGCTCCCGCGGCGATGGTCGTGGTCAGGAATGGCCGCATTACCTACGTCGGTCCGGAGGTTTCGCATGACGACCAAACCCTCCGTGTCATCGACCTCAAGGGGGCAACCCTCTTGCCCGGTTTTACGGATGGCCACGCCCACCTAGATGGAATCGGCTGGCGTGAACTGACACTCAACCTGGAAGGCTCAGGGTCTGTGGTCGAGGCCATGGCGCGGCTCTCAGCCTGGGCCAGCGCCCATCCAGAAGGTGTTATTGTCGGGCGGGGCTGGATAGAGACCCACTGGCCCGAGGCCCGTTTTCTGAGCGCCGAGGATCTTGATACCGCCGCCCCCGGACGCATCGTATTGCTGACGCGTTCTGACGGTCATGCCATCACCGTGTCCAGCGCCGCCCTGGCCGCAGCAGGCATTGATGCGTCCACAGTCTCTCCCGAAGGGGGGCGGATCGAACGCGGACCTGATGGAAGACTCACAGGCTTTCTCGTCGATGCGGCCATGTCCCTGGTCGAGCCCTTGATGCCCCAGGCCGACCCTCAGGCCCTGAGGGAGGCCTACAGTGCCGGTTTCCGTGTCGAGGCTGCCTATGGCTGGACAGGCCTTCATTTCATGAGCGCGCCCTGGAGCGACATTCCCCTGCTGGAAGATATGGCGCTCAAAGGCGAGGCCCCTTTGCGTCTCTACAACAACATCACGCCTGACGGCGCCCGGGCCCTGATCGCAGGGGGGCCCCGCAGTGTGGCGGACGGGCGGGTGATCACCCGGGCCATCAAGTTCTACAGTGATGGAGCCCTGGGCTCGCGAGGGGCTGCACTGTTTGACCCCTATACAGACGATCCCCACAACCGCGGCCTGATGGTCGCCACTCAGGATGAGGTCCTGCCTCTATACACGGATGCTCTCAGGGCCGGCATTCAGGTGGCTACCCATGCCATCGGCGATCGGGGCAATGCCGAGGTCCTGGGGTGGTATTCCCAGGCTCTGGACAGGGTAAAGCCGGATGACCGCAACATCAGGGATCCCAGATGGCGCATCGAACATGCACAGGTGGTTCGGCCCCAGGAATCCACCCTTTTTGCCCGTCTGTCCGTCATTCCCTCCATGCAGCCCAGCCATGCAATCGGAGACCTGCATTTTGCCCCCGCCCGTCTTGGCGATGCCCGTCTGGACGGAGCCTATGCCTGGCGTGACTTTGTAGACCAGGGATTGCCCGTCGTTGGTGGATCCGATGCTCCGGTCGAGCGCGGAGATCCGCTCATTGAGTTCTATGCCGCCGTCTCCCGGCGCGATCTGAATGGTTTTCAGGGCCCCGACTGGCGGCCCGGTCTTGCCGTCTCTCGCGAAACAGCCCTGAAGATGTTTACACTCTGGCCAGCCTGGGCCAGCTTTCGCGAGGATGAGCTGGGAACCATAGAGGTTGGAAAGCGGGCCGATTTCACCGGCTTCGACATCGATCTGATGCGTGTTGATCTAGCCGAAATCCCCAAGGGCCAGGCGGTACTCACGATTGTGGATGGTGTTGTTGTCTTTGAGCGGGCTCGGTCTCAGGCCCGGCCGGACTGAGACGACAGCCAGGCAGCATCCACGCCCAGCCCCTTCAGCGCACGGCTCCAGCGTGTGTCGTGATCGCCTTCGAAGATGACATCAAGGTTGGCATCGGCCGTTAGCCAGACATTTTCGCCCAGTTCCTCTTCCAGCTGGCCCTCCCCCCAGCCGGCATAGCCCATGTAAAGACTGGCGCGGCGAGGGCCACAGACCCGGTCGGTCATGGCCAGAAGCGCCTCGCGGGTCGCTGTCAGCGCCAGACCATCTGCAAAAGGCAGGCTGGCATCCTGGCTCATCCAGTCGTCGGTGTGCAGCACAAAGCCCCGCTCTCGGTCGACAGGCCCACCCGCCATCACCGGTCGCCCGATCGCTGCATCGGGAACGGGCAGTTCGAGTTTGGTAAGAACGGTTCCCAGGTCCACTGAGGGGGTCGCCTGATCCAGTCTGAGCCCCATGGCATGTTCGGGTTCATGCACGCAGACCAGAATCACCGCATGTTCAAAGCGCGGATCGCCTATGCCCGGCATCGCGACCAGAAAACGACCGACCAAGGATTGAAACTCAGGCATTACGGGATGATCCCTGTCTGTGGGCCTCTTGGCAAGCGCGCGTTCAGTCGCAACAGCCCTTTCTGGTTCAAAGCCGTGAATGTTCCTTATCCGTGCAAAACCTACTTGGCGTCGGGAACCGGCGCGCCTATCTGCGGGTTTCACCCTCCATTGCAGGAAGCCATTTATGACCATCTCGATCGGCGACAAGATTCCGGCGGCCACCCTCGGCTCAGCCACAGCAGACGGCCCAAAGCCGGTCACCACCGACGAGATCTTCGCCGGAAAGACTGTCGCCCTTTTTGCGGTTCCGGGAGCCTTCACCCCGACCTGTTCGGCCCGCCACCTGCCAGGCTACGTCGAACATGGCCCGGCCCTGAAGGCCAAGGGGGTCGATACGATTGCCTGTCTTTCGGTCAATGATGCCTTTGTCATGGGCGCATGGAAGTCCTCCACCGAGGGGACCGATGACATCCTCTTCCTTGCAGATGGCTCAGGCGAACTGACCCGGGCGCTCGGCCTGACGCTGGACGCTACCGGCTTTGGCATGGGCGAGCGTTCCCAGCGCTACTCCATGATCGTCAAGGACGGGGTCGTGAGCGCGCTCAACATCGAACAGGGTGGTGAGTTCAAGGTGTCCTCGGCTGAACACCTGCTGGCGCAAATCTAGGGCATCCGCCCTGAAAGCGAACACTGATTCGCGGCACTAAAGGCTCTCAGCCTGCGAACATCACGACAGATAAGGCGGGGTTCGGCCACCCACGGGTGTCCGAGCCCCACCTGCGGCTCAGGCGACCGCGGCCGAGAGCTCGGGCGCTCCGTCGTCCTGATCGCCGGAGAGTACGTGCTGCAGGGCCCCCAGAAGAGCTGTCGGGCTAAGCGGCTTTGAGACGAAATAGTTCATGCCTGCCGCCATGCAGGCGCTGATATCCTGTTCTTCGGTATCGGCGGTCACGGCAATCACAGGGACGTCCCTGTTCGGACCCTTGCCGGCCCGGAGTCTTCGTGTCGTTTCCCGCCCATCGAGTCCGGGCATGCGCACGTCCATAAAGATAACGTCGAACGTGTCCGCAGCGCAGAGTTCCAGCGCAGCCAGGCCATCGGCCGCAGTAGAGATCTCACACCCGAAGGGAACCAGTATGAGCTCGATGGCCCTGCGGTTGATATCGTGGTCATCGACCACAAGCGCCCGCAGAGGACGCCCCTCGGCCACGGCATCCTGATCAAAGTCCGCTTCAGCACCGGGTGGGCAAGCGGCCACAGCTTCGAGCTGGCTCTCGACGGGGATCTTGACTGGAGCCTTGACTGGAGCCTCCAGCCCTGAGCCGGTATCGACCTGAGGCCGCTCAAGACCCCCAGCGAGGAACTGGGGCTGTTGCCCAGGGGCGTGATGAGGATCGGTCCGCACGTTTGCCGGGATATCAAACTGGGTAGACCGGGCAGTACTGCGCGGCGTCTGGGCCGATTCGTAGGCTATGGCAGGGGCGATGACGTGGGCTACCCTGGCAAGGGCTCGGGCAACGTCAGCGCGAGATTCGGCATCAAGAACCGTCGTCCGGATCGTCGGATCGCTGGCGGGCGGAAACACAACCGAGAGGGTGAAGGTCGCCCCTTCTCCAGGCCGGCTGCGGGCAACCAGCCTGCCACCCATGAGCTGGACCAGGTCTCGACTGATGGACAGTCCAAGCCCCGATCCGCCATGGCGGGCACTGATACCGTCCTCGGTCTGGTCAAAGGGATTGAACAGACGCGAAAGCTGGGTCGACTTCATCCCGGGCCCGGTGTCGGCCACCTCGATAAGAACCGCATGGCCATGAGGTTCTTCGGTCCAGGCGCGCAGGCGAAGCGTAATCGAGCCCGTGTCGGTAAACTTGACCGCATTCGACAGCAGATTGTTCAGCACCTGGCGCAGGCGCATGGCGTCGCCCCTCACCATGGCTGGAACCTGGTGTGTGCCCTCGATCCTGAAATCCAGCCCCTTGGCCCGGATGGGACCTGACCAGAGCCTCATGGTCTGCGCCAGGACGGTGCGCAGATTGAAATCGGCGGCATCAACAGACATTCCGCCCGCTTCAAGTCGGGAGTGATCTAGAAGGTCGTCAAGCAGGGCCTTCATCATGAGGCCGGCATCGGTGATCAGGGCCGCCTGCCTGCGGGCCCCGCCATCCATCACACTGCAATCAAGTTCGGCGGCGCCTGTAAGGATGGCACCGATTGGGGTTCGCAGGTCATGAGCCACCGAGGCCAGATAAGCCGATCGGCGGACAGCTTCGGTTTCTGCGTGTTTCTGCCTGAGCTCAGCATCGAGACGAACGCGCTCCTCCTTGCGGCGGGCTGTCGTCAGGCTCTGCCAGCCGATCAGGCAATAGACGGCAAAGACCACGGTAGCTGCGGCCACCGTGGCCACAAGAGCGGCAGGCGCTTCAAGCCCAATCATGAGAAGCGGGGTCGCAGCCAGAAAAAGAAAGGCGGGCGTCACCGTGCAGAACAGTACACGGGGAGACGAGGAGGCATTGATGGTGGAATAGAGGATCGCGGCGCAGAGCATGACTGTGGCAGTCAGTCCACCCATGGCACCCCCCGCCATCCAAAGCGGGATGGCTGGAGCGCAATAGAGCCCGGCATTGGCGGCCAGGGTCAGGCCGCCAAGCAGGGATCGCCCACGGCCCAGGGCTCTGGGCGGCTCTTCGTTGAGCGGCGCAAAGACCCGCAACTCGACGATCTGTGCCAGGATATAGATTGCACCCCAAACCAGGCTGAAGGTTGAGCCCAGGACAGGGCTCACAATCATCGCCGTAGCGAGGCCGACCCCGATACGCTGAATCACCGTTGTCCT
The DNA here is from genome assembly GCA_041308165.1 of Caulobacterales bacterium. Classification (GTDB taxonomy): domain Bacteria; phylum Pseudomonadota; class Alphaproteobacteria; order Caulobacterales; family Caulobacteraceae; genus Brevundimonas. The sequence goes on from JBFZCB010000266.1 coordinate 12,966, forward strand.
GCGATTCTGAATCGCATTGTGCCAGTCTGAGTTGACGGTGTTCGTCATGCGGCTCCCTGCGTCGATTCGAGACGACAAAAAGCCTCTGCGACGCCACCACTATCGGGAACTTTGACTAACGCGACGTCAACGCCCCGATCCAACGGCCTCCATAACCGTGGAAAACCCCTCGGCGCGCAAGCGCAGGGCCAGGTCCTGCTTGATGTCGCCGATCAGTCCCGGGCCCTGATAGATCAACGCAGAATAGATCTGGATTGCGGCGGCACCGGCGCGAATCCGATCCCAGGCATCCTGCCCGCTGGCAATGCCGCCTACGGCAATGAGAGGCAAACGCCCTTCTGCAGCCTCGCGGGCATGAAAAAGTGCCTTCAGCGCCAGTTCGCGCAGCGGAGCTCCGGAAAGACCCCCGGCCTCGCCCGCCCATTCCGATCTCAGGCTAGAAGGACGTTCAAGCGTCGTATTCGACACAATGAGACCGTCGATCCCATGGGCCAGGGCCGCTTCGACGATCATGACAATCTCGCCTGCGCTTAGATCCGGGGCGATCTTGAGAAAGACGGGCTCAGATCCCTGATGGGCCTGGGCAAGGCGTCCCAGCAGATCGTCCAGGGCCGCACGGCCCTGCAGGGCCCGGAGCCCCGGTGTATTGGGCGAGGAGATATTGATGGTGAAATAGTCCGCCCTGCCCGCGAGACGGCGAAGACCAAGCACATAGTCTTCGGCCCTGTCCTCGGTGTCCTTATTGGCGCCGAGGTTGGCACCCGTCACAGTCCCGGCGGGCCTGGCCTCAAGACGCCGGGCGAAGGCTTCCAGCCCCCTGTTGTTGAAGCCCATGCGATTGATGATCGCCAGGTCTTCCTTGAGCCGGAACAGTCGGGGCCTGGGATTGCCTGGCTGGGCGAGGGGTGTGACAGAGCCACATTCTATAAAGCCGAACCCCAGACGCGACAGGCCCGACAGGGCCTCGCCATTCTTGTCCAGGCCTGCAGCCAGTCCAACGGGATTGGGCAGGTCCAGACCGGCAATCGATGTCCTCAGCACCGGATCGTCCGACCGGGAACGCGGCAGGGGGATGTGTTCCAGAGCCTTGATGGCGACCGTGTGGGCCATCTCGGGCTCGAGCGAACGCAGGAGGGCCGCGCCCAGGTTCGAAAGTCCCCTCATGGCTGTATCGGCCCAAGGGTCATCACCCCGTCAGCCGCAACTGAAAGTGAGCGCCTGGCAGTCACGGCCGTGACAGGCAGGGGGCCATAGATGTGTGGAAACAGGGCCCCGCCGCGTGAGGGTTCCCAGACAACGCCCTCGACGAGGGCGAGGTCCACGGTCAGGAGGATGAGGCCGGATTGACCGGCATAATGGCGGGCCGCGGTGGCGGCCAGCTGTTCGACGCTAGAGAGATGGATGAACCCATCCGCCAGATCCACTGCAGAGCCTTCATAACTGCCAAGCGCCTGGGCCCTGACCCAGTCTTCGGCGGCCATGATCTTGAATGCGTCTCCCGATGCCATGGGTATTCAGTCTTCCGCGCGGAACAGTCCGCCACTCAGGATCTGCGGTGTGAACCAGCCGCCATAGCCACAGCGTCCGGCGACATCGACGTCGAACACGGCAGCCGCTGCCGTTGGAAACCCGCCGGCCAGCCGATCAAGAATAGAAGGCGAGGCCGCGCTTTCGGTCAGATACTCATGGGCAAGGATGTGGATGCCGGGGTTGTGGGCCATGACCAGAAGACAGCCGGCCTCATCTTCAGCCGCCTCGACATAACGACGCAGGACCTCTGCCGGCGCATTGTAAAGGGCCGGCTCAAGACGGACCTCAACATCTCCGAAGGCCTCCTGCAGGAGCTCCCAGGTTTCGCGCGTCCGGTTTGCCGTAGAGACCAGTGCAAGATCGGGCCGGAGGGATTTCTCTGAAAGGGACCGAGCGACCAGTGCCGCCTCGTCACGCCCACGAGACGACAGCGACCGATCACGGTCAAGACCTGACGGCGCCGCGCGCTCGGCCTGGGCGTGTCGCATCAAGATCAAACGGTGCATGATCGGGCTTTACTGAGGTTCGCGCCCGCTCGCCAGAGGTCTCGATCGAAAACACCCGTGTTCGATTGTCACCTATGGCTCAAGGCCCTTTCCGCTCGGACTTAGATGAACATCGACGGCACGCCCGGCTGTCTGGGGTGCCAGTTTCGAAGAGGCTCGCACGCGCTGGGCGGCACCGGAGGGACGAATACGGGCATAGGCCTGTCGCGAGGCTTCAAGAAGAATAACCCCTGCCGCCCCTGGGGCGACCACACCCCCAATACGCTCCAGGCCATCAGCCATGCCGATGAAGGGCCTGAAGGGCGGGGTATAGAGGGTCTGGGACCAGGCCGTAGGCTCCAGCCCAACCTGACGGACAAGTCGCTCCAGCTGCCCGCGGGTGAAGGGTCGGCCCTGTCCGAACGGGGTGGCCTCGGCGCGGGCCCAGAGGCCGCCCCGGGCTGCGGCCACGAGGATGATCCGGCCGGCAGGGGCCAGGGCCCGAACCGCCTCGCTCAGAAACACATGGGGGTCATCAGCCTCCTCAAGGGCATGGATCAGGAAGATCCGGTCAAACGCCCCAGCCAGGAAGGGCCATCGTCGATCATCAATGAGCAGTGTCCGGTTGCGCCCCGCAGCGGGCCAGGTCTCGACGCCCTGGCTGCCCGGCATGGCCGCGACCACCCGACGGGCCCCGACAAAGGCATCAAGCCATGGGGTGGGATAACCGACCCCAAGGACATCACAATTTGCCGCCTCGCCCCAGGCATCCTCCAGACGTCGGGCAACCAGCCGCCTGACCAGCACGCCGGTGGGCTCGCCGTAGAAGGCGCGAAGATCTTCGATGCTATAGCGCATGAGGCCCAGTATATGGGCAAAGCCGCTGCCTGTCGCCCAAAGGGAACCCCATGTCGGATCGCCTAACTGTTCATCTGTTTGAATGCCTGTCAGACAACTATGGATTTCTGGTTCGCGATCAGGCCACAGGCCATGTGGCCGCGATCGACACCCCGGACGGTGATCGCATCCTGGCTGAACTTGCAGGCCTGGGCTGGGGTCGTCTCGACCTCGTGTTGAACACCCACTGGCACCCGGACCACACCCAGGGAAACGCCATCGTCCAACAGGCCACGGGCTGCGAGATCCTAGGTCCCGAGGAGGTCCGACGTGCCGCTCCCCTGGACAGGGTCGTCAGTGGCGGCGACACAGTTGAACTCGGAAACACCCTGTTCGAGGTGACCCACACCCCAGGTCACACCCTTGGGCATATTGTCTTCCGCTCTGTCGCCGACAGTCTTGCCTTTGTCGGCGACACCCTCTTTCCCCTTGGCTGCGGCAGGCTTTTCGAAGGTACGCCTGAGCAGATGTGGAACAGTCTTCAGACGATTGCGGCCTGGCCAGACGAGACGGTGCTTTACGGAGCCCACGAATATACCGCCGCCAATGCCCGGTTTGCCCTCTCACTGGATGACAGCCCCGAACTGGCGCTCCATGCCGCCGCCATCTTTGCCCGTCGCGAGCGCAATGAGCCTACCGAGCCAACCCTCCTGTCCATTGAAAAGGCATTCAATCCTTTCCTCAGGGCTAAAGATGCCGCCGATTTTGCCGCCCGCCGTCAGGCCAAGGACGAATACAGGGGCTAAGGGCTGGGGCTAAGGGCTGCGGCGGATAAAAACGCAAAGGGGGGGACCAAACGATCCCGGACCCAGACGGCGTCGATCAATCGCTTGCGACCGCGCGGATGATGTAGGCCGAGGACGGTCGCCCCGCCAATCCCTGACCGGGGCGCACCGCTACTCGCAGGTCTCCGCGCTCAAACGTCACGCCGGGATTTCGGCCTTCGACAATGGTCACTGATCTCAGGGTCGCAAGCCTAGGACGCAGGGCTGCAGACCCGGCCATGCGTATGACAGCATCGGTTGTCACCAGAAGCGCATCGATGCAGAGCGACTCGTCGGCCTCGACATCCATCTGCACCACAACCGTGCGGCCCAGGCTGCGGCTGAGCAGGTCGCTTCTGTGAAGCATGAGATTGACCAGGGCTATGGGACCCATGACCGGGGCAGCAAGCGCCGGAGCCGAGCCGCTCATCGAGGCCGGACTGCCCGCTGGCGAGCGAACCGAAAACAGGGTCATGCCACCGTCCGGCGTCACCCTCAGGATCTGGTCGCCGGCATCGTTGCGATAGATGATATCGCCTCTCGGCGCAGGCGTGGGCCTGAGGGCCCAGGTTTCACTGCGGCTTTCAAACCGGAAAAGGGGCCTGGGACCGGACCTGTCGAACACAAAGGCCTCGCCCCCTTCGGAGACATAGCGGCCCGTTGGAGGCAGGGTCCGGCGGGGTTGGACCCCAAGACCCCTGGACTGTTCGGCCTGCGCATTTCCACGCAGTTGAGGCATGTCGAACGCCCTAGCCTGGACGGGGACAAGGACGAGGGCGGCCATGAGCAGGCCCGCCGCGGCGACAGACGTCACCGTCGGCGAAAGCGGCATATCCACGCTCTCGACCCTGAAGCTCGAACTCATGGTCTCAGGGTTGCATGGCCACCCCGGCGGATTTTGGGCAAACAGGCCCTAACCCACCAGATATTGTCCACCATTGAGGCTGAGTGTGCAGCCTGTGACATATCCAGCACGCTCCCCACAAAGCCAGGAAACCATGTCTGCGATCTCCTCGCCCTTTCCGAGGCGACCCACGGGGATCTGGGCAATGATCGAATCCAGCACCTTCTGATCCATGGCGCCCACCATTTCGGTATCGATATAGCCGGGCGCAATACAGTTGACGGTGACGCCTTTTCTCGCGTTCTCAAGAGCCAGGGCCTTGGTGAAGCCGATCATGCCAGCCTTTGCCGCCGAATAGTTGGCCTGGCCAACCTGCCCCTTCTGACCGTTGATCGAGGAAATGTTCACAATCCGGCCATGGCCGCGGTCCCGCATGCCGTTGATCACCTGACGCGTCATGTTGAAAACACTGTCCATATTGACGCGGATGACTTCAGACCACTGGTCATGGCTCATCTTGTGAAAGAAGCCATCGCGGGTGATCCCGGCGTTGTTGATCAGAATGTCGATGGGGCCGAGTTCCGCCTCGACCTCGGCTACGGCTCGCGCGCAGTCATCATATGAACCCACATTGCCCTTGACCACCATCACCCCGAGCTCGCGCGCTGTGGCCTCGGCAGCCTGCGCATTGCCCGAGTAGCCGGCGGCCACGGCCATGCCATCTTCCTTCAACCTCTGGACGATCGCCCTGCCGATCCCGCGGGTCCCGCCCGTTACCAATGCTACGCGCGCCATGCCTGTTTCCCTTGTCCCTGATCAACCCTGTCGCAATGCAGGGCCTTGTTAACAAGGTCTAACCTGACAATCTGCGCGCGAACAGCACCGTTACGCAGCTTGATCCATCTGGGCGATATCAATGACGAAGCGATAGCGCACATCAGACTTCTCGAGACGCGCATAGGCCTCGTTGATCTGGGCGGGGGCGATTACCTCGATGTCCGAGGCTATGCCGTGCTCGGCGCAGAAATCGAGCATTTCCTGGGTCTCGCGGATTCCGCCGATCAGGGAGCCGGCGACGCTTCGCCTGCGCCACAGAAGCGGCATGGCATAGATCGGGAGGGCTTCCGTTGTCAGGCCCAGCATCACCATGGTGCCATTGTTGGCCAGAAGCTGCAGATGACCGGCGATCTCGTGGGTGGCCGAAACCGTATTGATGATGAGGTCGAACTTTTCGGCAGCGGCCTTCATGGCCGCCCTGTCCGAGTTGATGAGGAAATGGCTGGCCCCCATGCGCTCGGCATCAGCCCTCTTGCGGTCGGACGTCGAAAGGACGGTCACCTCCGCACCCATGGCTGCAGCCTGTTTGACGGCCATGTGGCCAAGCCCGCCAAGACCGATTACCGCGACCCTGGATCCGGGTCCGACCTTCCAGTGGCGAAGGGGCGAATAGGTGGTTATGCCCGCACACAGCAGAGGCGCGGCAACATCGAGAGCAATCGCATCAGGAATGCGCACCACAAAGGCCTGGTCGACAACGATAGCGTTCGAATAGCCGCCTTGAGTGATGGGCTCGCCTGACAGGGCTGAATGTTTGTCGGCCGAGCCGTAGGTTCCGGTCATGCCGGGGACGCAGTATTGCTCTTCACCGGCCTGGCAGGGGGCACAGGTCCTGCAGCTGTCGACCATACAGCCAACGCCCACGCGGTCGCCGACCTTGAACCGGGTCACATTCTCACCGACTGCAGAAACGATGCCGGCAATCTCATGCCCGGGCACGAGGGGGTAGACAGCATTTCCGAGATCGTTTTTGACGATGTGGAGGTCCGAGTGGCAGATGCCCGCAAACTGGATGTCTATGGCAACATCATCGGCAAGCGGGTCACGTCGCGTAAAGCTGTAGGGGGCCAGGGGCGAGACGGAATCTGTAGCAGCGAAGGCTCGGGTTGCGATGGGCATGGACTGTCCTTTGGGCGTTTCAGGCCTTCAGATGCGCCCGGATTTCTAAGCCCGCAAGCGCCGCGGGACCCGAGAGCGTGATAAATGCCCAGTGAAGCCGGTCCTGGAGGGTGAAACCGGCCCTGGACTGGTGAACCCTGGACTTGTGAACCCTGGCCTCCTTGATCCATCGTCGGGCTTGCGCCATCCCGACTGAACGGGGGCCACGAGTCGGATCTAGGCGGACCTCTGCTTTATGGGGGCTGCCCCGTCGGCAAGAGATTCGTTCAGATAAACCTCAGCCTCCTGGGGTGGCAGGGCCGGAGCGTAGCCAAAGCCCTGACCGTAATGGCACTGATCCGCCAAAAGGAGCGCCGCAAGATGGGCGTTCTCTACCCCTTCGGCCACCACTTCGAGGGCGAGGTCACGTCCGAGGTTGACCACGGACTTGACGATCTTGGCCGAGCCCTCGTCCTTGTCCATGGTCAGAACAAAGTAGCGGTCGATCTTGAGCGTATCGAAAGGCAGGCGGGCCAGATAGGAAAGTGAGGAGAAACCCGTCCCGAAATCATCAAGGGCCAGGGAAGCGCCCACATCCTTGAGTTGCCTGAGGACCCGTCCGGACGCTGCGGTATCGCGCATGATGTCGCCTTCTGTGACCTCAAGCTTGAGTGCGCCCCTGGGGAGGCCGGCCTCTCGGATGATACGCTCGACATCCTCGACCAGGTGCGCCCTCTCGATCTCGCCCACGGAAAGGTTGACGCTGCAGAACATGCGGCCGGCCTTGGGGTGACGTCGAAGCCATTCGGCCAGTTGACGTGCGGCCTGGGTCATCATCATCAGGCCCAGTTCATGCATCAGCCCCATTTCCTCGGTCAGACCGAGGAACTCGTCGGGCGGGACGAGCCCGCGTTTGGGATGGCGCCAGCGCGCCAGGGCCTCAAAGCCGGCAACCGCTCCGGTATTGAGGTTCACAATAGGCTGGTAAAATGGGCTGATCTCACCGCGAACGAAGGCGTTGCGCAGGTCCGCCTCAAGGGCGAGCCTGGAGAGGCTGTCGCTTTCGAGGGCCCGGCCATAGGCGGCCTGACCGCTGCGGCCGGCTGTCTTGGCCTGGATGACGGCCAGTTCAACCCGGCGCAGAAGCTCTGCCGGATCCGCCGCGTCGGGTCCACCTTCGCAAGAGACAGATCCGATCGAAACCGTCGGATAGATGTCGAATCCTGCAATTCTCAAGGGTTGCTGCAGGGCCTCGCGCACACGCTCTGCACCGCCATTGCCCTCGCCTGGATTACGCTGGACCAGGACCGCAAATTCATCCTCGCCTATGCGGGCCGGAGCCTCGGCAGGCAGGAAGGCTGCAGAAAGTCTCGAGCCCAGGGCCGAAAGGACAAGGTCTGCACGTTCATGACCCAGCGCCTCGTTGAGCCGACGAAGGCGGTCAACGTCGGCCACGACAACCTCATATTCGCCCACGATGGCCAGGGCCTCGGCGGCCCTTGAAAGAAATCCGCGGCGGTCCAGAAGTCCGGTCAGTGTATCCTTGTCCGATCCCGCAAGCCGGCCTTCCTGAGCGACAATACCTGCAGCCCTCAGTCCCTCTTCAAGCCACACGCCCCTCCACAGACAGGTCTCGGAACCGCGCATTCGCAGGCGCAGGTTCACTTCGGTTCCTTCTGTGCGCGGTTCCAGAAGACTTTCTGCAAGCGCCCTGTCCTGGGGAAGGGTCACCGCCACAAAGGCTGCTCCAGAGCATTCGGGCGCGAGCGGGCCAAGACCCAGGGTGCGCGTGGCGCCCGTGAGGCGAAGGGAATCCTCGGCCGGCGTCCAGACCCAGAGGGCCGAATCAGCCGCCGCAAGCGCCTCGATAGCCATCGACGCATCCCATGCCAGGCTTCGGGCGCGCGCTGCGGTCAAATCTCGGCCTTCCTTTTGGGAGTCAGCTTCCAGGAACATCTACGGATCGGCTGGTATCATCAGACACCAGGCCGAACAGAAGATGGTCTGCCCATTTACCGTTAATTTTAAGATAAGCCCTGGCGTGGCCCTCAAGTCCGAACCCGGCCTTTTCCAGAACACGGCGGGACGCCTGGTTGGCCGGCAGGCAGGAGGCCTCCAGGCGATGCAGCTTGAGGGCATCAAAGGCATGGGCACTGAGGGTGCGAACGGCTGCCGTCGCTAAACCGCGGCCGCTGTAGGGCTGGCCGATCCAGTAGCCGAGGGTTCCGGTCTCTGCCACACCGCGGCGAATATTGGACAGGGTGATGGCGCCCATTAGGGTTTGGCCCGTTGGCTCAAAGACGAAGAAGGGCCAGGCATTGCCGAGTTCCATCTCCCGGGCATAGATGCTCAGACGACGCCTGAAGGCCGTCCGGGACAGGTCGTCCTCAGGCCAGGCCGGTTCCCAGGGCTGGAGATAGTGACGTGAGTTTTCGCGCAGATCCGCCCAGTCCTGGTAGTCACCAAACCTTGGTGGACGCAAAATAATGCCGTCGCCCCGGATCACGGGACCAGCAGCATCGATCATCCAATCCAACAAAGCCATCAGAACGGCATGATACCGCCAAATACCCTGTTAGGCGACTGGCTCTAGTCCTTGATCCAGACACCGCCTCGAGAGGGGCCCAGGATGGCTTCAGGCCTGGGCCCTGTCGCGGGTATTGGCCAGTCGGCTTTCGAAGGCCCGGCCGGCTGGACCGGCACCCCCTGGACCAAGGACGGCAGTGGCCACCCGTCCTGAGGCAAGGGCCTTCTGCCCAGCGCGCTGGAGGTCAGCCGTGGTGGTCGCCTCAAGTCGCTCGACGCTGGCCTGGGTTTCGATCGGGGCTCCATGGACCAGGGTCTGGGCTGCCATGCGCCCCGATCGGCTTGCCGGGCTTTCATCAGACATCCAGAGCCCGGCCCTCAGCACCGCCTTGGCCCGTGCAAGTTCAGCCTCTGTGGGCCCGGTGTCTGCCAGTTCCAAGGTCTGGTCGGCAGCGACCTCGGCCAGCTCGACAGCCCGGTCAGCCGAGGCCCCGGCATAGATGCCCAGCACACCAATATCGTCGTGGGCCTCGTGCCAGGCGTCTATGGCATAGGCCAGGCCCCGCTCTTCTCTAGCGCTCTGGAACAGGCGCGACGCCATACCACCACCCAGGATCTCACTGAACATCCGCATGGCGGCGAAATCCGGGTCCGTGACCGCTACGCCTGGGAGTTGAAAGACCAGATTGGCCTGTTCGATGCGTCGCGAAAGCTTGGCATGCCCCCCAGTGAACAGGGCCGCCTGTGGCGGCTCGGACGCCGTGGGACGGGCGTCGGCAAACCAGCGCTCCGATAACGAGAGCAGCTCGTCTTCGTCGACAGCACCCGAAACGGAGATAACCATTCTGTCGGGTGAATAGAGGCGCGAGCGCCAGTCTGACATGGCTTCGCGGGTCACGGGCTGGAGGGTTTCAACCGAGCCGAGTATGGGCCGGCCCAGGGGCTGGCCGGTGAAGGCGCGGGTCTGTGCCATCTCGAAGACATGGTCATCGGGCGTATCGAAGGCCTCGGCGATCTCCTGGGCCACGACGTCCTTTTCGCGTTCGATTTCGGCAGGGTCCAGGGTCGGGCGGAAAACCAGGTCCGAAAGCACCTGCATGGCCAGGGGCAGTGAGCCTTGGAGTCCTCTGACATCAAAGCTGGTGCGCTCATAGCCTGTAGCGGCGTTGATTGAGCCCCCTTCAGCCTCGATGCGTTCGACAATATCGCGCGCACCCATCTGTCCTGCACCCTTGAAGACTAGGTGTTCAAGCAGGTGCGACCAGCCCGAAGTCGTCTCGTCCTCCCAGCGCGCGCCTCCGCGGACAGCCACGGTAAGCGCAAGCGTGCGAAGGCCCGGCATGGGATCGCAGACGATGCGGACCCCGTTCGACAGCGTGTGCAGAGCGGTCAGTTGGAAGGCTCTTTCTTCAGGCGTCTGCCGATCAGTGCGACATAGAAGCCGATGAGGACAATGGCCAGTCCGAACCAGGTAATGGCATAGCCAAGGTGGTTGTTGGAGAAGGCGGCTGGCGGCGAGGAGGCCTTGAGACCGACCAGTTCGGGGTTGGTCGAGGCCAGGGCAAAAAGCGTGAACTCTGAGGGTAGGGGGGAACCGAGGGCGCGGGCCATGGCCGCGCCATCCCTGGCGTAGAAACGGCCCTCAGAGGGCGCTGGGCTCATCATCCCGGGACGGGGTGTGCGTCTGAGTTCGACAAGAATCGAAAGGGGTAGGGTAGAGGCAATCACCGGCGGTCTCGTCGTGACGGAATCGGGGATGAAGCCCCGATCCACCAGGAAGGGGCGCGTCTCTCCCGGTGGGCTGCAGACGGAAATAAGGCGCGAACCGCTCTGGCCGTCGAGGATTGACTGCATCTCGACAAAGGGGGCTGTGGCCAGGCCCGGGCAGACCACGGCAGCACGCCTGAACTCGGGGTTCGGTGCGGCAAGGACCTGGCTAAGCGAGACGGGAGGATGCTGGGCTGCCGCTTGCGCTGTCGAGATAAGGCCTTCCTTCCAGACCATACGCTGGGCCTGCCAGGATCCCAGCCCAACCAGGAGGGCGAGCAAGGGCAGACAGAAGAGGGTCAGGAGCCAGGGAAAACGCTTCATGACCGACGGCCTCCTTCCTTTCGAGCGCGATATTGAAGCGCCGTCATGAGACCCTTGCCCGGGCGCATGAGGGCCAGGGAAAGTCCGGCCGCCAGCGGGATCCAGACAATCAGGTGGAGCCAGATCGGGGGATGCCATCGAATTTCGACGATGAGGGCTGAGAAACCGACAACCAGACCGCAGATCTGCATGATGAAGGTCGCCGGCCCATCGCCGGTCTCTATGGATGCCAGATCATAGTCACAGACGAGGCATCTCTTGTTGACCCGCAAAAACCCGGCAAACAGGGCCCCCTTGCCGCAATGGGGGCAGCGACAAAGCAGACCGGCCCGGATCGGGTCGATCCGGGCCGGCGCAAGTTCATCAGGTGTGGGAATCAACAGGCTCAGCCGAAGACCACATAGACAAAGGCGAACAGGAAGAGCCAGACGACATCGACAAAGTGCCAGTACCAGGCCGCAGCCTCGAAGCCGAAATGCTTCTGGGGGGTAAAGGCTCCGTTCATGAGGCGGATCAGGCAGACGGCCAGGAAGATGGTTCCCACAAGCACGTGGAAGCCGTGGAAGCCGGTGGCCATGAAGAAGATCGAGCCATAGAGGCCGGAGTTGGCCGCGGCTTCGTTGAAGAACATTTCGCCATGCAGGATCTCATAATATTCGTAGATCTGAATGGCCGTGAAGAAGACCCCAAGGCCGATCGTCAGCATCAGGGCATATTTGGCACCCTTGCGGTCCCCTTGCTGAAGCGCATGGTGGGCCCAGGTCACGGTGCATCCCGACAGGAGCAGGGTCACGGTATTGAGCAGTGGCAGGTGCCAGGCGCTCAGGGTCTCAACACCCTGAGGGGGCCATGCAGACCAGGCCGTCGCCGTATCGGCCCAGCCGGCCATCTCCGGGATGAGCGTACGCGCCTCGGTGAACAGGGCCATCTCGAAGAAGATCCAGAAGAAGGCGGCAAAGAACATGATCTCGGAGGCGATGAACAGGACCATGCCATAGCGCAGGCCGATTCCGACGACAGGCGTATGATCGCCTGCGTTGGCTTCCTTGACGACATCCGCCCACCACAGGCCCATACCCAGAAGGGTTGTGGCCAGACCGGCAAAGAAGACCCAGCTGGTGCCTTCAGGAAGGCCAAACAGCCCCTTCATCCAGATAACCGCACCGATCATCATCACGACGGATGTGGCAGAGCAGAAGAGGGGCCAGGGACTGGGATCAACCAGGTGGTAGTCGTGTTTCGGGGTGGCGTGATTGTCGGCCATCAGGGTCTCTTGCAACGAACGCGAGAAGCTAAGGATGGGCTATAGCCCATTTTTTGCTCAGGTCGAGCGGGGCGCGGCTCAAAAAATCCGCTTCAATCAGGCTCCGGTCGCCTTACCAGGGTCTTCGGTGCCATTGGGGATGCCGTCCTGAGACGGATAGAAGGTATAGCTCAGGGTGATTTCCGTCGCCCCTCGCGCCTCGGCATCGGTCGCCAGCTCGGGGGCCACGAAATACTGAACCGGGAATTTGCGCGTCTGGCCCGGTTCGATGACCTGCTCGTCAAAACAGAAACACTGCAGTTTCTGGAAATAGGGGCCCGTGTATTTTGGCACAACGTTATAGCCGGCTCGGGCCATGATCGGCTTGTCGGATGTGTTGGTCACGTCAAACCAGGCCATTCCCGTCTCGCCAATCCGCACGCGCTGACTGGTCTGTTCGGCCTTGAAGACCATGGGCAGGTCTCGCACATTGGTGTCGAACCGGACCATGACTGTGGCATCCAGAACCTTGTCGGGTGCCTTGTCAGCTCTCATCACCGTTCCATCAAAGCCGGTCACCTGACAGAAGAGCTGATAGAGCGGAACCGAGGCAAAGGCGGCCCCGGTCATGAACAGAACGGTCCCGCCACAGGCCAGGGCAATGGCATTCTGACGTTTCATGGATCTCATCCTCCGACTGATGATGACGCAGGAGCCTTGGCGGGGGTCTGCGGGGCTGCAGCAACGGCTGCGGCCCTGGCCTCGCGGGCGACCTGCTGATTATGGAACAGACGCAGCATCGTGGTTGTAAAGAGCAGGGCCATGAAAGCGACGAGCGCCAGGGCAATGAAAAGGTTGCGCCGCTTGCGGGCCGCCATTTCGCTTGGGGTCAGGCGCACCGGCCCTGGGCCGTTGGTGGTCATGGTGGGTTCCATTGGAAACCTTTGGGTCATTACCCGGAGCGTCGCTCTCCGGACTAGAAACTCAGGACTGCCACACCGGTCAGCTGTTCGACCAGAAGGGCAGCAAACAGTCCCATCAGATAGAGGATGGAAAAGGCGAATAGATTGCGTGCGGGTTTGGCCTCTGTACGCACGTCATACAATGCGGCCTCTCGCCCCACGTTGTTGGTGCCCTCCTGACGGATACCGTCGGGATCGTCACCGGCACGTGAGCGGTAAAGTCTGTAGGCCATAGCCAGGAAGACGAGCCCTCCGACGGTGGCAACAGCCAGGTAGATGGTGCCGCCCATCCCGATAAAGGCGGGAAGGATAGCGACGGGGACGAAGATCAGGGAATAGACAAGGATCTGCAGACGGGTGGACTTGGCCCCGCGAGCAACCGGCATCATGGGTATGCCAGCCCTGGCGTAATCCCCGGCAGAATAAAGGGCCAGGGCCCAGCTGTGCGGAGGGGTCCACAGGAAGATGATGGCGAACAGAATCCAGGCCTCCCAGGGGGCCGTGCCGGTCGCTGCCGCCCAGCCGATAACGGGAGGCAGGGCACCCGCCGCTCCGCCGATCACGATGTTCTGGGGCGTCCGACGCTTTAGCATCAGGGTGTAGAAGCCGGCGTAATAGACGATGGTCAGCGCCAGCAGTCCGGCGGCTAGCCAGTTGGTGTTCATGCCCAAGAGCATGACCGAGAAAAGACTGAGGACGACACCAAAGGTCATGGCATCGTTCTTGGCGACCCGACCCGCGGCAACGGGCCGGCCACGGGTACGGCGCATCAGGGCGTCCGTTTCCCCTTCAAGCGCCATGTTCAAGGCCCCTGCAGCCCCGGCGCCGACCGCAATACACAGAATCGCAATGGCCGCCACAAAGGGGTTGATAGAGCCGGGAGCCACGACCAGGCCGGTTGCACCGGTAAAGACCACCAGCGACATGACGCGGGGCTTCAGGAGCTGAAAATAGTCCTCCGGCTGCGCTGTCGTGAGCAGGGTGGGAGACTTTTCCGTAAGGGGACTGGGTGTGTTCATGGCTTGAAATGGACAAGGGCCGCTCTTCCCGTGTCGAAAGAGCGGCCCCCCGGTTTCCGTGGCTTGGGGATCAGTGACGATCGTCAGACTTGACCACCGGCAGTTCGTTGAACTGGTGGTGGGGCGGAGGCGAAGACAGCGTCCACTCCAGGGTGGTTGCGCCCTCGCCCCAGGGATTGGCCACGCCCGGGCGACGCCGGATGGCGGCTTCCAAAAGCATGACCAGGAAGACGACGACGCCAACGACCGTAATCAGATAGCCAACGGTCGAGACCTGGTTCCAGAGCGTATAGGCGTCAGGATAGTCGATATAGCGGCGCGGCATGCCCTGCAGTCCCAGGAAGTGCTGCGGGAAGAAGATAACGTTCACGCCAATGAACATGATCCAGAAGTGCAGGCACCCGAGAAACTCGTTGTACTTCACGCCGAACATCTTCTCGAACCAGTAGTAGAAGCCGGCAAAGATCGCAAAGACAGCCCCGAGTGACAGGACGTAGTGGAAGTGGGCCACCACATAATAGGTGTCATGCAGGGTGTAATCGATCCCGGCATTGGCCAGCACCACTCCGGTCACACCACCGACAGTAAAGAGGAAGATGAAGCCGATGGCCCAGAGCATGGGGGTCTTGAAGCTGATGGAGCCTCCCCACATCGTTGCGATCCAGCTGAATATCTTCACCCCCGTCGGGACGGCGATGACCATGGTGGCTGCAACGAAATAGGCGCGCAGGTTCACGCTCATGCCAACCGTATACATGTGGTGAGCCCAGACCACGAAGCCGACGAAGCCGATGGCCACCATGGCATAGGCCATGGCCAGATACCCGAAGATGGGCTTGCGGCTGAAGGTCGAGACGATGTGCGAGATGATGCCGAAACCTGGCAGGATCAGGATGTAGACCTCGGGGTGACCAAAGAACCAGAAGAGGTGCTGGAACATGACGGGGTCGCCACCACCGGCTGGATCAAAGAAGCTGGTTCCGAAGTTGCGGTCGGTCAGCAGCATCGTGATCGCACCAGCCAGAACCGGGAGCGAAAGCAGCAGGAGGAAGGCCGTGATCAGGACCGACCAGGCAAACAACGGCATCCGGTGCAGCGTCATGCCCGGGGCGCGCATGTTGAAGATGGTGGTGATGAAGTTGATGGCACCCAGGATCGACGAAGCCCCTGCAATGTGCAGTGAGAAGATCGCCAGATCCATGGCAGGGCCCGTGTGTCCCATGGTCGAGAGCGGCGGATAGATGGTCCAGCCGCCACCAAAGCCCTTGCCCGGTCCACCGTCGACGAAGAGCGAGATGATCAGCAGTACCCAGGCTGCGACGAGCAGCCAGAAGGACACATTGTTCATCCGCGGGAAGGCCATGTCTGGCGCACCGATCATGATCGGAACAAACCAGTTGCCGAATCCGCCGATCATGGCCGGCATGACCATGAAGAAGATCATGATCAGGGCGTGGCCGGTCACGACCACATTGTAGCCGTGCTTGGTCTGCTCAACGAGGCCGAACAGGTTGACGAGCGATCCTTCGGCAAAGATCTGGATACCGGGCTCGGCCAGTTCCCAGCGGATGAGGCCCGACAGAGCTCCCCCAACAATGCCCGCCATGATGGCGAACAGCAGGTAGAGGGTGCCTATGTCCTTGTGGTTGGTCGAGAAGAACCAACGGGTAAAGAACCCGGGCTTGTGATCGTGCTCGGCATGATGGTCGTGACCATGATCGGCGGCGCGGACGTCAGTGGAGGTATCGGTTGCCATGATTTTATACGGACTCGCGATTACAGGGCGGCCGGCGCTGCGTCAGACGCAGCGGGGGCGGGCACGGCGGGGGCCGAGGTGGCCGTATCGGCAGCGGCAGGGGCCTCGGTGACAGCTGCCGTTGCGGCTGCAGCAGCAGCCTCATCAGCGGCCTTGGTCATGGAGCCGCCCCGTGACACGACCCAGTCTGCGAACTCGGCCTCGGTCACCACACGGATTTCGATGGGCATGAAGGCGTGATCGACGCCACACAGCTCCGAACACTGACCGTAGAATACGCCAACCCGATCCGCTCTGAACCAGGTGTGATTGGTCCGGCCGGGAATAGCATCCGTCTTCAGGCCAAAGGCTGGCAGGGCAAAGGAGTGGATAACGTCTGATGCCGTAACCAGTACCTGCACTGTCTTGCCCACGGGAACGACCAGGGGCTCATCGGCTGCAAGACGGAACGGAACACCGCGAGCCCGGGCTTCGTCCTCGGGCAGCATGTTCGAGATGTATTCGGAGATGCCGTGGTCGGGATACTCGTATCCCCAGTTCCACTGATTGCCGGTTGCCTTCACGGTCAGGTCAGGTGTCGGCATGTTCGCATAGGAGAACAGAAGCCGGAAGGAGAACAGCGAGATCACCAGGAGGATCACGACGGGAGCTACCGTCCAGATAATCTCAATAGCCGTGTTGTGGCTCCAGCGGGCCGGAACCGGGTTCCGCTTCTTGTTGTATCGGACAACAATCCACACGATCAGGCCAAGGACGAAAAGGCAGATCGCAGTGATGATCGGCATCAGGATCACATTGTGGAACCAGGTCGCTTCAACCTTGAGCGGCGAGGCGCTCGGCTGAAGGCCGATACCACCAGGGGTCGGCTGTCCCATCAGTTCCCTTGCCCATGTCGGGGTGGCGAACATGATGGCGAAAGCGGCGCCGGTCATGAGACCTGCGGTGGCTTTCAGGGCTCGTCTGCCCAGTTCCATTCGGAATTCCTCTTAAAGCCAAAGCCGTCAGGTATTTGCGACGCAGTCGCAACACCCTCGGGACCTGTAAAGCACGGTGTTTCAGCCGGTCCATATCGGCTCGATCGGCGCTTGCCAAGCGACTGATCCGCGCATTGGGCAAACGAGCCAGAATGCCGCGTCCATTAAATCGCTGTCATGTTACAACAGCTACCTTGCATCAGTTAGTACCTTGTCGTAGTCTCTCTTCAACAAAGGAGGCCCCATGGCGCCCGAAACCATAGAAATCCAGTTGAAGAAAGGCGTGCTCGGACTCTGCGTCCTGGCCCTTCTGAACCGAGGCGACAGTTACGCCTATGAAATCGCAAGCCGGCTGTCTGATGCCATCGATATGGGCGAGGGCACGATCTACCCGCTCATGCGGCGCATGCAGACCGACGGACTGGTCGAGACCTACCTTGTCGAGAGCCCCTCAGGGCCCTCACGCAAATACTACCGGCTGTCCGATGCCGGCCGTTCTGCCCTTTTGGGGCAGACGGCGGACTGGAAGGCCTTCACCGCCGCCGTTGACGCGGTCCTTGACGCCAGTCCTGAGACAGCAACCGCTGTTACGGACACCCCCGATCCATCAGGAGACGCACAATGACGCGTGCCGAATTTCTCGCCCGCCTCAAGCGAGGTCTCGTCGGCCTGCCGACCACCGTCGCAAATGACATTCTCAACGATTACGCCAGCCATTTCGACGATGGGATCCGTGACGGGCGAACCGAGGCCGAGGTCGCCCAGGCCCTGGGGGACCCCGACCGTCTGGCGCGCGAACTCAAGGCCGAGGCCGGGGTGCAGCGCTGGAAACAGGAGCAGACACCCTCGGCAGCGGCCGGGGCCGTCTTTGCCGTCCTAGGCCTTGGGGCCATCGACATCCTGATCCTGCTGCCCATTCTGATGGGCGTGGTCGGGACCCTCTTTGGGGTCCTGGTCGCGGTGATTGCCATGTTCCTTGCCGGTGGCGGCGTCATGGTTGTCGGCCCGTTCGCTGGATTTCCGGGAGGCGGACTGGCGGCATTCCTGGGCGGGCTCAGCCTCATGGCCGGCGCAGTGTCCGCAGGTGCCCTTCTGGCCATCGTGATCGTCCTCCTGGTCAATGGCCTGGTCTGGTTTGCACGGCTCCACTACCGGCTGCTGAAGCCTGCACTTGAGCCCCAGGCCCCTGTCAGCAATCCGATCTCCTCCTATGCAGCGCCCCAGAACAAGGCAGACAAGGCATGATCCGCACACTTCTCATTATTGCTGGGGCCGCATTCGTGCTGGCGCTCGGCTCGGCCGCCGGTGCACTGGCCATCGGCGGACGCGATATGGCCGCCAACGGGTGGAACTGGACCTTTCACGAC
>JBFZCB010000267.1:0-4817 GCA_041308165.1 Caulobacterales bacterium
GCGAGAATCGTACCGGGATCCGCGCCAAGGACAACGGCGCAGGGTAGGGGCTCCTTGGGGCGCGCCTTGCGGTGTCGGGCATAGTGTTGCGCTCCACCGCGATGGGCCAGCCAGCGCATGATGGCCTTGTCCTTGCCCAGGACCTGCATCCGGTAGATGCCGAGGTTGAAATCGTCTTCGCGATCCTCCGAGGGGCCTCGGGTCACCACCAGGCCCCAGGTGATGAGAGGGGCAGGCTCGCCCGGCCAACAGCCCTGGATTGGCAGGGAGGTCAGATCAATCTCATCGCCGACCAAGACCCTTTTCTGGACGGGAGCAGATTTTACGATCTTGGGCCGCATCGACATGACCGTCTGGGCAAGAGGCAGCATCTGCATGGCGTCAGATAGGCCTCTGGGCGGCGTCGGGTTGCGCAGGAATGCCAGGAGTTCACCAACTTCTCTTAATTCGGCTGCGGTGCTTCTGGACTTGTTCTCCATGGTGACCCCCATGGCTACCCGTTTGACGGTACCAAAGAGGTTCGCAAGACAGGGAATGGGGCTGATTGATCCGTCCGGCATGACGGGTTTTTCAAACAGAACAGCCGGTCCGCCATTTCGGAGCAGTCTGGTCTGGATTTCGGTCATCTCAAGGTGTGTTGAAACCGGTTCTGAAACCCGGACCAGTTCACCCTGGGCCTCCAGGATGGTCAGGAACTCGCGCAGTGATCTGTAAGCCATGGGGCGCTGATTAGGCGGCCACGGCCTTTCTGTCACCTTGGTCTCATGTCGCGCCTGGGCGCGGACAGCGAGGGGTCAGCCGGCCAGACGGGTTGATGGGAGTGTCGTGACCGGTAGGTGAGGCCCAAAGCGGGCCAGCGTGGTCGAGTAAAAACCGAGATGGGCTCTGTCCGCTCGAGCCCATTGGCCCAAACTGGGGGCTGGCTTCAGGCTGGGTGGCATTTGCGAGGGGGGGAGCGAACAGGTCAAAGGCTCTGGCACGCCTCAGTCCCATTCATTATCCCATTTAAACTCTGCATCGAGCCAGTCCCCCAGGCGACCGTCAGGGCGGGCCAGAGCAAATATTCGCTGCATCTCTTCTTCAGACAGGGAAAAATCGAAGATTTCGAAATTCTCCTGCGCGCGCGAGACCTTGGTCGTCCGGGGAATCGCAATCACATTTTGCTGTATGAGCCAGCGCAGTACGATTTGGCCGGAGGACTTGCCATGGTGTCTGGCAATCTCGTTGAGGGTTTGATCGTCTGCGATCTGGCCTTGGGCCAGCGGTGACCAGGCTGTGATCGAAGAACCCAGCTCTTGCGCGCTCGACAGGAGTTGGGTGAGCTTGAGATAGGGGTGGTACTCGACCTGATTGGTGATGAGGCGGGCCCTTGACATGCGTTGGGCCTGACGGAACTGCTGCGAGGGGAAGTTTGACAGACCGATGCTCTGGGTTAGGCCAAGGGCCAGGGCCTCGTTAAGGGCCCCCAGGGTTTCTTCCATGGGAGGGCATGCCCTTGGCCAATGAAGCAGCAGAAGGTCGGGTGTAAAGCCCAGATGTCTCTGTGATTCACGGGCCTGCTCCAGCAAGGCTTCTCGTTCGAAATGTTTAACCCAGATCTTGGTCGTCAGCCACAGATCGGAGCGGTGTAGATAGCCGGCCTCGATGGCGTCGCGGATCCCGTCACCCACCGCGGCTTCATTGTGGTAGATCCATGCTGTGTCGATATGTCGATAACCGATACGCAGGGCTTCTGCGGTCATTCGACGGGCATTATCCGTATCCAGTTGCCAGGTGCCAAAGCCCAGAAGCGGGAGGGTATGGCCGTCGACCGCGATTGCGGGCATCTCGTCCATGTCTGTTGTCCTTGGGCCGGCCTTAAAAGGTATGCGCTCGCTAGTAAGCTACAACCGCTGCATGAACTTTGGCACTGGCAGCCGTTGCCTCAGGAGACGAAAAAGGGCCGCTTCCAACTGGAAACGGCCCTCAATGTCTTCGGCTGTATGCAGACCTATTCGATGTCTTCGTTCAGGAGCCCGACCTTGAAGTAGCCGTTCCTTTGAAGATCGTTCATGACTTCCATGAACTGGTTGTAGGTCACATCGGGTTGTGCGCGAACGAACACACGCTCATCCGTACATTTAGGCGTGGGCTGAAGCGCTCCACATACGTCCGCTGCAAGTGTTTCTAGCGTGGTCGCCTGCTCGGCAATGAAGATCGAGCCTGAATCCTGGATGGTGATATACACCGGATCCTTCGGCTTCTCCTGCGAAGGGTCCGGTGGGGTAGCCGGTGGCAGGTCGAGATTGATCGACACAGTCGCCAACGGTGCTGACACCATGAAGATGATCAGAAGCACAAGCATGATGTCGACGAAGGGCGTGACGTTGATGTCCGAGTTTTGCTCGATCGTCTTGCCGCCCTGGCCGCCTGGTCCTGAAAGTTTGCCGCCCATGTCCTGGAATTCTCCGTCGATGGCCTGTCTTAAGGACCAGGCCTGCATTCAAGGTTCGTGCAACGTCTTGGCGTCACCAGGGCGGCTTGTAAAGCACTCTCGGCGTCATGACGTGATTTTCCCGCCGATCGCGGATGTATCTTGCGCCCAACCCTTAAGCAGGGACTGTCTCAGCCCCTTGCGAGCTTCAAAAATCGATCGGCCAGGGCAGGGTCGGCCTTGAAGGCCCCGGTGAAGCGGGTCGTTACCGTGGATACATGGCGGTGATGAACGCCCCGCGTTGTCATGCACTGATGGGTGGCATCGACAAGGACGGCTACACCGAGGGGAGCCAGATGCGATTCGATGGCTTCGATGATGTCGTTTGTGAGGGTTTCCTGATTCTGGAGCCTGCGCGCGTAGATCTCTACGACCCTGGCCAGTTTGGAAATCCCGACCACCTTCTCCCCCGGAATATAGGCTATGCAGGCCTTGCCTAGGAAGGGCGCCAGATGATGTTCGCAATGGCTCTCGACTTCGATATCGCGCAGAAGGACCATATCGTCGTAGCCGGTCACATCCTCAAATGTCCGCGAGAGTTCGCTGGCTGCATCGGCCTCATACCCATCAAACCATTCGCCATAAGCATCCACGACGCGTTTGGGCGTGTCTTTCAGACCCGGCCTTTCAGGATCATCACCGGCCCATGCGATCAGCGTTCTGACGGCCTCGAGGGCCTGCTCGCGTGAAGGCCGAGGCGGAGTGGCGACAAGCGTGGGCGTTGCGGGTCTGGCGGGCATGGGGAGGTCTCGGCTACGAAAGCTTTTAGATGGCTTTCGCTTGTAAGTCGGGAACGAGGCATTATCAGCTTCGGGGCTATATGGGACTCTTCCTTGGTCCTGCAAGCGGACCCTGTCCGACGAGAAGCGAACACAGCTGACCAAATGACCCTCTTCCTTTACGATACCCTGCATCGCTCGAAGCGGCTTTTCGAGCCTAGGGACCCGGCTCGCGTGACACTCTATGTCTGTGGTCCGACCGTTTACGACTATGCCCATATCGGTAATGCCCGGCCGCCGGTCGTATTCGACGTACTGGTTCGGTTGCTGCGTCGGCAGTATGGG
This sequence comes from Caulobacterales bacterium, assembly GCA_041308165.1. GTDB lineage: Bacteria > Pseudomonadota > Alphaproteobacteria > Caulobacterales > Caulobacteraceae > Brevundimonas. The sequence continues at coordinate 3,538 of JBFZCB010000267.1, forward strand.
GCAGGCCAGGTTGTCTATGCCCGAAATGTCACCGACGTGGACGACAAGATCAATCAAAAGGCAATGCGTGAGGGGGTGTCCATTGGTGAGGTGACGGCCCGCTACGAGGCGGCCTATCTCGCTGATATGGCCGCCCTGAATGTAAGCCCTCCGGACTTGGCACCGCATGTCACGGATAATATCGCAGCCATCGTTGATCAGATTACCGCGATCATCGATGCCGGCTGCGCCTATGTGGTGGACGACGAAAGGGAAGGTGGTCACGTCCTTTTCGACGTTTCCAGCTATCCCGCCTACGGTTCGCTGTCGGGTCGAAACCTTGATGAAATGCTCGCAGGGGCAAGGGTCGAGGTGGCTCCCTACAAGAAGAATGCTCAGGACTTTGTGCTTTGGAAGCCTTCCAAGCCCGATGAGCCTTCATGGCCCAGCCCGTGGGGACCGGGTCGGCCTGGCTGGCACATAGAATGCTCGGCCATGATCGAAAAAACCCTGGGCCTGCCGATTGATATCCATGGAGGCGGCATCGATCTCGTATTTCCTCATCATGAAAACGAGATTGCCCAGGGCGTCTGCGCCCATGGCCACGCCCATAGCGAACAGGCCCCTGAAGCGTATAGCCGCTACTGGATGCATAACGGTTTTCTGACCGTGGATGCTGAAAAGATGTCCAAATCGATTGGCAATGTTCTGCTGCTGCATGACCTGGTCCAGCATTATCCAGGTGAAGTGGTCCGGTGGGCCCTGCTCAGTGCACACTATCGACAGCCTCTGGACTGGAACGCTTCATTGCTTGAACAGTCAAGAAAGAATCTGGATCGGCTTTATGGTGTGCTTAGGGATGCAGACCGGGTGCTCGCAGATTATGTGGCTCCCCCGCACGAAGACGACGAATACAGTGACCATGAGCTGGCCATGGCTGAGCGTGAGTTGGCTGAAGACGCGCTTAATCCTGTTCTGGAAGCCCTGGAAGACGACCTGAACACACCCGAGGCTGTTGCCCGCCTGTTTGCCTTGGGAAATGCCGTTCGCGAGCTTGTATCTGACCCGCAAGCCGAGCCCGGTGAACTGGTCCAGGCCTGCTGGGCGCTTCGCGAGGCGGCCGGCTTACTGGGCGTCCTACAGACGCCTGCCGTTGACTGGTTCGAAGGTGGAGACGAAGCCTTCAAGGCTGAGGTCGAGACCCTGCTGGCCCAACGCCTCGCCGCGCGGGCAGAAAAGGACTGGGGGGCTGCGGATCGCATTCGCGACAGGCTGACTGAACTGAATGTGGTGGTTATGGA
>JBFZCB010000268.1:0-4731 GCA_041308165.1 Caulobacterales bacterium
TCTCGACGCCAGGGGCTGCACGAAAAAACGGGGCTGGAGGCCGGCCGCAGGCGACTGTGATGCGGGCTCCGGGGAGTTTTCGGCGGATCTCTTCGATCACGCCCGAGGAAATCACACAGTCCCCGATCCGGTTTGAGCTGACGAAGAGGACCTTTGGAGCGGACAAGCGATGACCTCATGACATCATCCCCCCACCCGCAGGGCTCGGGAGATGAAGGGTGCCCAGGATGGCCGCGTGACCAGATCTGGGGTGGGACGGCTAGAGCCGAAGACAGGACTGGGTGTGCGATACGTCTGATCCTCTGGTCAAGCCTGAGGATGACGGATCTGGCCAAGACGTGCGAAAAGGCCCCATGAGCGACATCGAACATCTCTCCCGCCCCGATGGTGAAACCCTGGCCTTGCGCCGGCGTCCCGGACGAGGGCCGACGGTGCTGTGGATCGGCGGATTTCGCTCGGATATGGAAGGCACCAAGGCGCTTGGCCTGGACGCGGCTGCGCGTGACGGCGGCTGGAACTACGTCCGCTATGACCATTTCGCCCACGGCCAGTCCTCGGGTGACTGGCGAAGGGCCACGATCGGGCGCTGGCGCGAGGACGCCATCGCACTGGTCGATCATCTCCAGGGGCCGGTGATCGCGGTGGGATCCTCCATGGGGGGCTGGATTGCCCTGCTGCTGGCCCTTGCCCGCCCCGACCGCCTCAAGGGGCTGGTCCTGGTCAATCCGGCGCAGGATTTTACCGAGAGGTTGATGTGGCCAGGCCTTGCCGATCATGAGCGGCAGGCCATCCTGCGCGATGGCGAGACCGTTGTCGTGGAAGAGGGTCTGGGTTCCTATGTCCTGACCCATGCCATGTTCGAGGAGGCCCGCAACTGGCTTCTGCTCGAGCGTCCGATCGAAATCGACAGTCCGGTGCACATTCTGCAGGGACGTGCCGACGATGTGGTGCCCTGGCAGCACCAGATCGAACTGATCACCCGACTGACCGGAACGGACGTGCGGCTTGACCTGATCGAGGCTGGAGATCACCGCCTGTCCAGTGAAGCGGATCTGGAAAGGCTCAAGCTGGCGGTTGGGGCCATGCTCTGACCTGGCCCTGGGGCCGTCGGCTGGCCTGCCGCGGCAGGGCCATCAGAGGGGCCCAACCGGTGAAGGGGGATATAGCCTGCAGAGGTGCGGTCCTAGCCGCTTCGGTCTAGCTGCGGGCGGGACGCAGACCTTCAGCCGAAGCCACGCGGGTGGCGGTCACGGGCGGGGTGACCAGACGCTTTTCGCCGCCTGCGGCAATGATACGGTCAATGCGCGACTTTTCGGCACGGAATGCGACCAGGTCGTTACCGGTCAGGATCGTGCCTTCTGAGGTTCGCACGCTCGCCGGATTGATCCTCTGACCATTGCGCCAGATCTCATAATGCAGGTGCGGTCCGGTAGAGGCCCCGGTGTTGCCTACATAGGCCACAACCTGCCCCTGGCTGACCCGCTGCCCGGGCCGGATGCCGGCACCATAGCGTGACAGGTGGGCATAGCCGGTCTCAAGTCCGTTCGAATGACGGATGCGAAGCCAGTTTCCGTATCCACCCCAGCGACGTGCCTCGACAACGACACCATCTGCGGGTGCGATGATCGGCGTCCCGGTCGCCGCGGCGTAGTCGAGCCCCTGGTGCATCTTGCGGAAGCCTGAGAGCGGATGGACGCGCATGCCGAATCCAGAAGACACGCGGCGGAAGTTGGCAATCGGCGCCCGCATCGCTGTCGTGCGCATATTTTTGCCGGACGGGTCGAAGAAGGCATAGTCCCGGGAGCCGGCGGGCTTGAAGCGGTAGAAGCTCTGGCCGCGAACCTCGACATACTGAAGGTCGCCCGTACCAACGGTGCGACCATTCTCAGTGACCGACCGGTCGAACACAAGGATGTAGTCGTCAGAGCCGCGCACATCACGGCGCATGTCGAGCTTGCCCGAAAGCGCCTGGGTCGCCCGTCGAATGATGGCCGCCGTGGCTCCGAACTCGCCGGCAGAGCCTGCAAGCGAGGCACCGACCTTGCCACGGGCGACAACCGTTTCGTGCGTGACCTTCTCATCGAGTGCCCGCAGTTTCAGCGCACCGTCAAAGCTGCGAGAGACTGTGACCTGGCTGGCAGGGCCCGTCCTCATGGTCAGGCCGATCAGCTTGGCATCTCCAAGCCCGCCACGGGGCCGAGCAATGGCTGTCTCGAAGCGAAGGCCGGCGCGCAGTTCTCCGAGATTGGCACTGGCAAGGGTTGCCGCGACCGCCTCAGCGTCCTGGACCGACACGCCGGTTCTGAGAATTGCCTGTTCGAGTGTCTCACCCCGGCGGATCTGCACGGCAACCGCTTCCGGAGACCCAAGACCCGCAGGCGCGCCAGCGGTTGCAAAGGCCCGGGCTTCGAGGGAAGCGACCTGTTCTGCGGTCAGTTCGGGAACTTCCGCGGCGACAGCGGGTTGATAGACCCTGCCAGCCAGCAATGCGACCGACAGCGCTGCAGCGGCTGTCAGCAAGTGAGGCGCAAAGCGGGTCGGCTGCCGGCGTGGATCGAACTGAGCCATGTGTCCTCGAGGTGTGACGACGCCGACCCCGGCGCCAAACCAATCGCTAAACGGCCCGCGACAGCGGGCTCTCCCCATTGCGCGAAGGGGAGCCTATAGCGCGCTCATCCCATAATGGGAAGATGCTGCCCGTAATGGGCGAATCAGGTGCGATGGACCGGTCCTGTTCAGGCGGCTGCGGAGCGAGAGCTGGCGCGCCCTCGCGCTAAATCCAAGCCGATGCACATTACCGTCACGTTTTGCCCTATTCTTGTGGGCCAGTATTCTTTTTAGGCCTGTGATCGGCACGCCCGTGATCGGTAAGCCTGTGATCTGAGAAAGTGCAGCGCCTTCGCGTGACCCTTACGCCTGAAAAACCTGATCCGAGTGGCTCTGCAGCCGTCGTCAGCCCCGGGGGGCGTCGCCCAAGGCTGGCGATAACGGGACTTATCTGCGCGGCTGTGATCATTCTGGTCCTGTCCACACTGTATCTGAATCGAAGAACTGCGGCCCAGACCCTCCTGACCGGTTGGCTTGAGCAGAGGGGCGTCAGTGCCGAGGTGTCGATCGAACGTCTAGAGCTTGATGGGTTCGCAGGGCGAATCCGTCTGGGCGATCCTGGTAGCCCGGACGTCACACTCGAGCGTATCGAGGTGGACTATGGCCTTGGCATGCCCTGGTCCGAGAGTGGTCTGGGCCTTAGGCCCGATCGGATCCGGCTGGTCAGGCCGACGGTGAGGGCCCGGTTTACTGAAGGCAGGTTGTCATTTGGCACCCTGGACCCCCTCATTGAGGCCCTGACCCAGGCTCCGCCGCGCAAGGACCGCCAGGCCCCGGTCATTGTGATTGAGGACGCCCGACTGACCCTGAGCACTGGCCTTGGCGCTGTTGATCTGGTGGGCCAGGCCCGGGTCGAAGACGGCAGGCTGATGCGCCTGAGAGCCGAGCTTGCGACCAGTCGACTGGAGGGGGGGGCTCTCTCCGGCTCGGGACTGGCCGGTCGGTTCGACCTGAAAACGACCGGAAACCGTATGACCGTCACCTTGGACGCATCGGCCGAGCAGATGAGTTGGGGGGATGGGGATGACGGCCCGGCGGGTTCCGGATCTGACGATGGTCTGGTGCGACGCGCTACACCTCAGTCCCTGGAGTCCCGGGACATGAGAATCCAGGCCTCGGGGACCTTGCCCTATCCGCAACCCGGTATCCGCCACCTGGATGATGGAGCCTCGATCCGGGCCCGCCTCACGGCAGGTCGACTGTCATCACCGGCCCTGGCGATGCAGGAAGGTGTCTATGATTTAAGGTTCGATGGCCACATCAAGGGTTGGCTGGAGGCCTTCGCGCTGGACGGGGAGGCCAGTGTGGAGGTCACGGCGGACCGGGCCACTTCTGCGGGGTTCCAGGCCCGGAACCTGCGCTTGGCCTCTCAGGCTGTGAAGTCATCAATCTCCCTCAATAGTGAAGGCTTAAACTGGAGTTTGGCAGGGCCTGCCCGTTTTGAAGCCCTTATGGCCGGGGCTGGTCGTGCAGATGAGGTCTTGGCCGGCGGGCTTGGGCTTGAGCGGCTGGTCGTCACTGCCGATCGGCTCTCTGCTGGCGGTCGGGACCGGGACTGGGAGGTGTCGGGTCCTGCGGCCTTTTCCGCAGCCAACCTGTCGTTCGGCGATCTTGCCCTCCAGGGTGTCACCGGCCGTTCGCGGCTCGATTTTACCCATTTGGACGGCATCGTGACGATGCGTGCCCAGAGTGCCGTGAGCTCGCAGGCAGGCCGGTGGTCTCTTCTGGGGCCGGTTGCAGACGACGATGTGGCGCAGGTGGCGGCCATGAAACGGGCGCTCGGGAATTTTGCTGTTGATTTTCCAGCTATAAACCTCGTGGCAGGATCGGTCGGGACGGAGGTGGTGCTCCAGCAGCCGGGTCGGATCAGGCCTTATAATGGAGGTGTCCTGACGATTAGGCCGGCAACCTCTTCATTGTATTCTGCCTCGTGGGGTCCCCGCGGCGACGCACGGGGTGGTGGAGCCTTCTCACTGGTTGGTACCCGAGGTCCTGGGCTGCCTGACCTGACTGTCGAAGTGCCATCCTGGGCACTGACCGAAAGGGGCTTTTATGCCCGTCTTGATGCCCGGGCGGCGCTGGATTTTGACGTCGCGCAAGGCCTAACCCTTGATACCCGGGGGA
>JBFZCB010000269.1:0-3997 GCA_041308165.1 Caulobacterales bacterium
CCATTCCGTGACGCTTCGACCCTATCAGTAGTCCAAGGCTCAGCGGTGGTCAGCTAGGGTGAAGATGGGATCGGCCGCGACCCATTTCTCGCCGGGCTGGCTCCAGGGCAGGGGCTGCTGAAATCGCCACATCAACGCTTCCCAGCCCAGGACAACCGGGTCGGCGGCGTCTGCGGAGGCCTTGGCCTGGGCATCAAAGGTGTCATCAACCTCCATGATCATGAACAGGCGGTTTCCCGTCAGGTGAATGTCCAGGGATTGAATGCCTGAGGCGCGGATGGACTGGATGATTTCGGGAGGCGTGCGTCCCGGCTCATGCCAGGCCCGATAGGCACTGATGATCTTCGGATCATCCTTGAGGTCCAGGGCGAAGACGTGTCTGCGGGTCATGGGCAAGGCTTCTTGACGGGCCTGATTCCCTGCTCAGGGATCGAGGGTGCAAATATGAACTCTCTATGCGCCCATGAGCACGGGTTTGACTAGCCCGCGCGCCTCAATTCGTAAATGTGGCAAGGCCCTGATTACAGCCGTGTGGCCAGTCGCCTGGCCGGTTGGCAGATCAGGATCTCGGCTGGACCGGGCTATGCCGGTCGTGACTTCTTCGATTTTGCCGGAGCGATCGGTGCGCGCATGGCCAGGGTCGCCCTGGCCGTGATCGCGGCGTGATTTCCGAAATCGAGGGTGTGGCTGATGTCTTCGGCCGTCCGGCTCAGGGCCAGGGCAGCCTGCTCGATCTGGGACGGTTCATTGGCGCGTTTGACATAGGGAACCGTCAGGGCCGCTATGGCGACCCTGTTGGCAATCAGGGGGGCGGACAGATCGGTGACGCCATCAATGTAGGCGCTGGGTTCACGGGCATGGCCCTGGTTCGAGATTTCTCGGGCCTGGGCAAGGAGCCTGGCTTCATCGAGGTCCGGATAGTGGTCCCTGAGCATCTGCAGCCAGGCGGACTGGTCTGTGGCCGTCTGGAAGGCGAACAGGACGTGGCCGGATGTCGACTGGTGCAGAGGGCGCCGAGCCCCGAATCGAACCGCAAACCCGACCTCTCCGGGTGATTCGACCCTTGCGATCACAACGATCTGTTCGCGTGACGCCACAGCCAGGTGGCAGGACTGTTGGATCTCTGTCGCCAGGTGTTGCATCAGCGGAAGGGCGGCCCCGATCAGATCGCGAACCGGAGGCTGCTCCATGCCGAGGGTGAAGAGGCGATTGGTCAGGGCATAGCCTTCCTCGCCTGGCCGCCTGGCGATATAGCCCGAGGCCTCCAGGACCTGGACCATCCTGAAGATTTCACCCTTCGAACGCTCGAGACTTTCTGACAACTGCGACATCGTCAGGGGCCTGGGCGTACGGGCCAGCAGCTCAAGAATCTGAAGGCCCTTCTCGAGGGCGGGAGCGCGGTATCGGCTGCTTTCGGCCTCAGCGACTGTCATCATTGCTTCCTGAGCTGGCATGGCGAGCGAGCGCTGATTGTTAGAGCGCCCGCCCGACTAACACCAGAGAGTATGGCTAGGAGTTGTGTTGACGGATTAAGGTTTCAACCGGAGCGTCATTCCCCAGTCCGGTCTGACCTTTTTGGACTTGCACATCAAAGGTCCCGCCGCAGGCTCCGGGCGCTGCTCCCCTGTCTGGCCGGACGGGATGTAACGACGGCCAGGCCCAAGGCCCAGCCTCAGGCCAGTCTTGAATCACGGCGCTGGCGTCGCGGGGTATCTGTTGCATATGTGAAGAAGTGCGTTACTAATGCACAAACTGGCAATGGGGGAGATCCAGCGTGACGGTCAGAACTTGGCTTGCTGCATGCGTTATTGCCGCTGTTTCGGGAACCGCCGCCCTCGCCCAGGCAAGGCCGGCACCAACCAGTGAACGGCGCCCTCCCAACATCATCCTGATCATCACAGACGACCAGGGCTATGGTGACGCAGGCTTTGGCGGCAATCCGGTTGTGCGCACACCCAACCTCGATACGCTTCATGGTGAGAGTGTTCGCCTGACCGACTTTCATGTCGACCCGACCTGTTCGCCGACACGTGCGGCCCTCATGACAGGCCAGCACTCCCTGCGCGCCGGTGTCTGGCACACGGTGATGGGTCGCTCCCTCCTGGCAACCCAGAAGGATACCCTGCCCGAGCGACTTGGCCGAGTGGGTTATGTATCGGGCATTTTTGGCAAGTGGCACCTGGGCGACAACTATCCCTTCCGTCCCCAGGATCAGGGGTTTGACCGAGCTGTCATCCACGGCGGGGGCGGTGTTGGCCAGATCCCGGATCACTGGGGCAATACGCAGTTTGACGACACCTATTTCGTTGATGGACGGCCTGTTCGTTTCGAGGGCTATGCAACCCATGTCTGGTTCGACCAGGCTGAGGCCTTCATCCGGGAAAACAGGGACCGGCCCTTCTTTGCCTATATTGCTACCAATGCACCGCATCAGCCCTGGCGGGCACCGCGAGAGGCGGTTCAGCCCTATCTGGACCAGGGCCTGCCGCGTCAGGTGGCCGAGTTCTACGGCATGGTTACGGATCTGGACGACCAGATTGGTGAGTTGCGCACCGTCCTCTCTGACACCGGGCTTGAGCGCGATACGATCCTGATCTTCATGACCGATAATGGCAGTGCGTTGATGGCTCGCGACGCCATTTTCGACGGTGACTATGAAGGCTTCATGGTCCAGGCACGCCAGAACCCGCAATGGCAGGACTGGACCTACAATGCCGGTCTCAGGGGCTATAAGAACGAGGTCTATGACGGCGGTCACCGGGTCCCGTTCCTGATCCACTGGCCTGACGGGGGACTGGACACCGGGCGCGATGTCGAGGGGCTGGCCGCCCATTTCGATGTGCTGCCGACACTCTTTGATCTGATTGATGCCCCCTTGGAAGGGGCGCAGGATCTCGACGGCGTCAGCCTGGTTCCCGCCCTGAGAGGCCAGGAGAGGATTGCCGAACGGACCCTGGTGGTCACGAACCAGCGTGTCGACATCCCCAGTCTGAATCGGCCCAATGTCGTTATGACCGAGCGCTGGCGCCTGGTTGTCAATGGAGCCCGGGGGACGCGGGAACTCTATGACATGGATTCCGATCCTGGACAGAAGACCGATCTGGCCGCTCGTGAACCCCTTGTCGTGTCGCAGCTTTCGGATGCGCTGCAATCCTGGTGGGACCGGATCGCCGAGACCGGTGAAACCCGCCAGAGTATCGTGATCGGTGCCGCTGAGGAAAACCCCTCACGCCTGACGGCAATGGACTGGATGGAGGCCGGGTCCGAGCGCGATGTGCCCTGGTTCCCGGGGTTCCAGCTGCCTGTGCCGGAACCGGCATCAACGGCCTGGATCAATCGTGAAGCCGACTTCAAGCCCCTGCCCTGGTATCTGACGGCTCAATCTGCGGGAACCTACCAGTTCAGAGCCTATCTTCATGACCGGCCGGCGGCACGACCTGTGGGTCGGGCCTTTGCCTTTCTTGAGGTGGACGGTCGCGTCCTCCAGATGGCCTTGCCGGGCCTGGCGTCCTGGGCTGAGTTTGAGGTTCCGCTTCAGGCTGGGGATCAGAGCATACGGGCCTGGTTTGCCGCCGACGCTGAGGGACAGGATCAGGTGCTGCCCGCCTTCTTTCTCTACGCCTATCGCGAAGACACGCCTGCTCAGGAGAGCTCACAATGAACAGACTTCTGACGGCCTGCGTCGCCGCAGCGCTTGCTCTGAACGCAGGGTGTGCGACGGCTCAGGCTACAGGGGCGGATGACCCGTCCTATGTACCCTTCGCCTGGGACAGGGTTCCCCTCTATGGTCATCTGGGCAAGCGGTCGGGGGACTTCACCCAAGACGAGGCCCGTTTCATCGCCTCGACCTTTGCCTTTGTCACGATCGAGAAAGGCCAGGCCTACAGTACGCGGGGCAGCACAGAGGCGGGCACATTGGCGGCTGTGGAACAGCTGAAGGCCCTGAATCCGGATTTGAAGGTGCTGTTCTACTGGAACGCCTTCATCGACTACCCAC
>JBFZCB010000270.1:0-7789 GCA_041308165.1 Caulobacterales bacterium
TCCCTATGTCGACGCCCTGAGCGCCGACGCTAAGACCGAAACACCTGATGCCATTGCCCTGGCACGCGAAGCTGCGGTCAAGGCCATGGTCCTTCTGAAGAACGATAAGCGCATACTGCCGCTTGACCCTCGACGCATTGGCACGCTTGCGGTCCTCGGCACCCATGCCCGTGACACACCCATCGGCGGCTATTCGGACGTTCCACGCCATGTCGTCAGTGTCCTCGAAGGCTTTCAGGCCGCCGGCCAGGGTCAGTTCAATGTGGTCTATTCGGAGGGCGTGCGGATCACGGAAAGCCGTTCATGGACGGCTGACGAAGTTACGCTCGTCTCGCCCGAAGTGAATGCCGGCCTGATCGCACAGGCCGTGCGTGATGCCCGCAACGCCGATGTCATAGTCATGGTGCTGGGCGACAATGAGCAAACCTCTCGCGAGGCTTGGTCGGACGCCCATCTCGGTGACCGCGCCTCGCTTGACCTTATCGGGCAACAGAATGACCTAGCGCGCGCTATCTTCGCCCTGGACAAGCCGACAATCGTCGTGCTGCTGAATGGTCGGCCTCTGTCGGCGAACTATCTGGTTGAAAACGCCGACGCCCTGATCGAGGGCTGGTATCTGGGGCAGGAAACCGGACATGCCGTCGCCGACGTCATACTGGGCCGCGCCAACCCCGGCGGGAAACTGCCGGTCTCGATCGCCCGTTCGGTTGGACAGTTGCCGATCTTCTACAATCACAAGCCTACGGCAAGACGCGGCTATCTCTTTGACGAAACCAGCCCGCTCTACCCCTTCGGATTTGGCCTGAGTTACACCACCTTCGACATCTCCGCTCCCAGGCTGGCCCGTGCCTCGATAAGCAATGGTGAGAGTGTCCAGGTCGAGATCGAGGTGAGCAACACCGGCACCCGAGCTGGCGACGAGGTGGTCCAGCTCTATGTCCGCGATGACCATGCCTCGATCACCCGGCCCGTGAATGAGCTGAAACATTTTAGACGCGTAACGCTCGAGCCGGGCGCAACCACGACTGTCCGCTTTGAGATCACGCCGCGTGACCTCTGGCTATGGAATATTGACATGGAGCGGGTGGTGGAGCCTGGCACGTTCACCCTGGGTGCCGGATCCAATTCTCGAGACCTCAAGACGGCGACCCTGACCGTCACAGGCTAGGGCCCGCTTCACGTGTTCTCTCTGTAGCGGGACCCCTCCCCCGCGGCTATCGCACAGCCCTGGATCCACCAAGCCTGTGCAAGCCACCAGTCCAAAAAGACCGATCCCTTGCCCGTCGCCTCTGGATGAAACTGCCAAACTTGGCTCAGTAGAAGGTCAGATTGTCAACTTCCATCCACAGCAGGCTTCCTCCAGGCCGGCTTGTGCCGAGGCGGATATCAAACAGGTTTTCCCCTGACCAGGCGGGCCCTGTGGCACCACTCCGGGTCGTCATGGGCTCAAAGGCCGTGAAGGGAATCTCCAGCGTTTTCCACTGTGCATCGGCCTGAACCTCTGCCCGCCACATGCCCTTCTCACCCCTTAGGCGAACCTCATAGAGTCCCCCATCGCCACGCACCTCGAAGCGGATACCCTCGCGATCTGTGAGATCGACCGGTTCGATACCGCCCCGACTCAGGGGAAAAATCACACCCGCCACCGGCGAAGGCTTGCGCGCCATCCGGGCGGAAAGACTCAGGGCCCGGCCATCACCGTCACGGGCGATCACCTGGCTGAGCTGAATAGTCCTGTCCTGTCCGCCATCGAAATCATCAACGCGAAGCGTGTCTAGAGACGTCCGCCCATCTGCCTGCTCAAAATCATCGACCAGGGGCCCAATCCTGATCGTGGGCATCACAGGTCTACCATTGGCGGCGGGCAGGAGCACTCCGGGTCCATGGACCTGGCGACCGTCAATGAAGACGGCATGGGTGCGCCGCACCTGAGCAATATCCTCCCATGGGCGTCCGTCGATCAGGACCAGATCGGCCCGCTTTCCGACCTCGATAGTACCGCGGTCGGCAATCACACCCATGGCTCTCGCGCTATTGGCGGTTCCTGCCAACAAGGCCTGGGTCGGCGTCAGTCCTGCACGGACCAGCAGTTGCATTTCATGAAGGGTAGCCTCCCCGTGCGGCGTTCCCGGCATTCCCGCATCCGTTCCCAGGGTAATGGGAACCCCGGCATCATTCAGGAGGCGGACATTATCCAGAGCAAACTGGAACTTGCGCTGGGACTGCAACATACGGGGCGAACCCATGTCAGCCGGAGCTGCCTGTCCAGGCTTTACAGGTTCATAGACAGCCAGTGTAGGCGCATAGGCGATCCCGCTCTCGCGCATGGCGGATACTGTCTCGGCGTCAACCAGCCGGTCCTGCAGACTATGCACGATGATATCGACGCCCGCGCGCGCAGCCTGTGCCCCTCGGGTTACCGTTACAGTATGAGTGACGACTTTCAGACCCTGATCGTGAGCCGCATCCACGAGCGCTGCGAGTGTACCCTCGTCCATACTGGTATTGTCAGCCGACTGGCCATAGCGCCAGCCATCGGCAAAAACCTTGATGAGATCGGGCGAATAAGCGGCTACAGCCGCCACGCCGGCTTCAGCCGCTTGCGGTGTATTGACCCATCGGGTCGTATTCTGGTCTCCCCAGTCAGCACCGTGGCCTCCGGGTGTGCTCATGCGGGCTGTGAGGTTGACATGGGGGCTCGCCAGCGTCTGCAACCATCGGCGGCGCGGCTCGTAGCTTTCGGGAGGCTGGTGGAAATCATTGACCGTGGTAACGCCAGTCTGGACATAGGCTGTGGCCACATCAGGGGTGAGTGCCGGCATCCCATTGGGCGTCCAGTGCGTATGCACATCAAAGAAGCCCGGCAAAAGGGCCTTGCCTGCGGCGTCAATTATCTGAGCGCCACGTGGAGCGCGAACACGCGTTCCAATCTCTGCAATCCGACCATCGCGAACAACAACATTGGCTCGGAAGGGAGCTGCGCCCGTGGCATCAAAAACCGTCGCATCCATGATGGCAATCACAGGCCCGGGCGGTGTTGCCGGAACGATCTGAGGCGCAGGGCCCCAGCTTCCAAGAGCGAGCCAGCCAAGAAATGCAGCCGAGCCGAACGCGGTGCTCATGGCAACTCTGAAGAGGCTGCGCGAAGCGCCCGATACCGGATGCCTTGTCATTGTCCCGTATCTCCCATGCCCTGAGCACGCCCGATATACTTGTCTCTCAGGCGCGCTGGACGATTGTTATCTAGCTCCTGCTCTCGACCGTCGATGAACATCATTTCGGCCTGGCTCATGGGCTCAAGCGGATCGCCGCTCCAGAGGACCAGACTGGCGAGCTTTCCAGGGGCGATCGATCCAATACGGTCATCCAGACCAAAAATAACTGCAGGATTGACGGTGATCGCCTCAATCGCCGCGGCATAGGGGAGACCATGAGCCACGGCGATCCCAGCATTGTAACGGAGCTCCCTGACCCGGAAAGTCTCGTCATTGCCTGTAAAGGCAATCCGAACCCCGGCAGCGTGGAGCCGGGCAGCATTGCGCAGGGTGGCTCCGAGGGTTTCGTAGCTCGTCGGCAGATTGGCAGTTGGGTTGAGAATAACCGGGACGCCGGCAGCTGCAATCTCGTCAGCGACCATCCAGCCTTCCTCGGCGCCCGTCAATATGATCCGCAGCCGGCGCTCCCTGGCTAAATCCAGCACTTGGCGGATGTCAGAGGCTCTCGAAACGCCAATGAGAAGACGCTGCTCTCCAGCCAGGGCCGGCACCAGGGCCTGCATGTCGGAACGTGACAGGGACAGCTCACGCATTTCACCCCGCTCATAGGCCTCACGGTTCCGCCGCCAAGTCTGGACGTCGTCAAAATAGCTTTCAATGAGGGCTCGAGCCGCACCGCGTGACCCGCCGGATCGAGCGGCTCCATCTTCTCCGAAATCCAGAACCATGGCGACACGCCGAACCACCGGAGCCGAAGCACCGTCCAGAGAGATCACCGCTGCCTGGCCCGCAAAGGGCAACTCCCGGCCTGGATCTTGCGAACTGTAGCCCGGGGCTGAGATCGCATAAGCAATCCCTCCGCGTCGGGCGATCGGGATATTGGCCGATGCCGGATTGAGGCCCGGGGCAACATCAAAGGCGGCGCTGATGCGGGGACCGCTGGCCCGGCTGTCATTGGCAGGCACCACAGAACTGATCTCGTTCAACCCGAGGTTTGTGCCTGAAGCCAATAGCCCGGGGGTCAGGATCCGGCCCTGGGCGTCGATTATACGAGCCTCGGCCGGAGGAACGACCAAGGCCCCTACCGAAGTTATCCGCCCCCGGTCGAAAACGACGGTACCGTTTGTAATGTCACCGGCCGGCCCTGCAGTGAGGATCCGGGCATTGATGATGGCGACCGGCTCAGCCGCGGCTGCCAGCGGAACTGCCAGCGCCAAGACAAGGCTGAACGTTAGAAGGCTTAAACCCGAGAACCGGCTCATGACAGATCCTCAGGACGCCCGAGCTCGAAGTCGGAGGCGTGATGGGTAGAAGGATCACTGCGGTCGAAAACCAGAGCCCCATCCATGAAAACCTTTTCCGGCAGAGCATAGACGCTGAACGGATTGGCGTTCCAGAGTACCACGTCCGCGCGTTTTCCTGCCTCGAGCGTTCCGGTTTCATCTAGAATACCCATCATCCGGGCGGGATTTGAGGTAATCCAGCGGATAGCCTCGGCATCCGAGAGGGCTATGCCCGCCCGGCGGCCGGCAGCCAGGGCAATTGCCGCCTCCAGGTTCAATCGCTGAACCATACGAGGCTCGTCAGAGTGGATGGCGACGCAGACACCTGCCTGTGTAAGGGCCGCAGCATTCTCTTCCAGGGCGTCGGCAGCTTCCATCTTGAAGCCCCAGCGACTGGCCCAGGTTGCTACACAGATGTCCTCCCGGGCCAGGAGATCGGCAATCTTGTAGGCTTCGACTGCGTGATGGAAGGCCGTGATCCGGTAGCCAAACTCATGGGCAATATCGATCATCTGGGCCATTTCATCGGCCCGGTAGCAGTGGATCTGCACAAGGATATCGCCACTCAAGGCACCCGACAGCGTCTCCAGGGAGAGATCGCGCCGCGGCGCGTCACTGCCCCGGGCCGCGGCTGCGGCCTGACGGATGCCGTAGTCATGCGCATCAATCCAGGCTCGACGATAGCCGGCGACATTGCCCATGCGTGTTGCCGGTGAACGGCCACGGCTTCCGTAGCGCAGCTTGGGGTTCTCGCCACAAGCCATCTTGAGCCCGTAAGGTGCGTTCGGAAACTTCATGGCCTGGGTGGTGGCCACAGCGGTGTTGCGCAAGACGACCGAGCGGCCTCCAAACAGATTCGATGACCCGGGCAGCACCAGCAGGCTGGTCACTCCACCCGCACGCGCGCGGTCGAAGGCCGGATCCTGAGGCCAGACCGAATGTTCGGCCCAGACCTGTGCCGTATTCGGATCGACATTCTCATTGACATCCATGTGGGCTGGCGTCTGCGGTCCGGGCATGACGCCCAGGTGAGAATGGGCATCGATTATGCCAGGGGTAATCCAACGGCCTCGGGCGTCGATCACCTCGGCTCCTGTGGGGATTTCGATATCCCTGCCAACGGCTGCAACGCGCCCCTGCGCCATGATAACAATCCCCTCGCGAATTTCTTCGCCGGTACCGGTCAGGATCGTGGCATTGATCAGGGCCGTAACCCTCGACGGCCTTGCGACATAGGTACTGGGAAAGGCTGG
Organism: Caulobacterales bacterium; assembly: GCA_041308165.1. GTDB lineage: Bacteria > Pseudomonadota > Alphaproteobacteria > Caulobacterales > Caulobacteraceae > Brevundimonas. The sequence goes on from JBFZCB010000270.1 coordinate 5,752, forward strand.
AAGCGCGGGCGGGCGGGCTGTTGTCGTTCGCGGCACCGCCGGGGCAGTCGGTAGTCCGCTAGAGGCAACAACATGGCCGGAACCCAGTCCGGAGGTGTCGGCCACCTGGCCCTGGACGCATCCGGCTAGCAATAGCGCCATCATGCCGACAGACACAGTGCAGGACAGAATGCGGCTCATGACGTCTCCGTGGATCAAGCCGGCCTAGCCGGAGGGTGCCGGATGGAGCTTCAGGGCTCCACCCGGCGGCTGGTCTCAGAAACTGCGGCGAACGCTGGCGTACCAGTAACGGCTGTAAGGCTGATACAGGGCCCCCAGATAACCATTGGTATTGGAGGCCAATGGCGGGGCTTCATCTGTCAGATTGCGGACACCAAGGCGCAGGCGTGTATTGGCAGCCCAACCCTGGGTAAACTCGTACTGCCCATAGAGATTGCCGGTAATCTGAGAGTCCACGATCCATGGCGAACCGGATCCGTCTATCAGGCCCGTGTCATCCACATCGTCAACGTAGGCGGTAAAGGCCCCAACCGTGAACTGGTCATAGCGCCAGGTCAGTGAGGTAGACCATTTCCACTCTGGACGACCGTTCCGGCGTGAGAGCTCTCCGCCACCGGTTATACCGACCCCGACATTGATGATCCCTGCAGAGCGCGCATCAATCAGGGCTGCAATGTCAGGAGACGGAGCTCGATAGAAGCGGATCAGGTGGGCGGCATTGACGGCAAGATTGAAGTCGCCGAAACGGTCGGTCCGCTTTCTCCAGGACAGGCCCAGATCTAACCCACGCACATCCTGCGGCTGCAGGTTGACGTATTGATCCTGTACGTCGATCAGTCGACCGACCGGGGCCAGGGTCGTGCCCTGCACCACCAGGATATCTTCCGGATTCGGGGCCTCACGGTTGACCAGTGGATTGCTCGATCCCTGCATGCGCAGCACATAGTCAAGGATCAGGGCGTTACCCTCCCCAAAGAGCCCCACAATACCTTCCTGCTTCACGGCCCAGTAGTCTGCTGTGAAGGTGAACTGGCCCCATGATTCCGGCATGAAGACCGGCTCAAAGACCAGGCCGGTTGACCAGGATTCCGATTCCTCCGGCTGCAGGTCAGGGTTGCCTGAACGCTTGGCTGTCGCGGTAACGGTTCTCGAACAATTGGCAAAGGAGGCTATGCGTCTGGCCTGAAGGTCCGCCTCACAGAGAACCCAGTCCGTGCGGTTGTTACCCCGGGTTACGAGCGTGGCATTGACCTGCTCCAGGTTCGGGGCCCGGAAACCCTGCGACCAGGAACCTCTGAGCCGGACCCCCTCAAAGATGTCCCATGCCGCTGCAATCTTCGGTTTAGCCACATCGCCGAAATCACTGTAATGCTCGAAACGGCCGGCAATCTGTACCTCGAGGGCATGAACGAACGGGATGTTCATCTCGGGCGAGACAACAGGGATGGCAAACTCGACATAGGCCGAGGAGACACTGCGCGACCCCTTGGTGTCGGGCGTAGGACTAACGCCAAACAGATCACTGGTCTGGAACTCTCGTGTCACGGCATCGGTATAGGAGATCGTCCCATCCACACGCGGATCGCGGTCGTCGAACTGGGTCTCACGCCGGAACTCGATGCCGGCGGCCATGCCGATATCGCCGCCTGGCAGGGCATAGAGGTCTGGGCGAGACACCTTGAAGTCCAAGAGGGCAAGCGTTGAGCGTCCACGCCGCACTGAGGTGATGCGGATGGCGTCAAGGGCGGCCTGATCACTGGGCGTCGTATCTCCGCCCTGAGCTGGATTCAGGGGGTTGCCACCATTGAAGGGGTTGTAGGCATCCGGTGTTGAACGGGCGAGGCTTTGCTGGAGCAAGGTTGAGCTGATCCCGTCTTGCTCATCAACGACTTCGGCCTCCGAATACAGAAGGGCCGTATCCCAGTTGAAGCCAAAGGCCCGACCCCGCATTCCACCTAGGATCCGCACCTGGGTCGTCTCAACCTCGACGCGCGTCGGTCCCAGATCCAGGAAACGGTAGTTGTTCAGGGTTACCGGC
>JBFZCB010000271.1:0-6052 GCA_041308165.1 Caulobacterales bacterium
ATTGTTTGGTCTGCCTCGGCTGGGGCTGTTAAGGCCATTGAAGCCGCTGGCGGTTCTGTCGTTCAGGAGCGCATTGCTGCAGAGGCCAAGGCTGCCGCGCGCGTCGAAAAACGTAACGCAGCAAAGGGCCGAGCGCCTGCGCCCAAGGCGCCTTTGGGCGACGCAAACAAGGTTTCGGCCCGCTCCAAGCGTTCCGCAGCCAAATAAGCTTGATGGGCGGCTCTCGCTAAGGGGCCGCCCATCGCCTATCTGGATACCGGCTGCGGGATTCATTGCCTCGCGGTCGCTTTCTGACCAAGTCGGGGTAACGACATATGGCTTCGGCCGCTGAACAACTCGCCGCCAACATGAACATGGGGACGTTCGCCAAGGCGACCGACCTACACAAGCGGCTGCTTTTCACCCTTGGTGCTCTGCTGGTCTATCGGATTGGCACCTATGTGCCGATTCCGGGGATCAACTCGGAGGCCTTCCTTCAGTTCTTCCAGAATCCGGATGGCCAGAGGGGCATCCTGGACATGTTCAACATGTTCTCTGGCGGGGCCGTTGAGCGGATGGCGGTGTTTGCACTCAATGTGACGCCCTATATTTCCGCCTCCATCATCGTGCAGCTCATGGGAGCGGTCTATCCGCCGTGGGAGAAGCTGAAGAAAGAGGGCGGTGAGGCCGGCCGCAAGCAGCTGAATCAGTACACCCGGTATCTCACGGTGTTTCTGGCCCTGGCGCAGTCGTTCGGTATTGCTGCGGGGCTGAATGCCCAGCCCCAACTGGTTGATCAACCGGGCATGTTCTTCATCATATCGACGGTCACATGTCTGACCGGCGGTACAATGTTCCTGATGTGGCTTGGTGAGCAGGTAACGGCTCGGGGTATCGGCAACGGCATTTCACTGATCATCTTTGCGGGCATCGTGGCCTTGCTGCCTGGGACATTGGCGAGGCTGTTCGGCCTGGCGCAACAGGGTCAGATCAGCGTCTTCACCCTGTTCTTCATTACTCTGATGGCCATCTCAGTTGTGATGTTCATCGTGTTCATGGAACGTGCCCAGCGTCGGCTGCTGATCCAGTACCCTAAACGTCAAGAGGGTAACCGGATGACAGGCGGCGAGCGGTCGTTCCTGCCGCTGAAGGTCAATACCGCGGGTGTCATTCCGGCGATCTTTGCGTCATCTCTTCTGATGCTTCCAACCACGGCGGCTCAGTTCACGGCCAATGCTGATCTGCCCGCCAGTATGAGTTGGCTGCCGGCGCTGACGGCCCAGCTGAGCCACGGTCAGCCGCTCTTCATGGTGCTCTATGCGGCCCTGATCATTTTCTTCTGTTTCTTCTACACCTCGATCACCTTCAATCCGGAAGACACGGCAGAGAACCTGCGCAAGTATGGGGGCTTCCTTCCAGGGATCCGGCCGGGCAAGCGCACTGCAGAGTATCTGGACTATGTCCTGACCCGGCTAACGGTTATCGGCGCTGCCTACATTACAGCCGTCTGCCTCTTGCCTGAGTTCCTGGTCTCCAGCATGGGAAACAGCCTTTATTTCGGAGGCACATCGCTGTTGATTGTGGTCTCGGTCACAATGGATACCGTCGCCCAGATTCAGTCCCAGCTTCTTGCGCACCAATACGAAGGTCTAATCAAGAAAGCCAAACTCAAGGGACGAGGTGGTGGACGCGGGGGCCCAACGCCCGTACGTCGGTAGGGTGAGCTGAGACGTCTGGGAGGGCGGTTGTGAATCTGATTTTGTTCGGGCCGCCGGCGGCGGGTAAGGGTACTCAGGCCAAACGCCTCGTTGATGAGCGCGGGATGGTGCAGCTATCCACGGGTGACATGCTCCGTGAGGCCATCGCCTCTGGCTCGGAGCTGGGTGCGCAGGTCAAGGGCATTATGGAACGGGGTGAACTCGTCACAGACGAGATCGTCATCGCGCTCATTGAGGCCCGCCTTAAGGAGGCGGGTGAGGCTGGCGGGGCGATCTTCGACGGGTTCCCGCGGACTGTGGCGCAGGCCGAGGCTCTGGACGCCATGCTGTCCAAGCTCGGGAAGCGCATTGACCATGTCATTCGGCTTAAGGTCGATGACGAAGCCCTGCTGTCCCGAGTGGCCAAGCGCTTTGCCGAGCAGGGTCGTGCGGACGACAACCCAGACAGCTTCCAGGTGCGGCTTGCGGCTTACAACCGCAACACTGCACCTCTGTTGCCCTATTATGCTGACAAGGGCCTTCTGGCCGAGATCGACGGCATGAGGGCGATTGATGCCGTAGCCGGTGATATCGACGCGATTCTGGGCTGAGATCTCTGGCGCTGCATCGGCGCGCCTGTCCAGCTGTAAGCCTGTCCAGATGTAAGGCTGCACAAACCTGAAGCTGTCCAGCTGCGGAGCCTTCCGAGCCTTGTCTGAATGGATCGTGAACTGCGACTTCAGGATTTGAGGTTCAGGTTTGTGTAATGAGGCGGTGTGAACATTCCGCTGCCCTTTTCAGACATTCAGCGACATCCCGGCCTCAAGGTTGCGATTGGACTTGGTGTCGCGGTGCTCCATCTGGGTCTCTTTGTGGCCCTGGGCCTGGTACAGAGCCCGCCTTCGACACCCCAGGTCCAGACGCCGGTTCTGGTCACACTGGTACGCAGCGAGCCCGTCGTCGTTCCCGAACCGACGGTCATATCCACACCAACAGAGGGTGGTGGGGCCCCTGCTGCAGCCTCGAGCATCCGTTTGGCACCCTTGCCTCCAGAACCTGTAGTGGAGCTCACGGCACCGTCTCGGCCGGCCACGCTGCAACCTGTTGTCATGGGTCTGGCAAGTGAGGCCGCTCCAAATCCCGAACAGGGATCAGGCCTTGATGGACAGGCGCGGGGTGAAGGGAGCGGAGACGGAAACGGGCCAGGTCGCGGTGCCATACCGCCGATGCTGCTGCGCGGTGCCACTCCGGCAGAGATCCTGAGCGTGGTACCCCAAGCTGCGCGGCGGGCGAGGCAGTCCGGCCGTGCATCCGTCAACTGCGCCATTCGCTTTGATGAGAGGGTTGATGATTGCCGCATCGTCTCAGAGTCGCCCTCGGGTTTCGGTTTCGGCGAGGCGGGACTGCAGGCCGTAAGGTTCTTTCGCTACCGACCACCCGCAACCGCTGACGGTCGTCCCATCGAAGGTCAGCGCGTGACCATCACGGTACAGTTCGGCAGGCAGTAGTGCTGCAAGCGCCGAACCGGTTTGACACCTGAGGGGCCTTTCCCCCTTATCGTCCGCAGGGGTCAGTTTGGCCAGGCGGGGGAAGCCATGAGAAGTGTGATTGTTCGGACGTCAACGGCCCTCGCGCTGATCTTGTCTTTGGGGCTGGTCAGCGCACCGGCTATCGCCTTCGAGCCAGAGGCAGCCTCCTGGAATGAAGTCACAGCCCCTCTCGTCCTTCAGGACGGCCTTTTGCCGATCCATGTGGACCAGCAGGGAGGACGGGTCATGCTGCAACTCCCGCCAGCTCAAGCTGATGGCGTATTGGCCCGGGTGATCCATCACACGGCTCTTCGCACAGGAGTGGGCTCAGCCCAGACAGGGCTGGATCGGGCCCAGATCGGTGCCACCAATATTCTGGCCTTCCGACGGATCGGACGTCGCGTTGTCGCCGAGTTTGAAAACCCGCGTTTTGCTGCCCCTTCCGGCTCACCGGAGGAACAGGCCGCCGCACGGGATGCCTTTGTGGGGTCCACAGTCTGGTCTGGCGAGGTGACCGCCACCGCGCCTGATGGCTCGGTTCTGGTCGATATCGCTGGTTTTCTGACCCGTGACGCTATGGGAATAGCTGAACGTCTCAAGGGGGCGGGGCAGGGCACCCTCAGACCCGTTGCGGAGCTCACCCTGGTTGATCCGGCTGCGGCTCGGGCTTTTCCCGACAATGTTGAGCTTGAGGCAAGACTGACCTTTGCAGTCGATACCCCCGGAGCCCAGCTTTCTATGATCGCGCCAGATCCACGACTGGCGACGTTCACCGTACGCCATAGTTTTATCCGACTACCTGATGCTGATTATCAACCAAGGGCCTTCGACCCGAGAACCGGTGGATTTTCGACGGTCGTCACCGATTTCTCAGCGCCGCTCGATGAGCCGATGGTTCAACGATGGGCAAACCGCTTCCGCCTGGAGAAGACAGATCCTGCGGCGGCGCGCTCGACTGTGGTCAAGCCTATCGTCTTCTATGTGGATCGGGCCGCGCCTGAGCCCATCCGCTCGGCACTCGTCGACGGAGCGCTATGGTGGGCTGAGGCTTTTGATCGGGCGGGGTTCATTGATGCCTTCCGGGTCGAGGTTCTTCCCGCTGGCGTGGATCCGCTCGATGCACGCTACAATGTGATCAACTGGGTGAACCGCGCGACACGGAGCTGGTCCTATGGCCAGAGTGTCGCAGATCCGCGCACCGGTGAGATCGTGAAGGGCTCGGTCTTGCTGGGCTCGTTGCGTATTCGTCAGGACATGCTGATCTTTGAGGGTCTGGTCGGAGCTGACCAGACTGGGCGGGGAGGGGTGAATGATCCCCAGGTTGTGGCTCTTGCGCGCATCCGCCAGCTTTCGGCCCATGAGGTTGGCCATGCCATTGGTCTGGCACACAACTTTGCGGCTTCGACCCAGGGCAATGGATCGGTCATGGACTATCCGGTTCCCAAGATCACCATCAAGGACGGCGAGTTCGACTTCACGGGTGCCTACGGGGTTGGCATGGGCGACTGGGATACCTTTGCTGTCGACTGGCTCTACGGCAGTGGAGACCCCCAGACCCTTGCCCGCAAGGCTGCTGAAGGGGCGGGGCGCATGCGCTATGTCACCGATACGGATGCCCGCATGGGAGGGGATGCACAGCCTTGGGGTGGGCTATGGGACAATGGCTCAGATCCGCTGGCAGAGCTTACCCATATCCTGAACGTCCGACGGATCGCCCTTGATCGGTTCGGATTGTCCAATCTACCTGCCGGCTCGGCTGTTAACGAGCTGCGTCGTCGGCTTGCACCGATCTATCTCTATCATCGCTACCAGGTCGATGTGGTAGCCAAGCTGATTGGCGGGATCGAATACGGCTATCCTGTGTTGGGTGACGGAGCCCGGGTCGCGACACCGGTGGCTAGCGACATTCAGCGAGCGGCGCTGAGCGCCCTGGCCAAGACCTGGGCTCCTGCCGAGCTTGACCTGCCTGAGCCCCTGTTGGCCCTTCTTGGCGCACAGCAGTCAGGTGAAAGCGATCCGCAGCACGACATCGAGGTTTTCCGCAGTCAGCAGGGAAGGGCTTTTGACGCTGGCGCAGCTGCTGAGGCTGCCGCCGATGTTACCTTCCAGGCTCTTTTTGCACCTCAGCGCATTAACCGGCTTGTTGATCAGGCCCGCCGTGATCCTTCGACCCTGTCTTTGGAGGAGACCCTCCAGACTGTGACGGATTCCGTCTTCACTCCTGTCAGCGGGCGTCTTTCCGAGCCCGCGCGTCGGGTTCAGGCACGCTATGTCCTGACATTAGCTGGGCTGTTGCGCGACCGCGCTCTGTCGAATACCGCCGCGGCCGTGCTCCAGGCTCGCCTGACAGACCTTGCTACCCGGCTTGGTGGCTCTCGCGCAGCGGACCCGGTGCAGAGGGCGCACGATCGATACCTGTCGGCTCTTCTGGGTGACCGGGCCCGGCTTGATGCGCTTTTGGCCCAGCGAGGCAGTACCGCACCGATCCCGCCGGGCAGCCCCATCGGTTCAGACCATGGTGCCTTTGAAATGGACTGGGGTGGCTGAACGCAGATCTGCACTCCTCTGGAGTGCAGGGACCATGCCTAGGGCGGGGTAAAGGCGATGAGGGACAGGCATGCGACGCCATGATTTTCATGTCCGAAACGCAACGATCTGGCTTCTGGTCGCCCTGATCCATGCCCTCCTTCTCTGGTGGCTGGCCATTGGGCGTTCGACCGAGGTGCCGGAGGCCTCACTCCCGCCGATTGACGTCTGGCTGACCGTTTCTGGCGGAGGCGGAGCGCCGGCCCGGGGCTCGGGCGAAACCGGTTTGGTCCCGCCAGCGCCCTCCAGCCTGCATAGACT
>JBFZCB010000272.1:0-24549 GCA_041308165.1 Caulobacterales bacterium
GGTCTGTCAAGGAAGCGTTTCTAACGATCCAGGGGGAGGGGGGACAGGCTGGTCGCCCAGCTGTCTTCCTGCGGTTCGCTGGCTGTAATCTGTGGAGCGGACTTGAGCGTGACCGTGCCGATGCCGTGTGCTCATTCTGCGATACTGATTTTGTGGGCACGGACGGGGATGGTGGCGGAAAATTTGCCTCTGCGGAGGCTCTTGCCCAGCATGTTGCCAGTCTCTGGAAGGGCCGGGAGGGTGACCCCAAACTTCTGGTGGCGACGGGCGGTGAACCCCTTTTGCAGTTGAACACGGTGCTTATTGATGCGCTCAAACTGGAAGGGTTCGAAATCGCTGTAGAGACAAATGGTACGCTCCAGGTGCCCCCCGGTCTCGACTGGATCTGTGTAAGCCCAAAGTCTGATGCCAAGGTGGTGCAGACCTCTGGCCAAGAACTCAAACTGGTTTTCCCTCAGGCCAAGGCCATGCCGGATCGCTTTGAACATCTGCAGTTCGAGCGTTTCTGGCTACAGCCCATGGATGGCCCGGAGCAGCAGGCCAATACGGCGGCGGCGATAGAGTACTGTTTAAAGAATCCCAGATGGCGGTTGAGTGTCCAGACACACAAGTACATTGGGGTCAGATAGACAGCCGGCAAAGGCAGGGGCTTTAGCAGGCTGTCAACAGCGCCGGCCCTGACGTTGACGCTCAGCGCAACGGCGCTGCTCACGTTCAAACTGACGTTGTTCGCGTTCGCGCTTAGCGCGTGTCTCTTCATCTGATGTCGTCACGGCATCGACCCCCGCACCGACAACAGCCCCTGTAGCCTTGATACCGGTGCCGACCACAGCAGCGGTGGTTCCGACAACGGCACCGACCAGACATCCCTGCAACAGAATGGCTGTGCCCAGAACCAGGGACAGTGTCGCAAGTCGTGAGGCCGTCTTCATGGTCAGAATCTCCGGGGGGGGGCTGAAATCGAAAGCCCTGTAACGCAGCTGGGTGACCCGGTGAAAATGGCGCGCCTCAGGCAAGCATACAAGCCCAAGGCGCGCCGGGCGGTTTAGACCGCGGTTGGTAACTGATAGTCTTTCAGTCTTTCGCGCACGATTTTCTTGTCGATCTTGCCGGTGGCACCCAGTGGGATGTCGTCAACGAAAACGACGTCGTCGGGCATCCACCATTTGGCGATCTTGCCAACGAGGAAGTCGAGGTGCTCCTGCTTGTCCTGGCTCTCGCCGGACTTAAGCTTGATCACCAGGAGCGGACGCTCATCCCACTTGGGATGGGGGGCACCGATCACGGCCGCCAGCTCCACTTTTGGATGACCGACTGCAATGTTCTCGATCTCGATCGAAGATATCCATTCCCCTCCGGATTTGATGACGTCCTTGGCGCGATCGGTGATCTGCATGAAGCCAAGCTCATCGATCGTGGATACGTCTCCGGTGTCAAAATAGCCTTCGGCGTCCAGGATTGTCTCGTCGCTGCGGAAATAGCCACCGGCAACCGTAGGGCCCTTGACCATGAGGCGGCCGTAGGTCTGCCCGTCCTGCGGGACCTCTTGACCCGCATAGTTCTTCAGCTTGAGCTCGACACCCAATGGAGGCGTGCCCTGCTTCACCCGATATTTCATCTGCTCATCATATGACATGGCGAGCGTCTCGGGTGTCATGTTGGCCAGGGTGCCGATTGGGGAGGTTTCGGTCATCCCCCATCCCTGAAGGACCTCGACACCATAGTCATCGTTGAAAGCCCGGATGAGGCTCTCGGGAACCGCGGAGCCACCGATCAACACACGTTTGACCGTTGAGAGCTTCAGCTTGTGTTCCCGCATATGCCCCAGAAGGCCCTGCCACACGGTCGGCACGGCAGCGGAGAATGTGACGCGTTCGGATTCCAGAAGCTCGTAAATGGATTCCCCATCCATCTTTGCGCCCGGCAGAACGAGTTTGCAGCCCGAAGCGGGTCCGGCAAAGGCTATGCCCCAGGCATTGGCGTGGAACATTGGAACAACGGGCAGGACAACTTCACTGGGCGTTGGACCCAGAACCGTTGTCTGTAGCCCAAGCAAGGTGTGGATGAAGTTGGATCGGTGGGAATAAAGGACACCCTTGGGGTTTCCAGTGGTTCCTGAGGTGTAACAGAGACCACAGGCTGTGTTCTCGTCAAAATTGCCCCAAACCACATCTGTTGAAGCCCCAGCCAGTACGGCTTCATAGCACTCTACCTGTGCCAGCCGGGTGGTTGGCATGGTATCCTGATCCGTCATGATCACGACACGTTCTACCGATGGGCAGTGGGCCAGTATGGCTTCAAGCAGCGGCACGAACGTCAGGTCGACGAAAATGATCCGGTCTTCAGCGTGGTTGATGATGTAGATGAGCTGTTCGGGAAACAGACGGGGATTGAGGGTGTGGCAGACTGCGCCGATGCCCATCACTCCGTACCAGGCCTCTATATGGCGGGCTGTGTTCCAGGCCAGTGTCGCAACCCGGTCTCCAGGTTTAATCCCCCAGGATTGCAGCGCCCCCGATACTCTACGCGAGCGATCGTGGATCTCGGCATAGGTCGTCCTGACAATGGCCCCTTCAACCGAACGCGTTACGACTTCACGATGCCCATGCCAGTTTTTGGCATGATCAAGGATCCGGTCGACCGTTAGTGGCCAGTCCTGCATAAGTCCTTGCATTGCATTTCCTCCGATCGTGCGCCGGCTGATCGCGACGCTTGCGCTAGAAATAGCTAGGTAGCCGCCGTTAAGCAACGTGACGCAACGTCATCCTTCGTTACCGGGTGGCCAATGCGGTCCTACCCTATTATCGGTCCGGGGGGTGATCTTTTTGGGCTTCAGTCTGGGTATACTTTGATGACTATACTTATTGCGATTACTGGTGGTTCAGGATCGGGTAAAAGTACTCTGGCAGAAGCTCTGGTTGATGGGCTTGTTGAAGGAGCGGCAGTGCTTCTACGCGAAGATTCATACTACAAGGACGCTGCCAGTCTTCCTGACTTCGATGCTGCGACCTTTGACTTTGATAATGTCGCTGCGCGAGATCATGAGCTCCTTCAGGCGCATCTAAAGGCTCTGAAGGCTAGCCAGTCAGTTGTTGCGCCTGTCTATTCCTTCATTCATCACGGCCGTGAACCTGCAGGGCAAAGCGTAAGGCCAGCCCCTGTCATTGTGGTGGAAGGAACGCACCTGCTTTGTACAGCCTCGCTCGCCGATCTTTTCGACGTTCGCGTCTTCGTCGATACACCGGCAGACATAAGATTTATTCGCCGACTGCTGCGCGATCAGAGTGAGCGGGGCCGGACAGCGGAGTCCGTCATAAGTCAGTACCTAAAGACTGTCCGGCCCGGGCATGAAAGGTATACGGAGCCTTCCAGAGGACGTGCCGATTTTATTGTCGCCGATGCCACGGCTGCCGTCAGGCTTGAGGATCCCCAGGCCGTCGTGCGTCTAGCCGCTCCTGTGTTGGCCCATCCGCTACTGTTCGATTTTCTAAGACGATGAAGATGCCGGTGACACTTTCTCCATCCTGCTTGCACCCAGCACGGCTTTGTCCCAGTGTCGTGGTCAGGGGGCTTGCCTAAACATGACAGTCGAACCGACGCTTCAGGCGGATAGTTGGGTAGAATCGGCCAGATCCGATCCCCGGCGTGCAGCCATCATTGAGCATGCACGAAATGCTTTCATCACCTCTGGGTTTGCATCAGCGCGCGTGGAGCCGGTCGCCCGGGCAGCGTTTGTCTCTACAGCGACCCTTTACGGCTATTTCAAATCCAAGGACGAACTCTTTGATGCCGTCATCCAGGACGCGGCCGAAGATTTCTCTGAACGCATGTTGTGCGTCCGCGCGACGGAGGGGCCACCCCTTGAAAGGCTTACCGCGTTTGCGCTCGCCTATGCCGAGTTCATGGGCGATCCATTTGTTCGCTCGGTTTTTCGACTTGTGATGGCCGAGAGGCCCCGGTTCCGCGATCTTGCCCTGTCATTCTTTGAGCGGGGGCGTACCGATTTCGGCGCACCCCTCATCCGCGCCCTGGTTGAGCTCAATGAAGCCGGGATGATCAATGTGGCCAAGCCGTCCTGGGCTGCGGGGCAACTTATGGGCATGATCGAACACCCCGTGTTTTTCATGCCCCTTGTGACTGGAGATGAGGTGCAGGCGGCGCGTTCGCACCTCCAGATCGCAACGGACGCGGTCGAGACTTTTCTGGCGCGCTATGCGGTCTTGCCGGACAAGGCCGGCTGATCAGGGCCAAAGGCGGCGGCGTAACCAGCCCTCGGGGCTTTGCTCAAAAACAACACGGTCGTGCAATCTGAAGGGCCTGTCGCGCCAGAATTCCATTGTTTGAGGGACAAGGCGCCATCCCGTCCAGTGATGTGGACGCGGAACTTCAGAGTCTGAAAACCTCGCCGTCTCGCGTTCAACGGCCGCCTCGAGCGCCGCGCGATCATCAAGCGTTCGCGACTGTGTGGAGGCCCATGCGCCGATGCGACTTTCTCGGGCGCGCGAGGCGAAATAGGCATCAGCCTCCTCTGAGGTTACGGGCTCGACCCGACCTCGGATTCGCACCTGCCGACGAAGTGTTTTCCAATGAAAATTGAGGGCCGCCATGGGATTCTGGCTCAGTTGAAGCCCCTTGGCGCTCTGGGCATTGGAATAGAAAGAAAAGCCGGTTTGATCGACGTCCTTGAGCAGGACGATCCTGCAGTCCGGATGGCCTTCCGCATCGACTGTGGCCAATGACATGGCGTTGGGGTCGTTGGGCTCGTGCGCCTTGGCTTTCGCCAGCCATTGCACAAACGTGCTGATAGGCTCGGACTGCTCGATCAGGGTCTCGTCGCCGTTTGCGGCAAGCGCTGCGGCATAGTCACGAGCATACTCTTCGCGACTGGGGCTGGGGGGTATTACGGGATCGCTCATGGTTACAAGATAGTCGCCCGCCTGGTGACCCGCCATGGACCATCACGAGATTTGCCTTGAGTGCGGCACAAAGCCCACTTGGTTAACGTTTCCTTGACCATGTCTGCGGCACTCAGTCTTCATGAGCCAGACCGCCGTTCAAGAGGATCTCTTTACGCTGGAGCACGCCTATCGGCTGCTTGGACTTGCGGGGCCCGCGGATGAGGCCACCGTCAAGATCGCCTTTCGCAAGGCTGTTAAGGCGGCTCGTCCCGATGTGGTTGGGGGAGACCCAGATCTTTTTCGCCGCGTCATCGCGGCCATGCGGATCATTCAGGCCAATGTGCCGGCATATCCCGCCATTGCGGCCCCTGGGCCCGAAGGCCCCGCTCCATCGCCTCAGCCCGTGATTTCATTGACACCCCTTCAGGCTGTTGGCGGTTCTAAGATCACCCTCAGGCTCGGAACGCGCTTCATTCGTGTCAAAGTGCCGGCAGGGTTGCGGACAGGCGACCACATTCGTCTTAAGAAGGCGGCCCCGGACGGCTCAGACCTTCATCTTCCTGTCCTGATCAGGGTCGCCGACGGCCTCACGGTCATCGGAGACGACATTTATATGAGCTGGCCGGTTGGTCGTCGCACAGTGAGTGAGGGGGGGCGGCTGGAGATCGAAACCCACGCCGGACCTAGGAGTGCCTGGATCACGCCTGGGCTTGAAGCGCCTATCCGTATCCGGCTCAGCAACCTTGGTCTTCCCGCCCGGGCGAAACGTCCTGCTGGCCATCTCTTTGTGACCTTAGATGCGGTTGAGGATGCGCCGTCTGCGGCGGAGCACCTTCTGGCCCGCTTCACACGGGTCTGGACGCCGGAGCGTCTGGCCGCGTAAGCGTTTCGGGTCATGTCACATAATACGTTCGGCCACCTGTTCAGAGTTACCACCTGGGGCGAAAGCCACGGCCCGGCGGTAGGCTGTATCGTTGATGGCTGTCCGCCCATGATTTCTATCACAGAGTCTGACCTGCAGCCTTGGCTTGACCGCCGCAAGCCTGGAGGAAGCCGCTTTGTCACTCAGCGCAACGAGAGCGATACGGCAAGAATTCTCTCTGGCGTCTTTGATGATGGCAATGGGCCGGTCACAACCGGCACGCCGATATCCATAGAGATACTAAACGAGGACCAGCGATCAAAGGACTATGGCGAGATCGCACGAGCCTATCGCCCAGGTCATGCCGACTATGTCTATCAGGAAAAATATGGCGTTCGGGATCATCGGGGTGGTGGACGCTCCTCAGCCCGAGAGACGGCCTGTCGTGTTGCGGCAGGCGCGATAGCGAGAAAGGTTCTGGGCGAGGCTGTTCGTATCCGTGCTGGCGTGGTCCAGTTGGGCCCTCACCGTATTGAACCGCACAATATCGACTTTGAGGCTGTGAACGATAACCCCCTCTATGCAGCCTCTTCGGAGGTGGTCAAAGACTGGGAGGCTTATCTGGACACTGTGCGCAAGGCTGGTTCGTCAACAGGGGCCATAGTTGCACTTGAAGTTACGGGTGTGCCGGTGGGTTGGGGTGCCCCTCTTTATGGCAAGCTGGATGCCGAGCTCGCCGCTGCGATGATGTCGATCAACGCGGTCAAGGGTGTCGAAATCGGAGCCGGGTTTGGTGCGGCGATGCTGTCAGGCGAGGACAACGCTGATCAGATGCGTCTGGGGCCCCAGGGAATGCCCGTGTTTCTGTCCAACAATGCGGGCGGTATTCTGGGTGGTCTGTCCACTGGCCAGCCCATAACCCTTCGTGTCGCCTTCAAGCCCACATCCTCGATCCTGACACCCCGTCAGTCCATCACGCGCGATGGGGAAGAGACTGATCTTCGAACCAAAGGCCGTCATGACCCCTGCGTGGCCTTGCGCGGCGTACCCGTTGTCGAGGCCATGGCGGCCTGTGTGCTTGCCGATGCCTTTCTGAGGCATAGGGCTCAGAACCTCTGAGCGCCCTGCACCAGGTGTTCACATTGCCTTTCCCATGACGGAAGGGGACGCTATCGAAAGGAAGAGCGGCACGCCTGCAGCGGGTTGAAACCGTTGGCTGGACCTCTGCCATTGGTCTATCCTGACCTGATGACCCATTCGACGACCCCCTTTGCCGTGCAGCAGTCTCGCTACCGGCAGGCCTGGACCGGGCTCGGAATCGTCCTGATTGCACCGGTCCTGGTATTTGGAGCCTGTGTCGCCTTGCGGCTGAGCCTGATCCCTCTGTCCGTGGCACTTGATCTTATCACCTTAGGAATTGCCTGGCCCCTGTCCTGGCTGGGTGCGATCGCAGCTCTCGGCACGGTTTGGATCTCGCGAGGCGCGGGTAAGGGGGGGTGGATTCCTGCCGTTCTGGCCATCATGGCTGCCGTGATTACCCTTGGGGTGTTCATGGTGCATTTCCAGAAGGCAGGTGCTGACACTTCACGGCCGAACGTCATGACGGATGCATCGGATCCGCCAGCTTTTCGAACGGCTATCATGAATGCGCGCAGAGCCGCAGGGGCTCCTCCGCTTGATCGTTGGGTGGGGGATCCAGGCGATTGTCCGGGAGCAGTCGCCGTCATGACACAGGTGGCCCCTGGCGTCGCCGGTTATGGCCTTCAGCAGGCTGGATTCGAGATTACCAGTCTTGGCGTCGCTCGCGCCGATGGCGTTTACAAGGGCTTCTGGTTCGGCCGGACCTGGGATGCGGTTATTCGGATTCGTCCGGGACGTACGGATGTGCGCGTTATAGCCCGAGATGACCGGCCGACTGATGAGGGGCAGGCCTGTCGTCTGGCCACGCGGATACTCGATAATCTTCAGGTGAGGGAATAGAGGTCAGACAGGCCTGGGGACGGGACGGATTTGACGCGCCCTTCCTTTATCAGCTTTAGCAGGTGAGCGTGGAGGGAAAGCGATGCCGCTGGCCACAGCCGCTTGTCTATATCGCCATAGAAGCGGGGCACCATGTCAGCGATGAGCCCTTTGCCAACCTTTAGTGCTTCAAGAACCTGCCGTTCTCGCTCCATCCGGTGCGCCCTATAGGCACGTAAGAAGCGGTCAGGTTGTGTAATAGGTGCGCCGTGTGTTGGCCACAGGCTCTGGAATCTACGGGCGATTACGGCCTCAAGACTTTGCATGTAGTCCGCCATATCGCCGTCTGGAGGAGCGATGACTGTCGTGGACCAGCCCATAATGTGGTCGCCGCAAAACAACGCATTTTCTTGTTCAAGTACAAAGGCCAGATGGTTAGAGGCATGTCCTGGCGTTGCCATGGCCTCAATCGTCCATCCGTCTCCCTTTATGATCTCGCCTCCCACTAGGATGACGTCGGGAGCAAAGTCCTCGTCATTGCCTTCTTCTCCTGCCTCGGCGCGCAGTTCAGGGGTCAGGGGGGGCTTGGCAGCGAGAATCTGGCCTCCGACGGCGCAGGCTAAGGGACGGGCGAGGGGAGAGTGATCGCGGTGAGTATGCGTGATCAATATATGGCTCACCGTACGTCCCGACACGCAAGCTGTGAGAACGTTGAGGTGGTCAGTGTCAGGAGGGCCTGGATCAATGATGGCAACCTGCGATCCAGGCTCGCTGTGACCGACGATATAGGTTCCGGTGCCGGTGAAGGTGAAAGGTCCGGGGTTTCGGGCAATGACCCTCTGTATAAGGGGTGAGACCTGATCACAGCGTCCCCAGACAAAATCGAACTCGCGAACAAAGGGGATCATGCAGGCTCTCCGCTCTCAGCCCTTTGGCCCGCGTCTTGCGTTAACGACCGGTAAACTCGATCTGGAGCGTTATTCGTGACCAAGGTTATTCTCTACAGTGTCTCAAATCGGCTCCAGCCCCTGGCGGCGGCCCTGCTGTGTCTCATGGCGGCGCAACTCGCTGTTGCCTCCTGCACCCCCGAACCGGTGCCCTATGCGGCGAGTGTCCTGATCTCCCGCTGAGACAAAAACAAGGTCATTGACCGCAGCGGATGTGACTGCCCGTTCCAGGCGGGCTCAGACCAGAGCCGTCAGTCGAGCGGCAAGCTGGCGAGATCGTAGCCAGCCTTTGCGGCTGCAGCCACCAGCGGGTCCCTTCCCATTCGCCCTGTCAGATGCATCGAAAGCGCCCAGGCGGCAGCTGATCGCATCCCTGAGCGGCAAAACATCAATACCGTTTCGTCTCGGCTTAAAGCCGCGCCAACGGCCTCCAATACCGTGGCGTCAGGCAGGCCTCGGGTTGGGGCATGGATGAAGCCGAGTCCAAGGGCGGCGGCCGCCTGGGCGAGTTCGTTGGCTGTTGGCTGGCCGGGTTCTTCTGCGTCAGGCCTGTTGCTGATAATGGTACGCACGCCCAGTGACCGCGCGATTTCAATGTCTTGCAGACTGATCTGGCCTGACACGTAAACAGTGTCGGAAAGGGCTTTGAATGTCATGGCTCTAACCTCCCTACTGGCGCCGGACACGTACGGCGCGACTACCCTCGATGGTCATAAGGTAACTGCCCAGGGCCGCGGTGCGCACTCGCACAGCCGCTCCGGGCCGATTTCTGAAGTTGACGCGCTCGCTGTCAATCTGGCGCCAGACACTCTCATCTTCGAGGGTGAACACCCAGCGGCCTTCTCCGGTCTGCGTGGCTCTGACCAGGGTCGTCTCAATGGCATCGACCGGTGCTGTCCGTCCGTCCTGGTCAAAGAGCGTAACACGGGGCAGGGCAAATCCGAACAGTTGTCGGCGGGCCTCACTGACCTGCGCGCGGTCAACAACAACCACGTCGCCTTGCCGCTGTGCGGCTTCAAAAGCGTTCACTGCGGCGTCATAGCAGGACAATCGAGCCGCGTCTGAAGCCAGTTGGCGGCAGCTCAGCAAACGATCGAGCGTCTGGGGGCGTGTATCGGGCAGTTGGGCAACAGACTGAGAGGCTAACGCTGTTGCGCTGGACGCGAAGAAGTAGGTCGAGAGAAAGGCCGCTATTAGATATTTGTAATTCATAGACTTAGCTGGCCTCCTAGGGTCGGAAAGACCTACCTTGGCACGATGCGGGGCCAATCTGCCAGAGGCTACAGGGCAAAATGCGCTTGGTGTCGATCGTGGCTAGAATACGACAGTGCTGCGTCGACTTCATTACGCAGGCGTAATTGCTGTAGCGCAGCGCGACCTATGGAGCATAACGTATAACATCGCGCGAAGTTGCCTTCTGGCCGAGTCGCGTTGTGATAAATTTGCGATCATGCGGTGCTCCACTCCCGGTGGATGCACCGAAAATCAGGAGAACGATCCTTGAGAACCCCACCCATGCGTCAGCGCCTGCTGGCGACGACCATTATAACAGGCGCGGCCATGCTCGCCTTCGCGGCTCCCGCTATGGCCCAGAGCCAGGAACCAGAAGCTGACGAGGTTGCCGAAATCGTCGTCACCGGCTCGCGTATTCCGCAGGCCAACCTCGTAACGACCAGCCCGGTTACCCAGGTCACCGGCGAAGACATCGATGTTGCAGGCGTGACGCGCGTCGAGGATCTGATCACCCAGCTCCCGCAGGCTTTCGCCTCGCAGAACTCGACGGTCGTCAACGGGGCCTCCGGTACCGCAACCGTTTCGCTGCGTAACCTCGGATCGGACCGTACCCTGGTCCTGATCGATGGCCGCCGCATGGGCTACGGCTCACCCAATGACAGTGCTGCCGACCTTAACCAGATCCCTGGTCAGCTCGTCGAGCGCGTTGAGGTCCTGACCGGCGGCGCTTCCGCCGTTTACGGCTCTGACGCTGTCGCCGGCGTTGTGAACTTCATCATGAAGAAGGAGTTCGAAGGCATTCAGATTGATGCGCAGTACGGCTTCTATCAGCACAACAACGACTATGACGGCGTCGGCAACGTTCGTGCAGAAATCGCACGTCGTGGCTCGACCAACCCAGCCAACTTCAGGCTCCCAGACGATAACGTGATCGACGGCGAGAGCCGCGAAGTCACCATCTCGATGGGCGTCCAGGCACCAGACGGCAAGGGCAGCCTGCTCGCCTATGCCGGTTTCCGCAGCAACAATCCGGTTTCGCAGGCTGACCGCGACTATTCGGCCTGTACGATCGCTAACCCCGTTGCAGCGCGTCCGACGACCTTCGCCTGCGGTGGTTCGGCTACGTCCTTCCCTGGATTGTTCACCGATTTTTCGACCTTCTTCCAGACCGTAGGTCCGAACCGCACGTTCATTCCTTACGTCGGTGATGTGAACGCCTATAACTATGGGCCGATCAACTACTACCAGCGCCCGGATGAACGCTACACCCTGGGTGCCTTCGGCCGCTACCAGATCAATGAACATGCTGAGGCCTTTGCCCAGCTGATGTTCAATGACTATTCGTCTGTGGCCCAGATCGCGCCCTCGGGCTCGTTCTTCAACAATGATACCATCAACTGCGACAACCCGCTCCTTTCGGCTCAGCAGTCCGGCGTCATTTGTACGCCGGCCCAGATTGCTTCCGGTGCTCGCGTTCCCTTCTACATCGGTCGTCGTAACGTTGAAGGCGGTGGGCGTCAGGACTCGCTGACCTATCAGTCATACCGCACGGTCGTTGGCCTTCGTGGTCTGATCACGGAAGGCTGGAACTATGACGTTGCCGCCCAGTTCTCGCGTGTGCGTCTTGCCCGTACCTATCTGAACGACTTCTCGGTTTCACGCCTCACGCGTGCAACGGACGTTGTCAGCGTTGGTGGGGTCCCAACCTGCCGGTCCGTCGTCAATGGCACGGATCCAGGGTGCGTTCCCTTTGACGTCTTTGCGATCGGCGGGGTAACCCAGGCCGCTCTTGACTACCTGCAGATCCCACTGGTGCAGACCGGCGAGACCACACAACAGGTTGTAACCGCAGCCGTCACCGGCGATCTTACCCAGTACGGCATCCAGTCTCCCTGGGCTTCGACCGGCGTCAAGGTTGCTTTCGGTGCCGAGTATCGCCGTGATTACCTCGGCTCGGTAACTGACGCTTCCTTCGCTTCTGGCGACGGTGCCGGTCAGGGTGGTCCAACGATCGGTATCACGGGTTCGGCCGACGTCACCGATATCTTTGCGGAAATCCAGGTACCTCTGGCCGATGGTCAGTCCTGGGCCTATTCGGCCTCGGTTGACGCCGCCTATCGTCGCTCCGAGTATGCGACAATCTCCACGGACACCTACAAGTTTGGTGCCGACTATGCTCCGATCGAAGATGTCCGCCTGCGTGCCAGCTACTCACGCGCAGTCCGCGCGCCAAACGTCCTCGAGCTGTTCGCAGCGCAGGGTTTTGGCCTGTTTGACATCGCCACGGGCGAGCCTTGCGGTGCGCCCATCGGCAACGCCTTCCGTGCGACCCTGGCTCAATGTACGGCAACGGGTGTGCCTGCCGCTCAGTTTGGCAGCGCGTCTCTGAACAGCCCCGCTGGTCAGTACAATCAGATCACCGGCGGTAATCCGAACCTGAACGCTGAAGAATCAGACACCTTCACAGCCGGTATTGTTCTGACACCCTCCTTCCTGCCGCGCTTCAACCTCTCGGTTGACTGGTTCGACATTCAGGTCGACGGCCTGATTTCTTCGGTCGGTGCAGCTAACACTCTGGACCTCTGCTATCGCGACAATGATCCGGCCGCCTGCGGACGCATCAATCGCGGTCCGACCGGTTCGCTCTGGGTTGGAGAGGGCTTCGTTGAAAACCTCGCCATCAACATCGGTGGCCTGAAGACCAGCGGCGTCGACATCAACTCGGGCTACAGTGTTGATCTCGAGGATTGGGGCGTTACGGGCTGGGGCCAGCTCGGCATGAGCTTCGTCGGGACCTGGCTCAGCAGCCTGGAATCCGACACGGGCACAGGTACCGCAAGCGCCGTCTATGACTGCACCGGCTACTATGGCTCGGCTCAGTGCGGCGTTCCGAACCCTGAGTGGCGTCACCGCGCCCGTCTCACCTGGCAGTCGCCCTGGAATGTCGATGTATCCGGCACATGGCGCTACTACAGTGAGGTCGAGTTCGGCTCGAGCCTGACCGGTGGTGTTGCAGGGCGTCTCGACTCCAAGCTTGATGCCATGAACTACTTCGACTTGGCAGCAAACTGGCAGATCACGGATACGGTCAGCGGTCGCGTCGGTGTCAACAACGTGTTTGACACGGATCCACCTCTGTCGGTCGCTGCCGGCACCGGCGGTAACGGGAACACCTTCCCGCAGCTCTATGATGCCCTTGGCCGTTACGTGTTCTTTGGCGTGACAGCTAACTTCTAAGACCTTCCGGCCTCTAGGCCGGTCGTCTTGAGGACTTGAGGCGGTGGATCCCTGGATCCACCGCCTTTTCCTTTTTCAATTGCCGCAGAATAACCATTTCCAGGACTATGGTGCTTGAGCCGGACATCATGGTCCGGCCCAGGTGGATCCAAGAATGCTTGTTCCAATGCTCTTCTCTCTGGTTCTTCAGACTGCGCCCCAGGATGGTGTGATGATCACTGCACCAACTTCGGCCGCAGAATCCGAGACACAGCTCAGGCTTCGAGAAGCCTTGGCCTATGATGGGCCGCTACCCCGGGGAGCCCCTGAGGAGGATTTTCCTCTGGTTGCCTGGTGTGATGCACTGGTTACGGGTCATGTCCGGCTCGGCGAGACCCTGACCAATCAGGACCCGCTCGATCTGGAAATCATGAGGCTTGGTCGCCTGGAAGCGGCTGATTTCCGCACAGCCCTGTCCGAGGCCGCACCGCGCCAGACGCCCCAGGCCAGGGCTGCAGCCTCCGAAGCCGCTGCATCGGCTTCGGCCATGTGGATCCCGCTGATGGCACAGACTGATGAGGCCGCCCGATCCCAGGCGTTTGGGCTGTTCTTTGGACTTCCGGGTCGGTGCGAGCACGCGGCTCGCAGAATCAGGGCCGGGATTACGTCAAAGCCGGCCTCTCTCGAGACCATGGCGCAGAATAATCCGGCCCAACCTTGATCTCGCCCAACCGTGATCTCGCCTAGCCTGGATCTGGCCGAGCCCTGATCGTGTCCAGTCCCTTTTCGAAGTCAGGCCAGGCGAGTGAGATCCATGCACCAACCTATCACAGCTCCTGAAGCGTCCTTCTGAACGGTGCTGGCCAGGACATTTAGGCCTGACTGTTCAGCTGTCTTGCTGAATGTATTCAAGGTTTTTGGATCAAGCGCACAGGCGATCTGACAGGTCTGGCGCATCCGCCAGGCGGTATTTCTCAGGTCGAAATCGCTGAGCCGTTGCAGGGCACTTTCCGGATCGAAACGATCAACGTTCATGGCCAGATCGTTGAGATAGGTGAGCTGAAGTTTGACGGTCGCATAGGCGGGATCATGACGCGTACGCCCAGCCACTGTGAGTATGGACTTGAGGAACTGGCCTCCACTTTGGAGGGCGGCCGGGCTTGAGGTGTCTATCTTGCGGGTCTCAAAGGCGAGGCGTGCTGCATTAAGGGCAAGGCCGTCCGCCATTACGGCATCATAGGCCGCGACCTGTCGCTGAGCCTGTTGAGTAATGGCACTTTCGCTATGATGCATCAGCAGGCGAACACATCCACCAGGCCTCACAATCCGGGCCAGTTCCCTTAGCGAGCGTTCGTGGTCAGCATATTCGATGCCATACTGCGACACCGCAGCGTCAAAGCTGGCGTCGGAGAAAGGCATGGCCTCGATGTTGACGCTACCCATGATGCAGGTGTCGGCCAGATCCGGATTTCCCGATCCGGCCGTCAGGGCGTAATCGACCCCCGTCATGTAGAGGCGTTTGCCCTGGCTTGAGGCAATCGCCTGCGCCAGCCTTGGAAGGGCACCACCACCGGTGCAAAGATCGATGACCGTCGTGCCGTCCGCCAGCCCGGCGAACCAGTCTTCCCAGACAGGTCGGGTGTCTGCGGCAGCGGCCTGAGCGGATACGCCCGACGAGCCGGGGATTGGCGTGGTCCAATACTCTTGCCAGTACCACCCTGCTGTTTGAGCCTGGGTCATCCTAAGCGGCGTCCGCGCGATCCTGTGAGTCCGGTTCATAGTTTAGGATGGGAGCCAGCCAACGCTCAGCGGTCTGGAGGTCCCAGCCCTTGCGAATTGCATAGTCTTGGACCTGATCAAGATCAATTTTACCCACGCCGAAATAGTGGCTTTCCGGATGGCCGAAGTACAGCCCCGAGACCGAGGCTGGGGGTGTCATGGCATAGCTTTCGGTCAAGGCCATTCCGGCATTGTCTTCAGCGTTCAGGAGACGGAAGAGCGTCGATTTTTCCGTATGGTCGGGCTGTGCCGGATAGCCTGGCGCAGGGCGTATGCCCTGATAGCGTTCGGCAATCAGATCGTCGGTGGATGCGGCTTCATCAGGGCTATAACCCCAGAGTTCGCGACGAACGGTCTTATGCATGGCTTCAGCGAAGGCTTCGGCCAGACGGTCAGCGAGAGCCGAGGCCATAATGGCGGAATAGTCATCGCCTGCGTCCTTGAAACGGCGTGATGTTTCCAGTTCGCCATGTCCGGTTGTTACAGCAAACGCCCCAATATAGTCGTCACCGGCTTCGGTGATAAAGTCAGACAGGGCCAGGTTCGGCTTGCCATTTGATTTCTTGATTTGCTGGCGCAGCGTGTGGAACCGGGCCAACTCATGGCTCCGGGTCTCATCCGCAAAGACCGCAATATCATCACCAACCGCTCGTGCCGGCCAGAAACCAACAACACCTTTTGCCGTGAACCACTTTTCTTCAATGATCTGCCTGAGCATGACCTGGGCATCCTTAAACAGGTCACGGGCTGCAACGCCGACGATTTCGTCATCGAGTATCTGGGGATAGCGGCCGATGAGTTCCCAACTGGCAAAGAAAGGTGTCCAGTCAATGTGTTCGGCGAGATCGGCCAGATCCCAGGCTTCATAGGCCCGAACTCCCAGAAAAGAGGGCTTCACAGGTTGGGGGGCGGTCGTAGCGGCCCTGAAACGATTGGCCCTGGCCTCCGCAAGGCCTGCACGCGCCTTGACCTCCTGGCCCCGTGCATACTGCTCGCGGATCCGAACATACTCGTCGCGCGTCAGGGCTTCATTCCGGTCTTTCTCTGTCGGAGACAGAAGTCCCGAGACCACACCGACTGCGCGGCTCGCGTCGACGACATAGGTGGTCGATCCACGCTTGTAGGCAGGCTCGATCTTGACCGCGGTATGGGTACGACTGGTCGTGGCTCCACCGATCAGTAGGGGTATGCTGAACCCCCTGCGCTCCATTTCGCGAGCAACAAAGACCATCTCGTCCAGAGACGGCGTGATCAGCCCGGAAAGCCCGATGATATCGACCTTGTGTTCCAGGGCTGCATCCAAGATCCGGTCAGCGGGCACCATAACCCCCAGGTCAACCACTTCGTAGTTATTGCACTGGAGAACGACACCAACGATGTTCTTGCCGATGTCATGAACATCGCCCTTGACCGTAGCCATCAGAATACGGCCAGCCTGTTCTCTGATGCCGCCCTTGGCCTCAAGCTCGTTCTTCTCTGCTTCCATGAAGGGCTCGAGCCAGGCGACGGCCTGTTTCATGACACGAGCAGATTTCACGACCTGGGGCAGAAACATCTTCCCCGAACCGAACAGGTCGCCGACGACATTCATCCCGTCCATCAACGGGCCCTCGATGACATGGAGGGGGCGGTCAAAAGAGAGCCTGGCCTCTTCGGTGTCGACGTCGATATATTCGGTGATGCCGTTGATCAGGGCATGCTCGATCCGTTTTCCGACCGGAGCCTCACGCCACTTCAGGTCGATGACACGTGCCACCCCCTTATCGCCCTTGTAGTTGGGCGCGATATCTACGAGGCGTTCTGTATTTGAGACATTGGTCCGCTGCGGCCGGTTGAGAATAACGTCCTCGACGGCCTCCCTTAGAATAGGGTCGATGTCGTCATAGACAGGCAGGTCCCCGGCATTGACGATTCCCATGTCCATGCCGGCCTGGATCGCATGATAGAGGAACACGCTGTGGATGGCCCGGCGCACGGGTTCATTGCCACGAAACGAAAAGGAGACGTTGGAGACTCCACCCGAAATCCGGGCATAGGGCAGCGTAGCCTTGATGACCTTGACCGCTTCGATGAAGTCCACGGCATAGTTGTCGTGTTCCTCAATGCCCGTCGCTACAGCGAAGATGTTGGGGTCAAAAATAATGTCTTCGGGTGGGAAACCGACTTCATCGACGAGTATGCGATAGGCTCGTGTGCAGATTTCTATCTTTCGAATAGCCGTGTCGGCTTGCCCCACCTCATCAAAAGCCATGACGACAACCGCGGCACCGTATCTGAGGCATTTGACAGCCTGGGATCGGAATGCCGCCTCGCCCTCCTTCATGGAGATGGAGTTGACGATGGGCTTGCCCTGAACGCACTTGAGACCGGCCTCGATGACCTCCCATTTTGAGGAATCGATCATCACCGGTACGCGTGCAATGTCGGGCTCTGCGGCGATCAGGTTGAGAAAGGTCCGCATGGCCATAACGCCATCGAGGAGACCTTCATCCATATTCACATCGATGATCTGGGCACCGGCCTCGACCTGTTGGCGGGCCACGTCCAAGGCGGCGGCATAGTTGCCTTCGACAACCAGCTTCCTGAACTTGGCAGATCCGGTGACGTTGGTTCGTTCGCCAACATTTATGAAGACGGGGCGCATCAGGCGATCAACTCAAAAGGCTCAAGGCCGGAAAGCCGCATAGCTACGGGGCGCTCGGGGATCGAACGCGTGGTCAGGTTGGCTACGGCATCAGCGGTATGGCGGATATGGTCCGGTGTTGTTCCGCAGCATCCCCCCACGATATTGACGAGGCCAGATGCCGCCCATTCCTCGATGAAATGAGCCGTTTGATGGGGCTCTTCGTCGTACTGTCCCATGGCATTGGGCAATCCGGCGTTTGGGTAGGCGGCGACAAGCGTGTCCGCCACACGGCTCAGTTCAGCAATGAAAGGGCGCATCAGGTCAGCACCAAGGGCGCAGTTAAAACCGATAGCAAAGGGCTTTGCATGGCGCACACTGTTCCAAAAGGCTTCCGCCGTCTGGCCCGACAAGGTTCGACCTGACCTGTCGGTGATGGTTCCGCTGATCCAGATGGGCAGGACCTCCATGCCCTCGTCCTCAAGGTCCTTGATTGCCTTGATCGCTGCCTTGCAGTTTAGCGTGTCGGTGATGGTCTCGATCAAATAAAGATCGACCCCACCCTCATTGAGCGCCCTGACTTGGTGGCGGTAGGCTTCATAGACCTGGTCAAAGGTGACCAGGCGGGCTCCGGGATCGTTCACATCTGAAGACATGGACAGCATCTTGTTCAGAGGACCGATTGAGCCGGCAGCAAAACGGGGCTTTTCAGGTTGCTTAGCTGTCCAGTGGTCGGCAGCCGCGCGGGCAAGCTTTGCGCCTTCAAAATTTATGTCCCAGACGGCCTTTTCATCCAGACGATAGTCGTCCTGAGCGATAGTGGTCGCGCTGAAGGTATTGGTCTCTGAGATGTCGGCTCCGGCACCATAGTACTCATGGTGTAGCTCCGAGACGATATCGGGCCTTGTCAGGCAAAGGATATCGTTATTGCCCTTCATCTGGTCACGTTCGTCATAGCCATTGGCTGAAGTGAACCGGTCACCGCGGAAGTCCGCTTCTTCGAGACCTCGACGTTGAAACATCACGCCCCATGAACCGTCTAGGACAAGGATTCGCTGCTTGGCTGCAGCGTGCAGTCGGGCAATTCTGTCGGCTCGCGAGAGTGTTGCGATTGGAGCGTCAGTGGACATTTAGGCTGTGGTCCTGGTTTCACGCACGCCCAGTACGCGACAGATCGCATAGACCAGATCAGCACGGTTAAGTGTGTAGAAGTGGAAGTCAGAAAAGCCTTCCTCCTGCAGCCGTGCGCAGGTTTCAGCAGCGATCGAAGCTGCGAGGAGTTTGCGCGTCTCTGGATCGTCATCGAGCCCGTCGAAATGGGTCGCGAGCCAGGCGGGAACGGTAGCGCCACAGGCTGCGCTCATACGTTGCAAGGCTCCAAAGTTGGAAACCGGCATGACCCCGGGGAGGAGAGGGATTTCGATTCCCGCGGCACGAATACGATCGCGGAAGCGCAGAAAGGCATCGATATCAAAGAAGAACTGGCTGATGGCCCTGGTGGCTCCCGCATCAACCTTGGCCTTCAGGACATCGATGTCGTGCGCGATGGATGGGCTTTCGGGGTGTCCCTCCGGATAGGCTCCAACGGTGACCTCGAAACCGCCAACACGCTGGATGGCGGCAGTGAGTTCGGTTGCATTGGCATAACCGTCCGGTCGTGGGCTGTAGACCCCACCAATGCCGGCCGCACCTGGAGGATCACCACGCAGGGCCACGATGTGGCTGACGCCGATGGCCTTATAGCTTTCAATGACCTCATCGACATCCTGCCGACTGGCCTCGACACAGGTCAGGTGGGCAGCCGGATTCAATCCTGTCTCGCTCAGCATGCGGTGTACCGTGCGATGGGTCCGCTCGCGCGTGGATCCGCCGGCACCATAGGTTACTGACACAAACTCTGGGTTCAGGGGTTCAAGACGGCGAACCGCCTCCCAGAGCGCCTCTTCGGCCTTATCCGTTTTCGGTGGAAAAAACTCGAACGAGACACGAACGGGGCTGTTGTTGTCGCCTGCTCGGGCTACGGGGCCCAGGGGGGAGAGAAGGAGTGCTCTTGCAGCGTTGAGGCTCACGGATTTTGCATCAGCCATCAGGCGCTCCTTCGGTTCTGTTCAGCCCGGCGCTCAGCCGTCCAGATCGTCACTGTCAGGCGACCTGCGCCATCCTTGGGTTCAGGTGGAAGGGCGATGGGGGCCAGCGGCGTCAGATTGGCGCTGGTGAGCCAGCCGTTGATCTCTGTGTCCGAGAAGCCCAGTCGTCTATGCTGGTGGGCTTCGCGCATGTGCTCAAAGTCGTGAGGTGCAAAATCTATAATCACAAGTCGGCCATTCAGACTGACAAGCCTTGCAGCCTCAGCGACGGCAGCTGCAGGGTCGGAGAGGTAGTGCAGCACCTGGTGAACAACGACCAGATCGGCGCTTTGGGAGGGCAGGCGAGTGCCGAAGATATCGCCATGGCGCAACTCAACCCGCTGAAGCCCAGCGCGGCTTACGTTTGCCCGAGCGATGTTCAGCATATTCTGGCTAAGGTCGAGGCCGATCGCGGTTTTGGCTCGGCTTGCCAGCAGTGTCAGCATCCGGCCAGAGCCTGTCCCGAGATCGACAACACGATCGAAAGGCCCAGACCCTACGGCGCGTTCGAGAGCAGCCTCTACTGCGCTTTCGCTCACATATAGCGAACGAAGCCTGTCCCATTGTGGAGCAATCTGTTCGAAATATCCGGCTGCCGAGGCCTCTCTTTCTTTTCGAACGGCTTCAAGCTGACGATAATCGGCTTCCCCCGCCTTGTCGGACAAGAGGTCGAGCACCGTATCGACCAAACGCCGTGCCGGCGCTTCATGTGACAGCCTGTAATAGACGCGTGCGCCGTCTGGGAAGCGCTCGATCAGCCCTGAATCGGTCAGGAGCTTGAGGTGGCGTGAGACACGGGGCTGGCTCTGGTCAAGAATCCGCGACATCTCCATCACCGAAAGCTCCTCGCTTGCCAACAGCGACAGAATACGCAGGCGCGTGGGCTCGCCAGCGGCGCTCAAGACTTCTACAGTCTGCTCTGCGGATAGGGACATGAGATCATATAAAGATATCCTTATATGATTTGGCAAGCTGAAACCGCCCAGGCTGCGTAATCCGTGTGGCCTGTGGCTATTTTCGACGGAATCTTTGCGTCGGAACGTAGAAGACAGAATTCGCTGGAGTGAATCATGAGCCGGGTAAAAGCCACAAGTATCCTTGTCATCGCCGTCGCTGCGGCAAGCCTGCCTGTGCTGGCCTCAGCCCAGTCACGCAGCATGATTCCGCCTGAGACCCTCGAGGTTTCGTTGCGACGTCAGGAGGCCATGTTCGATCGTCTGGACCTGAACCGCGACAATGTCATCACCTCGGTTGAGATCGAAGCGGCAGCAGCGGCAATGCGCGCAAGCATGGGCGCCGGCCCAGCTGGAGTTGGAGGTCAAGGCGGCCCCGGCGGCCCCGGCGGTGCCGGTGGAGGCATGATGGCGCGAATGTTCTCACAAGCCGACAAGGATGGGGACGGCCAGATCTCACGGGCAGAGATGCGGGCTGAAACGACGCGACGATTTGCAGAGATGGACAGGAACGGAGACGGGGTCTTGAGCGCCGACGAACGGCCTCAGGGCTTTGGAATGCGTGGTCCCGCCGCGGGGGGTAATGCACCTATCCAGATCCCCATGGGTGATGACGGCAACTAGTTTGAGACGGGGGTCACAGGCGGCCTGCCACCAAGGACTGCATCGAGGTTCTGCATCAGCAGCATCAGCATCCCTTGTACGGATTCGCGGGTAGCGCCAGCCGTGTGGGGGGTAAGGATCGTATTGGGAACGTCAGACCAGTCCTCAAGCCGGACAGGCTCGTGGGTGAAGACATCAAGAGCGGCCCCACCCAGTGTTCCCGATCGCAGGGCAGAAATAAGGGCGGGTTCATCAATGACCTGGCCGCGAGCCATGTTGACGATCAACCCCTGAGGACCGACGGCCTCTATAACCGGCTCGGAAATCAAGCCGATATTGCTGTCATCGGCCTTGCAGGCAATCATCAGGACATCGCAGGCCTTGGCCAGATCAAGCAGACTCTCGGCTCTTGGCCAGGGTAGGGGCTTGTTGCGGGGCCCCCACCAGCTGACGACCATACGCAGGCTCTCTGCCCGTGATGCGACCGCTTGACCGATTGCGCCCATGCCTACGATTCCCAGTTTTTGCCCCTTCAGCGAGCCTGAGAGTGTTCTGACGTCTGAACCCCATTGGCCGGCACGAAGCAAACGGTCCCCGCTGAACAGACCTCGCCTGGAGGCGATCAGCAGGCCTATGGCATGGTCTGCCACATCTTCGTGGTTCACACCTGGAGCGTGGGTAACGATCAGGCCTTGTTGATGGCACCAGGCGACGTCGATCCTGTCATAGCCGGAGGTGAAGCAGGCAACCAGTTCAAGCTTGGTCAGTCGAGCAAGGAGTGCCCTATCCAGCTCGAACTCGCCCGTGACAACCACAGCCCGGATCAGATTTTCGGCGTCCTCCGGTAGGCCTTCCCATAGTCGGTAGACGTCATAGAGGCTGTCCAGAAAACCGGTCAGTGGGGCCAGATGCTGCTGGACGATCAAAATGGCGGGTCGTGTGGTCATGGCTTCACATTAGGCAGGCACTGCGATCTTGACGAGCCATCAACTACATTTGCCGGGTTTCAGCCCAAGGGGGGGAAGGGCCTGGACCTGTTTCATCGCTCCGGAACCGCCGGACCAGGATACCCAGCCGGCGTGTCGGTGTGATTGAACCTCAGAGCGCTGCGCGTTGCAGGGTCACAAGAGCCTGCTCGCGAATGGAGGTATCCCCGACAGCCAGAATCTGACCCGTCTGGTCAGGTCCCTCTCCGCGCCAATTAGTAACCTCGCCGCCCGCAGCCTCGATGACGGGAACCAGGGCTGCCCAGTCCCAGGGTTTGAGGCCTGCCTCGATGACCATGTCGATGCGACCAGATGCCAGCATTGCATAGGCATAGGCATCGCAGCCCAATCTCGCCAGCCTGGCTGCGGCACGCACCTGTGTCCAGGCTCCAAGCTCGGCCCCGCTAAACAGGTCTGGATCCGTCGTGGAAATGACCGCATCCGTCAGCCTGGTGCAGGCTCGTGTTCTAAGGCCTGTGGTCTGGCCACGGCTCAACAGGATCGAACCTGACGGCCCGCCCAGATAGATCTCGTCCAGATAGGGCTGGGCGATAACCCCAACGCGAGGATAGCCTTCCTGTTTCAAAGCAATCAGCGTCGTCCACAGAGGCAGACCTGAAATGAACGCACGCGTTCCGTCAACAGGATCCAGAACCCATACATGATCGGCGTCGGGTCGGTCCTCACCATACTCTTCGCCGACGATTCCATGGGTTGGGTAGCGCTCAGTAATGAGCTTTCTGATCAGGGCTTCGGCTTCGCGGTCCGCCTGTGTGACCGGATCGAAGCCTTTCGCTCCCCCCTTGTCTTCCTCAGCGTACTGGCCGCGAAAAAACGGCAGCGTCACTGTGCCAGCTGCATGGGCCAGTTCGACGGCAAAGGCTTCGTACTCATTCATGGCCGGGGGATACTACAGCCTCATTGGCCCGGCCATGCCCTCTTTGGTCAAAAGGGATGTCAGTTCGCCATATCGCCATCCCCGTGCAGGGATTTTGCAAGATCCAGAAGACGTCTGCGCGGCCGTTCGCCAAGCTGATAATAGGCCTGTATCAGGTCCATGGTCTCTTTTCTGGAATAGACTTCACTCCTGCCGCCATTGGCACTCTCATTGCGCTCCATGGCTTCTGCGAGGCCGTCGTAGAAATAGTTGACCGGGGATTCCAGCGCCTCAGCCAACTGCCAAAGCCGGGCTGCTGAAATGCGATTGGCACCGCACTCATATTTCTGGATCTGCTGGAAACGGATGCCGACCTGCAAGGCGAGTTGTTGCTGTGTTAGTCCGAGGAGCCTGCGACGACGGCGCAGGCGGCGGCCCAGATGGAGATCGATGTCGGTGGCCATGGCCCCAATGTCCCTATAATGGCGGTTTGTCCCGAAATGGAACGGCTCGCCTGGAACGCCGCAAGCCTCATGCCGCATTCGCGCCCGAGGCGAGATGGGATCCACCAAAATCAACAGGGTGTCGCAACCACCCGGGCTTTCCTGCATTTTTAGCCCACGGTTATGGCTTCAGGAGAAAATGAAATGGGTCTCGGTATCATCGGTTGGCTGGTCATCGGCATTCTCGCCGGCTGGCTGGCAGAAAAGGTCATGGGGCGTAGCCACGGTCTGGTGACAAACCTTGTGGTGGGCGTCGTAGGTGCTCTTCTGGGTGGATTCATCTCAGGGGCCATTCTGGGTCTGGACGTCGGCGGCTTCAATCTGGTTACCTTGCTCGTGGCCTTCGGAGGAGCCTGCCTGCTGCTCTTGCTTGTCGGGATGGTCAAACAGCGGTGAGCGTCTGATCACACAAGAAGAGACGGCCCAGCCTGTCTCAGAGTGACCTTTGCGAGGCGTCAACCTGCCGATTCGTGCTATCGAGCGCAACGATGAGGGCTCCAAAGGTCAGTACGCGCAGTGTGGGCATCCGTCTTGGAGCGCTCGTGCTCGAGGCAACGCCTCAGATCTTCGCCATTGTCGTCTTTGTAGCCGGATCGATCATGATCGTTTCGGCCGTAACCCCCGCCTTCGAGAACCGGCTGCGCGCCCTGGCGGGAGCCGTGTCGCCGCTGCTCATCGACCTTTCTCACTTTGCCGCGAGCGTGATCGGATTTCTCCTTCTTCTGCTCTCGGCAAGTCTTTGGCGGCGGCGCCAGGGGGCCTACTGGGCCGCCCTGGTCATGCTGGTCGCTGGCGCGGTTTTCTCGCTTCTGAAAGGTCTGAACTGGGAAGAGGCCGGCGTACTGGCCTTCGTTGCGTCTCTCCTTGTTCCCTGCCGCCAAGCCTTCACCAGACGCTCGCGGCTCATGGAGCCGCTGCGGCCCTTCTGGCTTGCTCTTCTGATCGGATCTGTCGGTGCGGGTGTCTGGTTGGGATTCCTTGTTT